>NZ_JBSFGB010000040.1:0-34507 GCF_053596375.1 Streptomyces sp. NPDC001709 | reverse complement strand
GCGGCCTGGAGAGCGCTGGCCCGGATGGTGTTGGTCCGGGCGGTGTGCGACCAGGCGGCGTGAACCCGGACCGCGGGGGCCCTGACGGTGCGGGCCTGGACGGCGTGGGCCCGGATCGCGGGGGTCCTGACGGTGCGGGCCTGGACGGCCACGGGGGATGCAAGCCGGGCGAACCCTGCCAGGACGGCATGGGCTGCAGGGCGGGGGAGAAGTGTCCCGGTCGGACGCCGTGCCGCGAGCCCGGCCGGTGCCACGACGGTGGCCGGGAGTGCTCCGGCGGCGGAGCCTGCCCCGACGACGGCCAGCGGTGCGCGCCGACCCACGGCGGCCCCTGCACCGACGGCAACGGCTGCGGCGGGCCCGACGAGCGGCAGGCCCCCGACACCGGCGGATGCGACCCGGCCACCGTGCAACACGGAGTCGAGGCCGGCGCGGGAGGCACCTTCACCGACTCGGTCCCGGCCCTCGCCGCCGGCTCCGCCCTCATCGCCACGGCCTGCGGCGGAGCCGGCTACCGGCTGTGGGGCCGCCGGGGCGCCGCGGGAGGCCGGCCCACGGACGTGTGACCGGGGCAGCGTCCTGCACCCCCATGGAGGGCCGCCGGGCGGGTACACACCCTCACAAGGACACCGGCAAGCGGCAACCACACCAAGCGGAACGACGGGCCACTGCCGACACCGACCGGCACGACAGGGCGGTGACACACCGGTCAGGGACACCAACCACACAGCAGCCCACGACGACACAGCCCGCCCCGGCCACCCGGCCCGGAACGGCGGCACACGGCACCAGGACGGCGCGGAGGCGGACATGCGGCGGACCGACCCCGAGGGCCACGGCCCCGTCCGCTACGGCCCGTCCCTGCCCGGCGACGGCCTGCCCGTGCTCCCCGAGCTCACCGCCGTACTCGCCGCCGCCGCGAGCCGCGCCGACCCCCAGCCCGTCGGCGGCGCCCCCGCCCTCCTCGAGGCGGCCTGCGGCTACTGGACCCGGCGTGGCCTGCCCACCGTCCCCGACCAGGTAGCCGCGGGTCCAGGCGCCCCCGCCCTCCTGCTCGCCCTCACCGCCGCACTCGCCGGAGACGGCGCCGACGTCCTCGTACCCCGCCCCTGCGCCGCCTGGTGGGCACCGTACGCCCGCGTGCTCGGCCGGCCCGCCTACCACGTGCCCACCCCCGCCGAGAGCGGCGGCGTCCCCGACCCCTACGCCCTGCTGGAGACCGTCCGCCGGGTCCGCGCCGAGGGCGGCGATCCCCGGCTGCTCGTGCTGTCCGTCGCCGACGACCCCACCGCCACCGTCGCCCCGCCGGAACTGCTGCACGAGACCGTCGAGGCCGCCACCGCCGAAGGGCTGCACCTGGTCAGCGACGAGACCTGGCGCGACACCCTGCACCACCCCCACGACACCGTCCTGCTCAGCCCCGCCGAGATGCGGCCCGACCGGGTCACCGTCGTCACCGACCTCGCCGGATCCCTGCTGCCGGCCGGCTGGCCCGCCGCCGTCGCCCGTTTCCCCGCCACCGGACCCGGACGGCAGCTCCACGCGCGCGTGCTCGACATCCTCACCGGGCTCGACGACCGCGTCGCCGCACCCGTCGCCGCCGCGGCCGGCTACGCCCTCGACGAACCCCCGCCCGTCACCGAGCGCCGCGAGGCCGCCGTACGGCTCCACGCGCGCGTGGCCGCCGCCGCGCACGCCGCGGTCGTCGCCGCCGGCGCCCTCGTCCGCCCCCCGCAGGCCGGCCGCCACCTGTACGCCGACCTCGGCCCGCTGCGCGAACCCCTCGCCGCACAAGGAGCCGGCGACGCCCAGGAGTTGGAGGACCTCCTCACCGCCCGGCTCGGCATGCCCGCGCCCGGCGGCCACCGCTTCGGCGACGACCTGGGGGCATTGCGCGTACGACTCGCCACGGGCCCCCTGCTGGGTGCCACGGACGAGGAACGCGCGGAATGTCTCACCTCACCCGCACCGTTGGAACTGCCGCACGTGCAACGCGCGTTGATCTCCTTGACGTCGGTCCTCGACGACCTCCGCGACGACGCTCAGCGATGGGAGCACCCTCGATGACGCAGCAGACGCATGAGCACGGATCGGCCACGACGACCACGACCACGGGCACGACCACGACCACGACCACGGCCACGGCGACCGCATCCGCCGCACCAACTAGCGACAGCGGCACGCCGGCTCCCTTGCCACCCCCTTTCCCCCCGCCGACCGAGCCCCGCCCCCTCGGCGAACGCCGGGTGTGGCCCCGCACCTTCCACGACCGGCTCACCGCCCCCCTGCCCGGCCTCAAGGCCCTCGCCCGCTTCGCCCGCGAAGGCTCCGTGCGCCCCGGCCCCGAAGGCCTCGCCGACCTCCCCCGGCTCCCCTGCGCACCCGCCCCGCTGCCCCGCGTCGGCACCCGCACCCTCGCCGTCAGCTGGGCCGGACACGCCAGCTGGGTCGTCCGGATCGGCGGCCTGACCGTCCTCACCGACCCCGTCTGGTCCCGCCGCATCCTCGGCACCCCGGCCCGCATCACCCCCGTCGGCATCCCCTGGGACACCCTGCCCCGCGTCGACGCCGTCGTCATCAGCCACAACCACTACGACCATCTCGACGCCCCCACCCTGCGCCGACTCCCGCGGGACACCCCGGTGTTCGCACCGGCCGGCCTCGGCCGCTGGTTCCGCCGCCGCCGCTTCACCCGCGTCACCGAGCTGGACTGGTGGGAAGGCGCCGAACTGTCCGGCGTCCGCTTCGACTTCGTCCCCGCCCACCACTGGTCCAAGCGCACCCTCACCGACACCTGTCGCAGCCTCTGGGGGGGCTGGGTCCTCACCGACGCCGACGGACAGCGCCTCTACTTCGCCGGCGACACCGGCTACGGCCACTGGTTCGCCCGCATCGGCCGCCGCTACCCCGGCATCGACCTCGCCCTCATGCCCATCGGCGCCTACGACCCCCGCTGGTGGCTCCGCGACGTCCACTGCGACCCCGAGGAAGCGGTCCAGGCCACCCTGGACATAGGCGCCCGCCGCATGGCCCCGATGCACTGGGGCACCTTCATCCTCTCGGCGGAGCCGGTCCTGGAACCCCTCACGAGGGTACGGGCGGCGTGGGAGAAGGCGGGGCTGGAACGGGAGGACCTGTGGGACCTGCCGGTGGGCGCTTCAAGGGTGCTTGAGCGAGGCACCCCTCAAGGGGTGCGACGAAACCTCACCCGGCAGCCCGAACCCGCCGCCACACACCGGGCGCCGCACTGATCACCACGGTCAGCGCGACCGCCACCACAACCCCCTCCCACGGCTCCTGGAACAACGACCCACCCAGAATCCCGATGACCTGGTACGTGGCCGCCCAGGCCAGACACGCGGGAAGATTCCTCCGCGCAAACCTCCGCGACGGCCAATCCGCCATCAGACAAGCCAGCATCACCGGTATACGACCAGCCGGCACCAGCCGGGACAACACCAGCACCGCAACCCCATGCTCCGCCAACTTCCCCCGCGCCCGCGCCAGCCGCTCCTCCGGCGCGCGTGACCGGATCGCCTCCAGCCACCGCGACCCGTTCCTCGACCCCATCCCGCGCCGCCCCAGCCAGTACAGGGCGATGTCCCCGCAGAACGCGGCCAAAGAGGCCGTCACGAACACCAACGCCAAAGCGAACGGCGCCATCTGATGAAACGCGACCACCGCCGCGGAACTCACCAGCGCCCCCGTCGGCACGACCGGCACCAACGCCCCGAGACACACCAGCAGGAACAGCGTCGGATACCCGATCGCCTGCTGCGCTGACCCGGTCGTCACGCTTGTCGACGCATCGGCGAGCCACGTCACCGCGCGACCTCCAGCCGCACACTCTCCCCGTGCCCCAGCCTGTGCACCGCCACCCCCGGTGCGAGCACGGCCGCCAGCCGCACGAACTCGTCCCCCGGCGCATGGAACTCGTGCGGCCGCACCGCGTCCATCCCGATCGGCCAGTACGTCCCGTAGTGCACCGGCACCGCCGCCCGCGGCGCCAGCCGCGCCAGCGCCCGCGCCGCCCGCCCCGCGTCCAGATGCCCCGCACCGAGAAACGGCCCCCAGCCGCCCACCGGCAGCAACGCCACGTCCACCGGCCCGACCCGCTCGGCCATCGCGTCGAACAGCCCGGTGTCCCCGGCGAAATACGTCCGCGCCGCACCCTCCACGACGAACCCGAGCGCGGGCGAACGGCGCGGGCCCACCGGCAGCCGCCGCCCGTCGTGCAGCGCCGGCACCACCCGCACCAGCAGCTCACCGATCCGCACCTCGTCCCCGGGGACAACCTCCGTCACCCGCAACCGCCGCAGACGGCGCAGACCCGGCACCGCCCGTGGTGCGCCGCGGGGCACGAGCAGGCGCGTGCCCGGGGCGAGGGCCGCCAGCGAGGGCAGATGCAGGTGGTCGGCGTGCAGATGCGAGACGAGCGCGACGTCCGCGCGACGGGCCTCGGCCGGCGGCACGGCCCCCCGGCGCCGCCGCAGATGCGCCAGCCGCCGGGCGAACAAAGGATCGGTGATCACCCGCGTGTTCGCATCCTGAACCGTGCAGGTGGCGTGCCCCCACCAGGTGATCTCCACCGGCACCCTCTTCGCCTCCCTCACGCGACTCCCCGAAGCCTACGGGCAGGAGTAGGGTCAGCGGCGAAACCCGGAGGTGAGGGGGACGCCATGGGACAGCCGCGGGGTACCTCCAACGCGCCCGCGCCCGCACCGGTGCGGGTCATCGCCATCGCCAGCCTGACCCCGCTGGAAGAACTGGAAGCGGACCCCTTCCTCGTCGACTCCCGCAGCCAGCACGCCATGTGCGCCCGCTGGGCCGCCGAACGCGGATACGTCATCGCCCGGGAACTCCTCGTCGGTGGACTGCGCTTCGACCACGGCGCAATCTGGGACGGCGTCCGGCCCGGAGTGGACGTCTTCGTCGCGCCCAGCCTGCGCGTGCTCCAGCGCGCCCTGTCCTCGGTCGAGGCCTTCACCGCCGAGTGCGCCCGCCGCGGCGTACGCGTGGAGACCGTCGGACGGGCCGAGCCGTCGTACGACGCGCAGATGAAAGCACGCGTGCACCGCCGGCTGTCCATGCCGACGGCCGGCTACGACGGCCGCTAGGGGCCGCCTCTCTGGCCCGGGCGGCCCATCTCGGCCTGGGTCGCCGTGGGTTCGAGCGCGGCGGCCCTCACCTCGTCGAGCGGGTCGTTCCTGTGGGATTCGGCCACCAAGTCTTCGTAGAGCATGGCGGGATGATGACAGGGGGGACTGACAATGCCATCAGCTCGCAGGATCATTTGCCCGGCGCGCCGTGTGACAAGGTGGAGCGAGGCCCCGGCGTCGAGCGGGCCGGGACGTGGGGTGGACCAGGCGTGCGGGGCGTGCGGTGGCGGCGGGTCGCCAGTCAGATCGGGCGGAGCACCGCCGTATGGGCGGTCTCCACCCTCACCATGCTCGTTCTCGCCGCGATCCTGCCCGACTTCCAGCTCCAGTCCGCCGACGGCGACAGCGCCACCCGCATCGCCGTCACCGCCGCCTGCGGCGCCGGAGCCTTCGGTGTGCTCTCGGCCGTGGTCTGGCCCCTCCTGGTCCGGCTCCTGCTGCTCGTCCCCGCCCTCGTGCTCGGCCTGCTGGTCTTCTTCCTCAACGGCTCCCTGCTGCTGCTCGCCCTGCGCATCAACCCCTCCGGGCGTGGCGAGGCGGCCCCCGAGACCGCCGTCATCGTGGCCGCGGTGATGTCCGCCGTCGCCTCGGCCACGGGCGCGGCCCTCGCCGTCCGCGACGACGAGACCTACCGGCGCCGCCTGCACCGCCTGGCCACCCGCCGCCGCAGATCCGACCCGCCCTGCCCCACCACGCCCGGCCTGGTCTTCGTCCAGTTGGACGGCGTCGGCCACGACGTCCTCGCGGACGCGGTCCGCAAGGGGGTGATGCCTACGGTCGCCCGTTGGCTGGGGACGGGCGACGGTATACAGCCGACAGGCGACTTGCCGAAGGCTGACGACATACGGAAGACGGCCGACCGCATACAGCCGATCGCGGACGGCATACAGTCCACCGGTGACGGCCCACAGCCGACCCACCGCCTCACCCCCTGGCGCACCGACTGGTCCAGCCAGACCGGTGCCAGCCAGCTCGGCATCCTCCACGGCAGCAGCTTCGACGTGCCGGCCTTCCGCTGGTACGAGAAGGACCGCGGGGAGGTGATGGTATGCAATCGACCGACGAGTGCCGCCGAACTGCAGCGCCGCGCCATACTGCATACCGGCGACAGTGGACTGCTCGCCGTGGATGGCGCCAGCCGCGGCAACCTCTTCAGCGGCGGCGCCGGTGAACAGGCCCTCGTCCTGTCCATCGCGGCCCGCCGCCGCAGCCGGGAGAACCGTTCCCGCGCCGGCTACTTCGCCTACTTCTCCGACCCCGCGGGCGCCGTCCGCACCGCCCTGTCCTTCGTCGCCGAGGTGGCCCGCGAGACAAGCCAGTCCACCCGCGCCCGGATCCGCAGGCAGCGCCCCCGGGTGAGCCGCGGCGGCCTCTACCCGCTGGTCCGCGCCTTCGCCACCGTCGTCGAACGGGACGTCGTCGTCGCCGCGGTGATGGGTGACATGCTCGCCGGGCGCAGCGCCGTCTACGCCGATCTCGTCGCCTACGACGAGGTCGCCCACCACTCCGGCCCGTGCAGCCGGGACGCCGAGAAGGTCCTGCAGCGCCTCGACCGCTGCCTCGCCCTCCTCCAGCGGGTCGCCGAACACGCCCCCCGCCCCTACCGCATCGTCGTCCTCTCCGACCACGGGCAGAGCCCCGGCGAGACCTTCCGCTCCCGTTACGGCCTCACCCTCGGCGACCTGGTCCGGGCCGGATGCGGGCTGCACGTGCCGCGCCGGGCCGAACGGACGCACAGCGGAGCCGAGGCCCGGGCCGCCGTACGCGCGGCGCTGGGCAGGCCCGTGGAGGAGAAGAGCGAGCAGTTGCGCCCCTCCCCACCCCTCCGGGCGGGGGGACCCCCGTCTCGGTTCGCTCCCGGTTCCGAGCCGATCGTGCTGGCCTCCGGCAATCTCGGCCTGGTTTCCTTCCCGGACGTGCCCCACCGCATGACCAAGGAGGAGATCGACGCCCGCCACCCCGCTCTGCTCACCACCCTCGCCAACCACCCCGGCATCGGCTTCCTGCTGGTGCGCAGCGAGGAGCACGGCGGTGTGGTGCTGGGGGCCCACGGCGCCGAGATCCCGCTCGACGGGCTCGACGCCCGGCCCGGCCCGCTGGCCCGGTTCGGGCCCGGCGCCGCCGACGCGGTCCGCCGTACCCACTCCTTCCCGCACACCGCCGACATCATGGTGAACTCCGCCTTGGATCCCGCCGACGGCGAGGTCCTCGCCTTCGAGGAGCAGATCGGCTCCCACGGCGGTCTCGGCGGCGCCCAGTCCCACCCGTTCCTGCTCTCCCCGCTGGAGTTGTCCGCACCGGTCGACGGCGCGGCGGAACTGACCGGCGCCGAGCAGGTGCACCGGGTACTGCGCCGCTGGCTGGACGAGCTGAACGGGCCCCAGGTGCCGCTGACCGGCGACACCGAAACCGGCGACACCGAAACCGGCGACACCGAGGACGAGCGGGCCGCCTGAAAATCGGCTGCGCCTGCCCGGCCCGACACCCACACTGTTCGAGTCGTACACCACTCGAACACCCTCGAGGATGCTCCGCCTTGCAGGCTGCCGTCACCGTCACTCCCGCCCGCGTCCCCGAACTCCTCCTCGGCCTCGCCACCGTCCGGCCCGTGTTCCTCTGGGGCGCCCCCGGCATCGGAAAGTCGTCCCTGGTGCGGGAGTTCGCCGATTCGCTCGGCCTGGAGTGCGTGAGCCTGCTCGGTACGCAGCTCGCGCCCGAGGACCTGATCGGCGTGCCGCAGATCCGCGACGGACGGTCGGTGTTCTGCCCGCCGGAGACGATCGCCCGCGACGAGCCGTACTGCCTGTTCCTTGACGAGCTGAACGCCGCCACCCCGGACGTGCAGAAAGCGTTTTACTCGCTGATCCTCGACCGCCGTATCGGAAACTACGAGCTGCCCGCCGGATCCATCGTCATCGGCGCCGGAAACCGGGCCACCGACAACGCGCTCGCCCGGCCGCTGGCCTCCGCCCTGGTCAACCGGCTCGCCCATGTCCATCTGGAGGTCTCCGCCACGGACTGGCTGACCTGGGCCGCGGACCACGGCATCCACCCGTGGATCCTGGACCACCTCACCGACCGGCCCGACCACCTGTGGTCCAAGCCGCCGAAAACCGAGGAACCGTTTTCCACGCCCCGCTCCTGGCACATGCTCTCCGACGCCCTGCACTCCTTCGGCGCCGATCTGGACGAGCCGACCCTGACCGTCCTCGCGCACGGCACGCTGACACCCGCGCACGCGACCGCGTTCTGCGGTTACGTCAAGGTCGTGCGCAGCCGGTTCGGGATCGAGGCGATCCTCAAGGGCGACGCCCGCTGGCCGCACCGACTGCAGGACCGTGACCTGCTGTACTACCTCGCGGAGTCGTTCCGCGGCCGGCTCGTCAAGGAGCTGCCGGCCGGCAAGGAGCACATGTCGGCGAACGGCCGGCAGATCGCCTACCGCGCCAAGTCGCTGCTGGTGCAGCTCGCCGAGATCTCCGTCGAGGTCGCCCAGACCGTCATCGCCGCGGGCGACGACGGCAACCCCGTGCTGCCCTCGTGGTTCCTGGTCGAGGCCGCCCGCGACATGCCCCGCCTGGTGGAGGCCCGGCGGTGAGCCGTACTTTGCCGAAGAAGAAACGCGACCTGGCCGGCGAGGCGTTCGCCGAGGGGATGCGGCTGCTGCGGGCCAACCCGGCGCTCGCCGCCGTCGACTTCGGCGTCTGCCGCCGCGAGAACTGCGCCTTCGCCCCGCGCGAGGGCCTGCTCGTCGTCGACTCCGACGGCACCGTGCACACCCGCCCCGACCGGCTCGCCGAACCCGGCGCCTGGGCCTGGGCGCTCGCGCACGCCGCCCTCCACCTCGGCTTCGGGCACGTCCCGGCCGCCCGGGGCCGACGCGAACAGCCCGACCGGTACGACCTCGCCGCCCGCTGTGTCGTGGTGAACCGCTTTCTGCTCGGTTTCCCCGTCGGCACCACCCCCGAGGACCTGCCGCCGAACTACCCCGACGGGGACGAGGAGCGGCTCGCCGCGCGCTGGCGGGCCCACGGCCTGCCGCCCGCCTACGAGCGCTGCGGCACCGCGGGCGGCGCCCCCGACCAGTTGCTCACCGAATGGCAGCCCTGGCAGGGCCCGGTCCCGGACCGGCAGCTGACCTTCGCCACCGCGCTGACCCGGACCGTGTCCGCCGCGATGGACATGGCGGGCGGCCGCCGGGACTCCCTGGACGGCGAACGGCTCCCGCAGCGCCCCTGGGAGCGGGCCCTGAGCTGGTTCGTCTCCTCCTATCCGCTGCTCGGCGGCATCGCCGCCGGCATCACACTGGTCGCCGACGCCGAACTCGCCCGCGCCCACGGCATCGCCGTCGCCGCCGTGAACCCCGAGGCCGGCGAGATCTACATCAACCCGCTGCGCAGACTCGACGACGAGGAGTGGCGGTTCGTCCTCGCCCACGAGATGCTGCACGCCGCCCTCCGCCACGGCGACCGCTGCGGCCCCCGCGACCCCTTCCTGTTCAATGTCGCCTGCGACTACGTCATCAACGGCTGGCTGGCCGAGATGCGGGTCGGCACCATGCCCGAGGGAGTGCTGTACGACCCGCACCTGGCCCAACTGTCCGCCGAGGAGGTCTACGACCGCATCGCCGGCGACCTGCGCCGCATCCGGCGCCTGGCCACCCTGCGCGGCAAGGGCACCGGCGACGTCCTCGGCGCCCCGCTCGGGCACCCCGGCGACTACGTCGACCTCGACGAGTTCTACCGGCGCGGCCTCAGCCGCGGCCTGGACCTGCACCAGGCGCAGGAGCGCGGCTTCCTGCCCGGCGGCCTCGTCGAGGAGATCCGCGCGCTCAGCCATCCGCCACTGCCCTGGGACGCGCAACTCGCCCGCTGGTTCGACGAGTTCGTGCCCCGCCCGGAGCCCGTACGGTCCTACGCCCGCCCCGCCCGCCGCCAGGCCTCCACCCCCGACATCCCCCGCGCGGGCCGCTACTTCCCGCCCGAGGAGGTGGCCCGCTGCACCTTCGGCGTCGTCCTCGACACCTCCGGCTCGATGAGCCCCACCCTGCTCGGCAAGGCGCTCGGCGCGATCGCCTCCTACGCCGGGGCCCGCGACGTACCGGCCGCCCGGGTGGTGTTCTGCGACGCCGCCCCGTACGACGCCGGCTATCTGCCGGTCACCGAGATCGCGGGCCGGGTACGGGTGCACGGGCGCGGCGGCACGGTCCTGCAGCCAGGCGTCGACCTGCTGCACCGGGCCGAGGACTTCCCGCCCGCCGCACCGGTGCTGGTGATCACCGACGGCTGGTGCGACGTGCTGCGGGTGCGCCGCGAGCACGCCTATCTGATCCCGCAGGGAAGTCACCTCCCGTTCACCGCGCGTGGGCCGGTCTTCAGAGTGCGATGAGCCCGGATGTGATCGGATAGGGGCACGGAAAACCCGTAACGGACCCCGCGTCACGGGATCCCACTAGAAAGGAACCATCGTGGCCACCACGCGCACCGCGCACACCGTCTGGGAAGGCAACCTGCTCGAGGGCAACGGTGTCGTCACCTTCGACTCCTCCGGCATCGGCGAGCAGCCGGTCACGTGGGCCTCGCGCTCCCAGGACGCGAACGGCAGGACCAGCCCCGAGGAGCTGATCGCCGGCGCCCACTCCAGCTGCTTCTCCATGGCCCTCTCGCACGCCCTGGCCGGCGCCGGCACCCCGCCCACCCGGCTGGAGACCAAGGCCGACGTGACCTTCCAGCCGGGCGAGGGCATCACCGGCATCCACCTCACCGTGCGCGGCGAGGTGCCGGGACTGGACGCCGAGGGCTTCGCCTCGGCCGCCGAGGACGCCAAGAAGAACTGCCCGGTCAGCCAGGCCCTGACCGGTACGAGCATCACCCTGACGGCCGAGCTGGCCTGAAGTCTCGTACGTCCCCGGATGCCGCGCCCCGCCAAGGGGCGCGGCATCGCCGTTCCCGGGCACCCGCCATTGACAGGGCCGCGGGCACGTCATGTGCTGGGAGTGCGGCAGGCGCCCGGGCGGAAGGGGACGGACCATGACACATGCGGTCGGGATCGATCTCGGTACGACGAACTCGGTGGTGGCCGTCCTGGAGGGCGGCGAGCCCACCGTCGTCACCAACGCGGAGGGCGCGCGGACCACACCATCGGTGGTGGCCTTCGCGAAGAACAAAGAGGTGCTGGTCGGCGAGGTCGCCAAACGGCAGGCCGTGACCAACGTGGAGCGCACCGCCCGCTCGGTGAAACGGCACATGGGCGACGCCGGCTGGCGCTTCCCGGAGCAGGGCTCGGTCGACGGCACCCGCTTCCGCGCGCAGGAGCTGTCCGCGCGGGTGCTGCAGAAACTCAAGCGGGACGCGGAGGCCTACCTCGGCGAGGACGTCACGGACGCGGTGATCACCGTACCCGCGTACTTCGACGACGCCCAGCGGCAGGCCACCAAGGAGGCCGGGGAGATCGCGGGCCTGAAGGTGCTCAGGATCATCAACGAGCCGACCGCCGCCGCCCTCGCCTACGGCCTCGACCGCGGCGACGAACAGACGGTCCTGGTCTTCGACCTCGGCGGCGGCACCTTCGACGTGTCCCTGCTGGAGATCGGCGACGGCGTCATCGAGGTCAAGGCCACCAACGGCGACACCCACCTCGGTGGCGACGACTGGGACCAGCGGGTCGTCGAGCACCTGGTGAAGCGGTTCAAGGGGAGCTACGGCATCGACCTGGCCGCCGACAAGATGGCGGTGCAGCGACTGCGGGAGGCCGCCGAAAAGGCCAAGATCGAACTGTCGTCGTCCTCGGAGACCTCCATCAACCTGCCCTACATCACCGCCTCCGCCGAGGGCCCGCTGCACCTGGAGGAGAAACTGACCCGGGCCCAGTTCCAGGAGCTGACCGCCGATCTGCTCGACCGGTGCAGGCACCCCTTCCACCAGGCCGTCCAGGACGCCGGGATCCAGCTGTCCGCGGTCGACCACGTCATCCTCGTCGGCGGCTCCACCCGGATGCCCGCGGTCACCGACCTGGTCCGCGAACTCACCGGCAAGGACCCGCACAAGGGCGTCAACCCCGACGAGGTGGTCGCCGTCGGCGCCACCCTCCAGGCCGGCGTCCTGCGCGGTGACGTCAAGGACGTCCTGCTGCTCGACGTCACCCCGCTGTCCCTCGGCATCGAGACCAAGGGCGGCATCATGACCAAGCTGATCGAACGCAACACCACGATCCCCACCCGCCGTTCGGAGATCTTCACCACCGCCACCGACAACCAGCCCTCGGTCGGCATCCAGGTCTACCAGGGCGAACGCGAGATCGCCGCCTACAACAAGAAGCTCGGCGTCTTCGACCTCACCGGGCTGCCGCCCGCCCCGCGCGGCATTCCGCAGATCGAGGTGGCCTTCGACATCGACGCCAACGGGATCATGCACGTCTCCGCCAAGGACCTCGCCACGGGCCGCGAGCAGAAGATGACCGTCACCGGCGGCTCCGCCCTGCCCAAGGACGACATCGACCGCATGATGCGGGAGGCGGAACAGTACGCCGAGGAGGACCGCACACGCCGCGAGGCCGCCGAGACCCGCAACCAGGCCGAGCAACTCGTCTACCAGACCGAGAAGTTCCTCCGCGACAACCAGGACCGCATCCCCGCCGACACGCGCGGCGAGGTCGAGACGGCCGCCGCGGAACTGAAGACCCTGCTGGAGCAGAACGCCGACACCACCGCCCTGCGCACCGGGGTGGAGAAACTCGCCACCGTCAGCCAGAAGATGGGGCAGGCCATGTACGCGAACGCCTCCTCCACCGGCGGCGGTCCGGCCACGGAACAGGGCCCCGCCTCCGACGAGGAGGGTGTGGTCGACGCGGAGATCGTGGACGAGGACAGGGACAAGGGCAGGGACAAGGGCAGGGGCCGGGACAGGGACGCCGAGGGGGGTGCGGCCTAGCTTCCCAGCCGCTCCCAGCCCCGGCGCTCCCAGCCCCGCCGCTCCGGCCGCGGGCCCAACTGCCGTGGATCCCATGTGCGGTAGACGATGTACGGCCGGAACAGATACCGCACCGGCGCGCTGAACACATGCACCAGCCGGCTGTACGGCACGAACGCGATGAGCAGCATGCCGACCACCGCGTGCACCTGGTACAGCACCGGCACACCGTCCATGAGGTGCGTCCTGGGCTGGAACGTGAACAGGCTGCGCGCCCACGGGCCGATCGTCCGGCGGTAGTCGTAGCCGTCGCCGGCGGCATGCGAGAGCTTGGCGGCCATGCCGAGCACGATCGCCCCGAGCAGCAGCACGTACATCGCCTTGTCGTTGACGGTGGTCGCGTGGAACACCGGCGCCCGGGTGCGGCGACGGTATACGAGCAACAGGATCCCGGCGACCGTCAGCACCCCGGCGGCCGTACCGCCGCACAGCGAGAACAGATGGCAGGTGTGCTCGTCCACGCCGAGCGCGTCCGTCCACGCCATCGGTACGAACAGGCCCACCAGATGCCCGGCCAGCACGAACAGGATGCCGTAGTGGAACACCGGCGAGGCGATGTTCAGCAGCCGGGACTCGTACACCTGCGAGGACCGGGCGGTCCGGCCGTACTTGTCGTGGCGGTAGCGCCAGACGAGGCCGGCCACCAGCAGGACGAAGGCGAGGTAGGGCAGGACGCCCCACAGGAGTGTCGTCATGAGCGCACCCCGCTGTATGCAGTCGGCAGTGTGGCGCACACCGCATCCAGGACGGCTGCATACGGTGTGCCGTATCCGGTCAACCGTGTACGCAGCTGCTCCAGGCCGTCGCGGTACTCGGTCAGCAGGCTGGTCTCGCCGGTCCTCGCGGTGAACTCCAGCACCGCCGGCAGGAAGTCCGGCAGCTCCTCGCCGCTGAACCGAAGACCGTGCCGGCGGTAGACGTCCTTGAAGCGGACCAGGGACATGCCGCGCTGCCGGGTGTCGCCGTCGTGCCACCAGCTCAGGTACAGGCTGTGCCGGTTCCCGAAGTCGAAGACCCGCACATAGTGCGCGGCCAGCTCCCGCGCCGGGGTGACGGCGGCGTGGTCGGTGAACGTCCGCAGCTGCGGGGCGGCCTCGCGCAGCAGCGGCAGCCTGGCGATGAGGTCGTCGTCCGGGTAGGTCAGGCAGAGCGCCGCCGCCTGGTACAGCACCGCGTCCGAGGGCATCAGGGCTCCTTCGCGTCGGCCGGGTCGACAGAGGTCTGCCGCCGGCGCAGCAGATGGAAGTTCTCCACGGGCACCAGCGGCAGGTTCCTGCGGCCGGAGGCCCCGCCGAACGGGCCGTCGCCGCCCATGCCGGGCCCGCCCTCGTAGTCGAGGCTGCACCCCTGCGGCAGGGCCGACTCCTCCAGGCGGCGGGCGTCGCCGACGGCGGCGGCCGGGATGACGTACCGGTCCTCGTACTCGGCGACGGCCAGCAGCCGGTACATCGCCTCGATCTCGTCGGGTCTCATGCCGACGGCGGCGGCGACCGCGGCGTCCGGTTCCTCGCCGAGGTTGATGGCCCGCATGTGGGAGCGCATCGCGGCGAGTTTCTCCAGCGAGGCCCGCACCGGGGCGGTGTCCCCGGCGGTGAACAGCTCCGCCAGGTACTCCAGCGGGATGCGCAGGGTGTCGATCGCGCCGAACAGGTTGTCCGCGTCCTCCCCGTCGTGCCCGGACTCGGTCAGCGCGTCCACCACCGGCGACAGCGGCGGGATGTACCACACCATCGGCATCGTCCGGTACTCCGGATGCAGCGGCAGCGCCACCCGGTACGTGCTGATCAGCGCGTGTACGGGGGAGCGGCGCGCGGCCTCGATCCAGTCGCACGGGATGCCGGCCCGCTCGCAGGCCGCCCGCACCCCCGGGTCCTCCGGATCCAGGAACACCCCCAACTGGGCCTGATACAAGGCCTTTTCGTCGCGGACGGACGCGGCGGCGGTCACCTCGTCGGCGTCGTAGAGGACGACGCCCAGATAGCGCAGCCGGCCCACACAGGTCTCCGAGCAGACCGTCGGCAGGCCGGCCTCGATCCGCGGATGGCACAGGGTGCACTTCTCGGCCTTGCCGGTGGCGTGGTTGAAGTACACCTTCTTGTACGGGCATCCGGTCACGCACATCCGCCAGCCCCGGCATCGGTCCTGGTCGACCAGGACGATGCCGTCCTCGGCCCGCTTGTACATCGCGCCCGACGGGCAGGAGGCCACGCAGGCCGGGTTCAGGCAGTGCTCGCAGATGCGCGGCAGATAGAACATGAACGTCTGCTCGAAGGCGAACTTCACCTTGTCCGAGGCCTGTTGGCGCGCCCGCTCCACCATCGGGTCGAGGTCGCCGTGTGCGGGGGCGTCGGTGTGGTTCTCGTAGTCGGACGTCCAGGGCTCGTAGTAGTCCTTGATCTGCGGGAGTCTGGGATCGGAGAAGATCCCGGCGAGCTTGTGCAGCCGCCCGCCCGCCTTGAGCCTCAGTGCGCCGCGCCGGTTCAGTTCCCAGCCGCCGCGCCACGTGTCCTGGTCCTCGTACCGTCGCGGATAGCCCGGTCCGGGCCGGGTCTCGACGTTGTTGAACCACACGTGCTCCATGCCGGGCCGGTTGGTCCACTCCTGCTTGCAGGTCACCGAGCACGTGTGGCAGCCGATGCACTTGTCGAGGTTCATGACCATCGCGATCTGGGCCATGGGGCGCATCAGTTCTCGACCTCCTGGCTGCGGCGGCGGAGCACCGTCACCTCGTCGTGCCGGCCGCCCGTCGGGCCCAGGTAGTTGAAGGCCCAGGAGAGCTGGGCATAGCCGCCGATCAGATGGGACGGCTTGAGGATCAGGCGGGTGGGCGTGTGGTGGGTGCCGCCGCGCATCCCGGTGGTCTGCGTCTTCGGGACGCCGACCGCGCGCTCCCGGGTGTGGTGCGTGTAGACGGTGCCGGCGGGCATGCGGTGCGAGACGATCGCCCGGGCGACGACCACGCCGTCACGGTCGACCGCCTCCACCCAGTCGTTGTCCTTCACCCCGATCGCGTCCGCGTCCTGCGGGGACATCCAGATGTTCCGGCCGCCGCTGGAGAGGGCCAGCATGAACAGGTTGTCCTGGTACTCGGAGTGGATCGACCACTGGTTGTGCGGGGTGAGGTGGCGGACCGTCACCTCCGGCTGCCCGTCGGGGCCGAGGCGGGGTTCGCCGAACAGCGTGTTCCTGTCCAGTGGCGGCCGGTACACCGGCAGCACCTCGCCCAGCTCGTGCATCCAGTCGTGGTCGAGGAAGAAATGCTGCCGGCCGGTGAGGGTGTGCCACGGCTTACCGTGTTCGGTATTCAGGGTGAATGCTGTATACCGTCGACCGTCGGACTCGCTGCCCGACCACTCCGGCGAGGTGCCGGACAGTGCCAGGATCGTGTCGGCCGCCTTCGCCGCCGTGTCCAGCGCGGGCCGCCCGTCGGCCGGGCCGCCGCTCACCGTGCCGTTCAGCTCCCGCAGATGTCCGACCTCTTCGTCCGGCCGCAAGGTGATCCCCTTGGCGGGCAGGCCGAGTTGCTCCACGAGCGGGCCGAGCGCGGTGAACTGGGCGCCGATCGCCGTGTAGTCGCGCTCCACCACCGTCAGGTCCGGCATCGTCCTGCCGGGTACGGGCTCGCACTCGCCGCGCTTCCAGTCCCGTACGACCCCGCCCGGCTGGGCGGTCTCGCCCGGGGTGTCGTGCTGCAGCGGGGTCGCCACCAGGTCCTTGCGGACGCCGAGATGCTCCACGGCCAGCTCGCTCAGCTTCCGGGCGAGCGCCTTGAAGGTGTCGAAGTCGGTGCGGGCCTGCCAGGGCGGCTCCACGGCCGGGGTGAGCGGGTGCACGTAGGGGTGCAGGTCCGTGGAGGACAGGTCGTGCTTCTCGTACCAGGTGGCCGCCGGCAGTACCACGTCCGACAGGAGTGTGGAGGAGGTCTGCCGGAAGTCGAGCGACAGCAGAAGGTCGAGCTTGCCCTCCGGCGCCCGCTGCCGCCAGGTCACGTCCCGGGGCCGTTCCCCGGGCGCGGCCTCCTCGGCGCGCGGCGAGGAGTGGGTGCCGAGCAGGTGCCGGGTGAAGTACTCGGCGCCCTTCGCGGACGAGCCCAGCAGGTCCGCCTGCCACAGGGTCAGTACCCGCGGCCAGTTCTCCGGCGCGTCCGGGTCCTCGCAGGCGAACTTCAGGGTTCCGGCGCGCAGTTCGGCGACCGCGTTCGCCGCCGGGTCGCCGAACTGCCCGGCCAGGTCGAGGGAGTTGCGGTTGAAGGTGGGGTACGACGGCATCCAGCCCGCGCGGGCCGACAGGGCCAGGCAGTCCGCGCCGGTCATCCCCGCGAACCGGCCCTCGCCCAGCGGCGAGGCGAGCGCATCGGCGCCGCAGCGGTCGTAGCGCCACTGGTCGGTGTTGAGGAACCAGTACGCGGTGCCGATCATCTGCCGTGGCGGGCGGGCCCAGTCCGTGGCGGCGGCCAGCGTCGCCCAGCCGGTCACCGGGCGGCACTTCTCCTGGCCGGCGTAGTGCGCCCAGCCGCCGCCGTCGCGGCCCTGGCAGCCGGTGAGCTGCAGCAGGGCCAGGAAGGCGCGGTAGATGGTCTCGGAGTGGAACCAGTGGTTGGTGCCCGGGCCCATCAGGATCATGCAGCGGCCCCGGGAGCGCTCGGCCGTCCGCGCGAACTCGCGGGCGATCTTCAGGCACTTGGCGGCCGGGACGGAGGTCAGCGCCTCCTGCCAGGCGGGTGTCGCCGGCATACGGTCGTCCGTGTACGAGGTGGGCCAGTCGCCCGGCATACCGGTCCGGTGTACACCGTATTGCGCCAACAGTAGATCGTATACAGTCGTCACCAGCGGGCCGCCCGCCCCGCCCAGCCGCGTCGCCGGCACACTGCGCCACAGCACCTCCCCGCGCCCCTGCCCGTGCTCCCCGCCCTCGGTGTCGAACCGCGGCAGCAGCACCTCCACAGGAACCGCGACCTCACTGCCGTACAGGCTCAGTGTGGGCTCGATGTCGCCGAGTTCGAGGTTCCAGTCACCCTCCCCGGACCTGGTCCAGCGAAAGCCCAGGGAGCCGTTCGGGACCACGGCACGACCGGTCGTACGGTCCAGCACGACCGTCTTCCACTCGGCGCCCTCGTCGTCCTGCCCGAGGTCGGCGGCGCGCAGGAACTTCGCCGGCACATACGCGCCGTCCCGCTCGGTCAGCGTCACCAGGAACGGCAGGTCGGTGAACTTACGTACATAGTCAGCGAAGAACGGTGTCTCCCGGTCGACGAAGAACTCCTTGAGGATCACATGCCCCATCGCGAGCGCCAGCGCGCCGTCCGTGCCGGGATGCGGGTGCAGGCACTCGTCGGCGAACTTGGCGTTGTCCGCGTGGTCCGGCGCCACCGCCACGACCTTCTGGCCGCGATAGCGCGCCTCCGCCATCCGGTGCGCCTCCGGGGTGCGGGTCACCGGCAGATCGGAACCCCACATCATCAGATACGCGGCGTCCCACCAGCCGTCCGACTCCGGCGCGTCGGTCTGGTCGCCGAAGACCTGCGGGGAGGCCACCGGGAGGTCGGCGTACCAGTCGTAGGGCGACAGCATCGGCGCACCGATCAGGGAGTGGTAGCGGGCACCGGCCGCGTGCGACACCATCGACATCGCCGGGCTCGGCGAGAACCCGGCGATCCGGTCGGGGCCGTAGGTCCTGATGGTGTGCACCTGCGCGGCGGCGACGATCTCCAGCGCCTCGTCCCAACCCGCCCGTACCAGACCGCCCTTGCCGCGCGCCCGCTGGTAACGGCGGCGCCGTGCGGGGTCGTTCTGGAGGTCCGCCCAGGCCAGCACCGGGTCCTTCAGCCGTTTCCTGGCCTCGCGGTACATCTCCAGCAGGACACCCCGGACGTACGGGTAGCGCACCCGGGTGGGGGAGTAGGCGTACGACGAGAACGCGGCACCGCGCGGGCAGCCCCACGGCTCGTACTCGGGCCGGTCCGGGCCCACCGAGGGGTGGCCCGTCTCCTGGGTCTGCCAGAAGGCCTCCGCCTGCCGCCCGCCCGTCAGGGTGACGCTGTGCAGGTCGGGCGCGGGTGTGCCGGACCGGAAGAACCGCCCGGCGGCCAGCAGGGCCGCGCCGGCTTCCCTGGGCGGTGTCTGCGTGTCGCTCACGTGCGCTCCCTCGGCTCACCCCATGGTCAGAAACCTAGGGGCGAGCAGGGGAGCGCACCTGTCCACAGAGCCGTACGGGTCATCCGGGCCACCCCACGCGGCACCGCTCGGCCGGTCGGCCACCCCTACGGGTCACCGCCAGTGATGTCACAGGGTGTCGCGGAGCTCCCGCAGCAGGGTCTGTGTGCGCTGCGCCGACGCGGCCCGGGCCGTCATGTGGTCCAGCACCTCCAGATGCGCGGCGACCTCGCGGCGGGAGTCCAGATAGAGGGCGCCGGTCAGGTACTCGGTGAACACCATGTCCGGCAGCTCCGGCTCGGCGAACCGGAACAGTGTGAACGGCGCGTACGTCCCCGGGTGCGGGCCCGCGGCGAACTCGGCGATCTGGAGGGTGACCCGGTCCCGCTCGCCGTACTCCAGCAGCTTGTCCAGCTGGTCCCGCTGCACTTCGGGCCGTGCGCTCACCGGTCGCCTGAGCACCGTCTCGTCCATGATCACCCACAGATGGGGCGGGTCGTCCCGCTCCAGCAGCCGCTGCCGTTCCAGGCGCAGCGACACGTGCCGCTCCACCGCCTGGGGCGAGGCCTGCCCGATCGTCCCGGCCTCCAGCACCGCACGCGCGTATTCCTCGGTCTGCAGAAGACCGGGTATGAAGTGCGGCTCGTAGGAGCGGATGATCCGGGCGGCGCCCTCCAGGCTGACGTAAAGGCTGAACCAGTCCGGGAGCACGTCGTGGAAGCGCTGCCACCAGCCCGGCTGGTTCGCCTCCTCGGCCAGCCGCACGAACGCGGCCGCCTCCTCCTCGGGCACCCCGTAGGTCTCCAGCAGCACCTGCACGTAGGGGATCTTCAGCGCGACCTCGGCCATTTCCATCCGCCGTACGGTCGCCGAGGCCACCCTGAGGACCCGGGCGGCCTCCTCCCGGCTGAGGCCCGACGCCTCACGCAGCTCCTGCAGCCGTTTGCCGAGCACCACCTGGCCCACGGTGGGCGCAGCCCGCCGCTCACTCACGCCACGCCCTCCCCTACGCGCCGAGGTACCCCGGCAGTCTGCCATGTGATCCCCCGTCGCACACGGGTCCGAGGCAACCGGGCCGACGGGGACGGCGGTCAACCGGCCAGCGTGCGCAGATACGTGGCGGTCACCCGGTCGGCGGGCAGGAACGTCTCGATGGCGAGTTCGGCGACGGTGACGTCCATCGGCGTGTTGAACGTCGAGATCGACGACACGAAAGACAGGATCCGGCCGTCGTGCTCGATGCGCAGCGGCAGCGCGAAGTACGCGACGGGCTCGGCCGGTTCGTCGTCCGGCGCGCCCTCGGGCACCGGGTACGCGGCCACCTCCTCGTACAGGGCGCGCAGGCGGTCCGAGCGGTGCAGGGCGATCTCCCGTTCCATCTGGGCGAGCAGATGCCCGCGCCACTCGCGCAGATTGCGGATGCGCGGCGCCAGACCCTCCGGATGCAGGGCCAGCCGCATGGAGTTGGGCGCCGGTGAGAGCAGTTTCTCCGGCACCCCCTCCAGCAGCATCGCGATGCCCCGGTTCGCGGTGACGACCGTGTACCCGGCGTCGACCACCAGTGCCGGGTAGGGCTCGTAGCCCTGGATGAGGCGTTCCATGCCGTCACGCAACGCGCCCAGCGCCGGGTCGTCCAGCGAGGTCTCGGGATAGTGCGGGGCGTAACCGGCGGCCAGCAACAGGGAGTTGCGCTCGCGCACCGGCACGTCCAGATGTTCGGCGAGCCGCAGCAGCATCTCCTCGCTCGGCCGGGACCGGCCGGTCTCGATGAAGCTGATGTGCCGGGCCGAGGAGTCGGCGCGCAGCGCCAGTTCCAGCTGGGAGATCCGGCGCCGCTCCCGCCACGCGCGCAAGTGCGGGCCGACACCCTTGTCGGCGGCGGCGGCGGCGGACGCGGCGGGGGCGGTGGCGGACGCGGCGGGGCCGGTGGCGACAATGGTCATACGCCCGACCGTAGTCGAGGAGTTGCCGAGGAGTTGCTTCAGTTGCGCATGAACGAGCCAGGGCAGCAGCCGTGGCGGACCGCGCCCCCGCAGACGTCCCTCCAGGCCGCGGCCGTGTACCGGGCCAGGGTCCGCGGCTGCCTCCTCGGCGGCGCGCTCGGTGACGCCCTCGGCTATCCCGTGGAGTTCGCCTCCCTGGACCGGATCCGTGCCTCCCACGGTGCGCGCGGCGTCACCGGCCTCGTACCCGGCGCGCCCGGCGCGGCCGGCCTGATCAGCGACGACACCCAGATGACCCTGTTCACAGTCGAGGCCCTGATCCAGGCGCACGCACGGCAGCGCGAGCAGGGCACCGACGGCCCCTGGCCCCTGCTGTTGCGCCAGGCCTACGAGCGCTGGCTGGAGACCCAGTCCAAGCCCGGCCCGCAGCAGCCGCAGCCCGGCGCACCGGCCGGCGGCCTGGTCACCGAGGCCTGGCTGTACTCCCGCCGGGCCCCCGGCAACGCCTGCCTCTCCGGCATCGCCCAGCTGTACGCGCCCGACCCCGCACTCCCGCTCGACGGCACCCCCGGCGAGGTCAACCCCGACTCCAAGGGCTGCGGTACGGTCATGCGCTCGGCCCCTTTCGGCCTGGTCAACCCCGCGGAGGCGGCCTTCGCCATGGCCGCGCGCGGCGCCCAGATCACCCACGGCCACCCCACCGGCTACTACGCGGCCGGCGCGCTCGCCGCGATCGTGGCGCACCTGGTCGCCGGGGACTCCCTGGAGGGCGCCGTACTGCGCACGCTGCGGCTGCTGGTGCGGCACCACGGCCACACGGAGACCACGGTCGCCCTGCACGCGGCCCTGGACCTCGCCGCCGACGGGGCACCGACGCCCGAGAAGGTGGAGTCCCTCGGCGCGGGCTGGGTCGCCGAGGAGGCCCTCGCCATCGGCGTCTACTGCGCGCTCGCCGAGCCCCGCCCCGAGGAGTCGCTGCCACTGGCCGTCAACCACTCGGGCGACAGCGACTCCACCGGCTCCATCTGCGGCAACCTCCTCGGCACGCTGCACGGCGACACCGGCCTGCCGCACGACTGGGTGGCACGGGTGGAGGGCCGGTCCCGGATCGCCGCACTCGCGGACGACCTCGCGGCGGAGTGGACACAGCCCTCACGTGGCAGGCTGAATCCGTAACCCCCGTCCCGCCGCCGCGAAGGGAGCCGAAGGCCATGGCCGTAGAACCGCTGTCGCAGAAGGAGATCGAGGACCGGCTCGCCGAGTTGCCCGGCTGGTCGGTGGACTCGGGCCGGCTCACCCGCTCCTACCGCCTCGGCTCGCACGTCGCGGCGGCGGCGCTGGTCATGCACATCGCCGCCGTACAGGACGAGCTGGACCACCACTCCGATCTGACCCTCGGCTACAACACCGTCTCCCTCACCGTGCACACCCACAGCGCGGGCGGCGCCCTCACCGCGAAGGATTTCGGTCTCGCCCGCAGGGTGGAGGACATCGCCCCAGGTCACGGCGCACACTGAGGGACGTGCTCGACTACGAGAAGGAAGCCGACGCCTACGACGCGTCCCGCGGCGGCGAAGCCCGCGCCCAGGCAGCCACCCGAGCGGTGCTCGGGCTGATCCCGGAGGGGCCGGGCCGCCTCCTCGACGTGGCCTGCGGCACCGGCCTCGTCACCCGCCGGCTGGCCGCCGACCGTCCCGCGCTCCGGGTGACCGGCGCCGACCTCACCTCCGCCATGGTCCGCATGGCCGGGGCCCGGCTGCCGGGCGCGATCGTCCGGGCGGACAGCCGCCGGCTGCCCTTCCCCACCGGCACCTTCCACGCCGTCACCGGCGTCTGGCTGCTGCACCTGCTCGACCCCGAGGACGTCCGCGCCGTCATCGCCGAGTGCGCCCGTGTGCTGCGGCCGGGCGGCGTCTACGTCACCACCGTGGACAAGGCCGAGGCGCACGACGTCGGCAGCGACATCGACGCCGTCCTCGCCTCCCGCCCGCGCCGCCCCGCCCAGGACGCCGCGGACACCGTCACCGCGCACGCGGTCCGGCACGGGCTCCGGCCGGCCGGCGACACCGTGTTCCCCGGCATCGGCCAGGGCCGCAGCCCGCGCACCACCATCGCCGACCTGCGCCGCGGCTGGTTCACCCAACTGACACCGGGCGAGCCCCGCACCGAGGAGTTCGCCGCGCACCTGTCCCGCCTCCCGGACCAGGACCGACCCCGCCCGGACCCGGTGTTCTCGCTGCGCGCGTTCCGCAAGCCGGCAGCGGGTTGAAGGACCAACTCCACAGCGGACGAGGCGACATGACGATGCCCGACGGCAACGTCCCGGCGTGAAGGACACCGGCCTGGAACGGGCCCCACTGAGGCGGGGCGGTCCCCACTGTGGGTGGGGACCGCCCGAAAGAGGTGCGGTGCAGCGCGCGGCTTTCCCGTCGGCCTATTCCAGAAGCTCCGCGTACGACCCCATGGCGAGCGCGATGTCCGCCTGGGCCCAGAAGCGGTGGTACGTGAAGCTGGGCGCGGCGCCGCCCTTGAGGCAGGCCTCGATCTTCGACCAGGCCGGATCGTTCTTGTAGAAGGACCTGAGCGAGCTGAAGGTGGACGAGGAGTCGATCGCGTCGCCGTTCGGCATGGTGCCGCTCCAGCCGCTCGGGACGTACACGCTGTCGCCGAACCGGCTGTAGTCGCTGCGGGTCTCGGGGACGGCGATGCCCAGGCTGTCCCGGTAGTTGTTCCACATGCCGTCCAGCAGCGCCTTGGCCGTCGACCTCGCGGTGGCGTCACCGGACTTGGCGCCGTAGTACGTCAGCGTCTTGGCGTACGCGGCCGCCACGCCGACGTCGTCGGTGTAGTCGGCGACGGTGACGTGAAGTGAGCTGTTGGAGCCGGGACTCGACGGGTTCCAGGTGTCGGGCCGGCCGGACCACTGGAGGGTCGAGGGGATCTGGTAGGTGCCGTCGGGGTTGATCGTGGTCCTGGACAGCGCCCACTTCACCCACTTGTCGAGGATCGCCTTGGCCGTGGCGTTCCCGGTCTGCTGGTAGTACTCGGCGACCCGCTCCATCGACCACGCCTGGAACCCGAACCACTGGTTGGACGGCGGGTCGTGGTAGACGGGCTCCCAGTCGTAGTACATGCCGTAGAAGGTCGGCGTGCCGGCCGGCGGGGTGGCGTAGCGGCCCTGCCAGCTGTTGGTCGCGCCGCCCGCGATCGCGCCCTCGGACGACTGCAGCCACTGGTAGAACTCCAGCTGCCGCCGCAGCGACGTGCCCCAGTCCGCCGCGCCTGTCGCCGACTTGGGCTTCAGGTCGTCGTAGGAGCTGAGCGCGTACGCGGCGAGCGGGTTCTGGTAGCCGCCGTGGACATGGCTGGAGCCGATCCGCCAGGCCCAGCCCGCACCGGAGTCGGTGGCGCCGCCCCAGGCGTAGTACCAGGACAGCAGATAGTGCGAGGCGTCCTTGCCGGTGCCGGCCGCACAGGACGAGGCCCCCACACAGTTGCCGATCTTCTTGAAGTACTTGTCGTACATCGCATACCGCAGGTAGTCGCCCATCTTCGCGGCCTTGGCGACCGTCGCGGAGACGTCACCGCTCTTGCCCTGCTGCCTGGCCCACACGTCCGCCCAGTACGCCGCCTGCACCGCGCGGGCGTCCGCGTCCGGGGCGTCGGTGAACTTCCACTGCCTGGCGTAGGAGTTGTCACCGGTGAACAGGTCCAGATAGCCGTTCCTGCCGCCGTACTTGAAGGCGTCGCAGGTCGGCTGCGGGACGGTCTCCCACACGGACTCCTGCGGGCCGCGCTGGAAGGTGTTCAGATACGACGGACCGCTCGCCGTGGGGCCGCCCTCGCAGGTGCCGCCCGGCGTGTCGCCGTAGCCGTAGACGTTGTCGACGTCCTCGATCCAATGCATACCGTAGACATCGTCCGTACCGTATGCAGTCTTCAGTTCACCGGCGATCGGATCCGTTCCCACGGACACGGACGTGTCCAGCTTCGCCGGATACTCGTTCGGGGTGTCCAGTTCGGGCGCGTACGTCGCCGGCTTGGAGGCGTTGTAGAAGGAGTTCGCCGGCTGGTCGGCGTGGGTGGGGATCATGTACTTCTCCATCAGCGCCCACGCGCCGTTGAACTTCGACCAGTCGCCGGTGACCTTGCCGTACATCGCCTGCAGCCACAGCAGGTAGCTGTACGCCTCCGACGTGGTCTCGTGGCCGTAGTCGGGGGCCTCGACGATCAGTGTCTCCACCGAGTGGTACGGAATGCCCTGGGGAGAGAAGTAACCGTTCGCCGGGTTGGTGATCTTCCCGTACAGGTCCAGGAAACGGGCGTCGTACGCCTTCGACGCGGCCAGCTCCGTCACGGTGACCGTCGCCTTGGTGTGGCCGGTGGCCGAGGCGGTGAAGGTCGCCGAACCGGTGCCGGAGGAGTCCGCCGTGACGGTCACCGGTTGCGCGGTGTTCCAGTTCGACGGCGTGAAGGTGAGCGAGGAACCGCTGGTCACCGACAGGCCCCTGTTTCCGTCCGTGCGGGCCACGCTCACCGTCACGTTCGCGCTCGGCTGTGTCGACAGCTTCACGTCGAACGTTCCGGACTTGCCCTGCTGGAGCCCCAGTTGGGCCGGCGCGGCGACGACCGCCGGTCCCGAGGCGACCGTGATGCCCACCGGGGTGGACTCGGCGGACGCGCCCAGGCTGTCGTACGCCTTCGCCACCAGCGAATGACTGCCCACGGTCAAACTTGAGACCGGGAGCGAGTACGGCGCGCTCGTGTCCGTCCCGAGCAGCGTGGTGTCGTCGTAGAACTCCACCTTGCTGATCGTCGCGTTGTCCGCGGCCGCGGCCGTCGCCGCGAGCGGTACCGCTTCCCCCTGTGTGTACACCGCGCCCGCGCTCGGGCTGGTCAGCACCGTCACCGGCGGCTGGTGCGCGCCGGCGCAGGTCGTGCCGTTGACGCTGAAGGAGGCGGGGGCGGTGTTGCTGCCGCTGTAGCCGAACTGCGCGCCGGTGGAGACGGCCGAGCCCGCGGCGATGGTGCCGTTGTACGAGGCGTTCTTCACGGTGACGCTCCGGCCGGACTGGTACCAGGTGCCGTTCCAGCCGTTCGACAGCGTCTGGTTGCCCGTGTAGGCGTAACTCAGCGTCCAGCCGTCGATCGCGTCCGTGCCGCGGTTGGTGATCGTGAGGTCGGCGGTGAAACCGGTACCCCAGTCGTTGGTCTTGTAGTCGACGCTGCACTGCACGGACGCCGCGTGCGCGGTCGTGGCGCCGGTGGCGAGCATCGACAGGGGCAGGGCGAACGCGGCCACCACGGCGGTCCACAACCGTCGCGCGGCGCTGCGTCTGCGTCCGGGATCCATGTGCTGGTTCCTCCTTGCGTCGTGCTGCTCGGGAGAAGTCAAGGCTTGAACCAGTGGGAGCGCTCCCATAGTGGAGACGGCCCTGCGAACGGTCAAGGTGCTCGAAGAGTCGAAAACATTCGACCGGCCGGGTTGGGGAAAAGTCAGTGACTCCCCTGTGCATCCCGGCCACTTGGCGCTACCTTCCTTCGCACCAGTGGGAGCGGTTCCAGTCAGTCGACGCGCCCGTCACGGCGCGCCCAGCTGCAAGGAGTCGCTCATGCGACACCCCCCGCGTTCAGTACTTTTAGCCGCCGCCGGTGCCGCCGGTGCCGCCGCGCTCGCCGCCGGCGCGGTCGTCCCGGTGGTGTCGGCCCAGGGAGCCACGCCCGCGTGCACGGTGGAGTACTCCGTCACCAACCAGTGGGCGGGCGGCTTCCAGGGATCGGTGAAAATCACCAACAACCAGTCTTCGATGAGTAGTTGGTCGCTCGCCTTCGCCTTCGCCGACGGCCAGAAGGTCACCCATGGCTGGAACGCCGAGTGGTCCCAGTCCGGCACCACCGTGACCGCCGGGAACGAGAGCTACAACGCCTCCCTCGGCGCCGGCGCGAGCGTCACCGCCGGCTTCCTCGCCTCCTGGTCGGGGTCCGACACCGCGCCCACGGTGTTCAAGCTCAACGGCACCACCTGCAACATGGACCCCGAGCCGACGACACCCCCGCCCACCGACCCGCCGCCCGCGAGCGGCACCGCACCCGCCCTGCACGTCTCCGGCACCAGGCTCGTGGACGCCGACGGCAGGACCCGCCGGCTGCTCGGCGTCAACCGCTCCGGCGGCGAGTTCATGTGCGTCCAGGGCCGCGGCATCTGGGACGGCCCGGTCGACGACGCGGCGATCAAGGCGATCGCCGACTGGAAGGCCGATACCGTGCGCATTCCGCTCAACGAGGAATGCTGGCTGGGCCTTTCCGACATCCAACCCGAGTACGGCGGCACCAACTACATCGGCGCCGTCAAGGACCTGGTCGCCCGGGTCGAGGCGCACGGCCTGACCCCGGTCCTCGACCTGCACTGGTCCTACGGCCAGTACACCGGCAACTCGGCGGGCTGCTCCGACGTGCACGCCACCTGCCAGAAGCCGATGCCCGACCTGCAGTACAGCCCGTCGTTCTGGGCGTCGGTGGCGAGCGCCTTCAAGAACGACCCGGCGCCGGTATTCGACCTGTTCAACGAGCCCTACCCGGACCGGGCGACCCCCAGTGCGACCGACGCCTGGAAGTGCTGGAGGGACGGCGGGACCTGCCCCGGGATCTCGTACGAGGTCGCCGGTATGCAGGATCTTGTAGACAGCATCCGTGGTACCGGCGCCAAGAACGTCATCATGGCCGGCGGTCTGGCGTATGCGAACGACCTCAGCCAGTGGACCGTATACAGGCCATCGGATCCAGTCGGCAATCTCGCCGCCGCCTACCACGTCTACAACTTCAACACCTGCTCGACGCAGAGCTGCTGGAACTCCACGCTCGCCCCGGTCGCGGCCCAGGTGCCCATGATCGCCGGCGAGATCGGCGAGAACACCTGCTCGCACGCGTTCGTCGACCAGGTCATGAAGTGGCTCGACGACCACGGCCTGTCCTATCTGGGCTGGACCTGGAACACCTGGGACTGCTCCTCCGGCCCGTCCCTGATCTCCGCCTACGACGGCACACCCACCGCGTACGGCATCGGACTGCGTGACCACCTGCGCGCCCTGAACCCGTAACCCCTCACGGACAGAAGGAACCCGCACTGATGAGCCGTAACAGAACATCGCTGCTCGCCGCCCTGGCACTGGTCGCCGGGGCCTCCGGGACGGCGCTCACCACCACACCGGCCTCCGCCGCGGCCGACGCCGTCCCCTGCACCGTCGACTACAAGGTGCAGAACCAGTGGGACACCGGTTTCACCGCCGCCGTCACCATCACCAACAACGCGGCCGCCAAGCCGAGTTGGTCGGTCAAGTGGTCGTACGCCGGCAACCAGAAGGTCACCAACGGCTGGAACGCGCAGATCGTCCAGAGCGGTGCCGACGTCACGGCCACCAACGCGAGCTACAACGGCGGCCTGGCGACCGGCGGTTCGGTCAGCTTCGGCTTCAACGCCTCCTACACCGGCACCAACGCCGTGCCCACCGCGTTCACCCTCGACGGCGTCACCTGCAACGTCGACGACGGTGGCGGCTCGGGCGGCGGCGGGGGAACGGGCGGCGGGGGCACCGGCGGTGGCGGCACGGGCAGCCGGGCCGACAATCCCTATGCCGGCGCCAAGGTCTATGTGAACCCCGAGTGGTCCGCGAAGGCCGCCGCCGAACCGGGCGGCAGCCGCGTCGCCAACCAGCCCACCGCCGTCTGGCTCGACCGGATCGCCGCGATCAACGGCGTGAACGGCGGCATGGGCCTGCGCGACCACCTGAACGCGGCCCTGAAGCAGAAGGGCTCCGGCGACCTGGTCGTCCAGCTGGTCATCTACGACCTCCCCGGACGCGACTGCGCCGCCCTCGCCTCCAACGGCGAACTCGGCCCCGACGACATCGCCAGGTACAAGAGCGACTACATCGACCCGATCGCCGCGATCCTCTCCGACCCGGCCTACGCCGCCCTCCGGATCGCCACCGTCATCGAACCGGACTCGCTGCCCAACCTGGTCACCAACGCCGGCGGCACCAACTCCAGCACGGATGCCTGCGTGACCATGAAGAGCAACGGCAACTACGAGAAGGGCGTCTCCTACGCCCTGGCCAAGCTCGGCGCGATCCCCAACGTCTACAACTACGTGGACGCCGGCCACCACGGCTGGCTCGGCTGGGACACCAACCTCGGCCCCGCCGTGCAGGAGTTCGCCAAGGTGGCCACGACCAACGGGGCGAGCGTGAACGACGTGGCCGGGTTCATCGTCAACACCGCCAACTACAGCGCCACCAAGGAGCCGTATGTCAAGGTCACCGACACGGTGAACGGGCAGACCGTGCGCCAGTCGAAGTGGGTGGACTGGAACCAGTCCGTGGACGAGCAGTCGTACGCCCTCGCCCTGCGCGACAAGCTGGTCGCGGCCGGGTTCGACCCAGGCCTCGGCATGCTGATCGACACCTCCCGCAACGGGTGGGGCGGCACCGCGATGCCCTCCGGTCCCGGCCCGCTGACCTCCGTGGACGCCTATGTCAACGGCGGCCGCCTCGATCGGCGCATCCACGTCGGCAACTGGTGCAACCAGAGCGGCGCCGGCCTCGGCGAACGGCCGACCGCGGCCCCGGCCGCCGGTATCGACGCCTATGTGTGGGCCAAGGCGCCGGGGGAGTCCGACGGTTCCAGCACCGCCGTCGCCAACGACGAGGGCAAGGGCTTCGACCGGATGTGCGACCCGACGTACGGCGGCAACGCCCGCAACGGGAACAACCCGACGGGCGCCCTGCCGGACGCCCCGCTGGCCGGGCACTGGTTCTCCGCCCAGTTCCAGCAGCTGATGCAGAACGCCTACCCGCCGCTGTCGTGACCCCGGCGCGGTGAACGTCCGCCGGGGTCACGGCCGCTACCGGTCGAGGCTCCGGCGGATCGCCAGCTCCACCGGCGAGTACGTCCCGCCGGGCCGCTCCAGTTCGTACGGCACCGCCGAGGACAGTGGCGGCTGCGCCATGAAGCGGGGCCGGGTGCCGTGGTGCGGCTGAGCCGCGTGGACCAGGAAGGGATGGCAGAGGTAGACATCGCCGGGGCGGCCGGTGGCGTACGCGAGCGGGCGGTGGGCCGAGGCCCGGTCGACCTGGGGGCCCAGTTCCAGGATGGAGGCCCCGGCCTCGCCGTACGGCTCCAGCAACGGGGGCACGTCCAGGTGCGAGCCGACCCGGATCCGCGTCGGGGCGTCGGCCTCGGTCACCTCGCTGAACAGGAACAGCATCAGCAGCGCGCGGTCCCGGGAGCGCAGGTTGGCGAAGTACCACTGCTCGCCCTCGGGGAGGTAGCTGCCTTCGATGTGCCAGCCCGCGTCGTCCGGCTCGACCGTGTGCGGGAACCGCAGGGGAAAGGTCCCCAGCGAATACCGTGGCTCCCACCGGCCCTCGCCGACGAGCAGGTCGAACGCCTCGTGCAGCGCGGGGGAGTTGGCGGCGGCGGCGAACGGACCCTGCGCCATGCCGTTCACCCGCACCACCGGCTCCTGCCAGGTGCCCGGGTCGTCGGGGTCGTACCCCGTCTCCCGCCACAGCAGCCGTGCGCAGTCCGCGGCGACCCGCGGGGGGAAGGCACCCTCGATCTTCACGAAGCCTTCGGTGAGGAAACATGTCACAAGATCGTCGTTCACATGCCCCATGCTGACGCCGGCCACCGCCCCGTGCACTCGGTTTTTTGCGGCACCGGCAACGAAAGTGGCCCCCGCGCCGTGCGCCGTCGCAGGCTGGCGGCATCCGAGCGAGAGGCTGACCGCCATGGCACACGACGACCACGCCCACCACGGGGACCACACACAGCACGGCCACGGTCATGGCCACACGCATGGCCACGGGCACGGCGACGCAACCGACTGGGCGGCCATGGCGGCGCTGCTGGAGGCGGAGGCCGAGGTGTTCGGCCCGGCGTATGCGCGCGCCCTGGCCTGGCTGGGCAAGGAGGTGACCGAGCCCGGTCTGATCGTGGACGCGGGCAGCGGCCCCGGGGTGATCGCCTGCCTGATGGCGGAGACGTTCCCCGGCGCACGGGTCGTCGCCGCCGACGGCTCCGAGCAATTGCTGGAGCGCGCCCGGGCCCGGGCCGCCCGCGAGGGCGTCGCCGACCGCTTCGGCACCCTCGCCGGTGAACTGCCGGATTCCCTGGTGGAGTTGGACTATCCGGCGGACCTGCTGTGGGCCAGCCGCAGCCTGCACCACCTCGGCGACCAGCGGGCCGCGCTCGCCGCGTTCGCCGCCCGGCTCGCCCCCGGCGGCACGCTGGCCATCCTGGAGGGCGGCCTGCCCGGCCGCTATCTGCCCCGCGACATCGGCTTCGGCCGTCCCGGACTGCAGGCCCGCCTCGACGTGCTCCAGGAGGACCGCTTCGCACGGATGCGCGCCGAGCTGCCCGGCGCGGTCGCCGAGGCCGAGGACTGGCCCGCCCTGCTGACCGCGGCGGGACTGAAGCACACAGGCACCCGCAGTTTCCTCGTCGACCTCCCCGCCCCCGTCCCGGACCGGGCCCGCGCCTTCGTCGTCGCCGCCCTGAGCCGTCTGAGGGACGTCCACGCCGACAGCCTCGACGCCGACGACCGGTCCACCCTCGACCGCCTCCTCGACCCCACCGATCCCGCCGGCGTCCACCGGCGCCCCGACGTGTTCGTCCTGGCGGCCCACACCGTCCACCGGGCGGTACGGCCGGCCTGACCAGCCGGGTGCGGCACGGCTCCGGCGACTTGGGTACGGCGCCGGGGGTGGGTGCCGTACCGCCGTATCGCCGTACCTGCGACGGCACTTGACTTCGAGCGCGCTCCACGTGATGGACTCCCGGTCTCACCGACACACAGGGGGACTCACGTGAACGACTCTCCGGTCGCACTCATCACCGGCGGCGCCACCGGCATCGGCGCCGCTGTCGCCCGGCAGTTGCTGGCCGCCGGCCACCGGGTCACCGTCACCGGCCGTACGGAGGCCCGGCTGCGGGACTTCGCCGACGGGCTCGGCAATCCGGACGGACTGCTGGCGGTCGCCGGTAATGCGTCGACGTTCGACGACATACAGGATGCCGTCGACCGTACGCTCAAGGCATACGGTCGACTGGATACGGTCGTCGCCAACGCCGGCTTCGCCACCCATGACACCGTCGCGGACGGTGATCCGGCCGGCTGGACCGAGATGGTGCTCACCAACGTCCTCGGCCCGGCCCTGCTCATCCGTGCCTCCGTCGAGGCGCTGAAGGAGTCCCGCGGCCGGATCGTCCTCGTCGGCAGTGTCGCCGGGTTCGTGAACACCCCGGGCAATATCTACGGTGCCACCAAGTGGGCGGTCACCGGGCTGGCCGAGAACACCCGGCGCCAGGTCACGGAGTTCGGGATCGGCGTGACGCTGATCGCCCCCGGCCGGGTGGAGACCCCGTTCTGGGACGGCCTCGGCAGCCTGCCCCCGGGACACCTGCTGACCCCCGACCAGATCGCCGACTCGGTCGTCTGGGCGATCCGGCAGCCGGCCGGGGTCGACGTCAACACCGTGGTCGTACGTCCGCTGGGCCAGCCCAACTGAGCGACGCCGCAGGTCAGTTGTTTGCCAGGAACTGCTTGGCCAGCTGGTCCCCGAGCGAGACCGCCGCGCTGTGGCTCTCGATGGGGGAGACTCTGGAGTTCTTGAACAGGATGTAGGTCACGCCGGAGTCGGCCCCGCCGGTGGCCGGGTCGGGGTCGATGCCGAGCCCCTTGGCGGTGGCGTACGACGCCTCGCCGATGATCTTCGTGGGGCCGGTGTCGCCGACGACGGCGTACTCGACCTTGTTGCCGTAGATGACGGCCACCACGCCGCCGCCCTTGATGCCGGCGCTCGAGTAGTTCCAGATGCTGCTGGCGCTGGGGACCACGACGTACGGGAGTGACTCGGCCTTCAGGGGCTTGCCGTCGGACTGGTGGAAGGCGGTGTCGTCCTGGTACCAGGGGTCGCGGTTCTCGTTGCAGTTGGTGGTGCGCTGGCCGTCGCAGTCGACGTCCATGTCGGCTTTCCAGAACACCGCGCCGTTCTTGCCGCACACGGGGACCGTGGCCGATGTCTCGTCGTCCGTCTTGTACTTGCCGTTCGATATCTGCGAACAGGTCGTCACCTTGGCGAGCAGGTCGGCCGCGCTGACCGAGCCCTCCTGGGCGGAGGCCGGAGCGGTCCGCCCCGCCGTGCCGGCGGACGCGTGCGCGGGAAGGACTCCGGCGGCGAGCAGAGCGGCCCCGGAGGCCGCGGCAAGGGTCAGGGTTCGAAGGCGCACTGTGGGGGACTCCTTCTGTTAGGAAAGTTTCCTTACTAGGTTGCCGTACACGGTGGGCCCATCGGCATGTCCTCGTCAAGACTGCGGTTGTGGACGGTCGAAACCTGTGCGGATTGCGGTGATTTGCGTCCGTGGCAAGACTGAAGAAAAGGGTGTATCCGGATATGTCTGCCGCCGTCGGCCGGTACGGTCACGGCTCCGGGAGGCGAAGCGCATGTTCGTACGCACGGTGTATGCGACCGGCGATCCGGCACAGCTGGGCACGGCCGTGAGGGCCCTGAACACCCGGGGGCACGACCTGCTGGAGGAGCGGCCCGGCTACCGGGGTGCGGGCGTCTTCGTCGACCGTGACCTCGGCAAACTCCTCACGGTCAGCTGGTGGGAGTCCGCGCAGGCGCGCCACAACAGCGACGAGGTGATGAGCGCGCGGCGGCCGGAACTGCTGCAGCCCTTCGCCGGGACCGTCGCGGTCGAGAACTACGAGGCCGCCGTCTTCCACGGCGGGCACCGGCCCCTCAGCAGCGGTGGGCTCAGGATCACCCGGCTCGAGTTCGACCCGGCGGACGCGGACCTCGCCGCCGACACGTTCCACACCGCGGTGCTGCCCCGGCTTGAAATCCTGCCCGGATTCGCCGGCACGGCCCTGTTCCTGGACCGCGAACGCGGCCGCGGCATGGTCGCTGTCCTGTTCGCCGACCGCGCCTCACTCGCCGCGTCCCGCGCCCGCCTGGCCACCATCCGGCGCGAGGGCACGGCCAAGGCGCACGTCACGGTGGTCGGCCTGGAGGAGTTCGAGATCCTCCACGCGGATGTGCGGGGCGACTGAGCGCGCCGGGGCGACCGCGGGGGCTTGGGTGCGAGGCTCCGGGGTGGCATGGGCACACGGCTCCGGGCCGGCCCGGGCACATGGCGTGCACGGCGCCACCGGAGACGGCGAACGGCCGTGCGCCCCCCCGCGCGGCGGGGGGGGGGGCGGGGGGGGGGTGGGGGTGAGCCCC
>NZ_JBSFGB010000039.1:0-83325 GCF_053596375.1 Streptomyces sp. NPDC001709 | reverse complement strand
TCGCCTGGCTGATCGAAGATGTCGCGGTCCTCGACTCGAACGGCCGGAAGTGCATCTGCCCCACCGGAACCGTTAGCAACGGATTAGGCTGATCGACATGACGTACACCGGAGAGGTACGGGTCGGCGGACCGGCGGATGTGCACGAGCTGAAAGACCTGATGATCACGAAGATCGCGGTCGGCCCGATGGACAACAACGCCTATCTGCTGCGCTGCCGGGCCACCGACGAGCAGCTGCTGATCGACGCCGCCAGCGAGGCGGAGGTGCTGCTCGGAATGATCGGTGACGACGGCATCGCGTCCGTCGTCACCACGCATCAGCACGGCGACCACTGGCAGGCCCTCGCCGAGGTCGTCGCGGCCACGGGCGCGCGTACGTACGCCGGCCGCGAGGACGCCCCCGGCATCCCGGTGCCCACGGATGTCCTCGTGGACGACGGAGACATCATCCGGGTGGGCCGGGTGGAACTCACCGCGCGGCATCTCGTCGGGCACACCCCGGGTTCGATCGCGCTGGTCTACGACGACCCGCACGGCCACCCGCACGTCTTCACCGGGGACTGCCTCTTCCCGGGCGGCGTCGGCAACACGCGCAAGGATCCGAAGGCCTTCGCCAGCCTGATCCACGACGTGGAGACGAAGATCTTCGACGTGCTGCCCGATGAGACCTGGGTGTATCCCGGGCACGGCAACGACACGACTCTGGGGGCGGAGCGGCCGCAACTGCCGGAGTGGCACGCGCGCGGGTGGTGAGTGTCGGCGCTCTTGTTTTCGGAGCGCCGGGCGCTCTGCTCTCCTGAGCACCGGGCGCGTGTCTCGTCGCGCGCCCCGTGTGAATGATTCGCACGTGCTGGGGGCGCGTGCGCGCTCCCGATGCGCCCTGCCGCGCAGTCAACTGGTGGCAGCCCCGCAGAGGATGACGGCTCCTGTGCGGTGGGGCCGCCGGTCTCCAACCCCGCCCTCGGCCGGCGGCCCGGGCCAAAAGGCCCATGCCGCGCGCTGCGTTCACAAAACCGCAACACCCGTTCCCAATATGCGGACAGTTACGGCCATGACCTGGACAAACGTGGGGTTCGCTGCCAATCTCCCGCCATGTACCTTGCCCCTCGCACCCTGCGCCGTGCGCTGGCCGCCGCCACCGTAGCCCTGCTCGCCACCGCTGTCGGCTGCGCTCCGCAGCCCGAGCAGAAAGCATCGGCCGCCCCGTCCGGCTCGGCCGCGAAGAGCTGCGCCAAGGGCAAGTTGGCCACCAAGACGTCCGGCAAACTGACGGTCGCGACGGACGAACCGGCGTACGAGCCCTGGTTCAGGGACGACAAGCCCGCGAACGGCAAGGGCTTCGAGTCGGCGGTCACCTACGCCGTGGCCCGGCAGCTGGGTTACGACAAGAGCGCGGTCGTCTGGCAGAGCGTGCCCTTCAACAAGGCGTTCGCGCCCGGCGTGAAGACCTTCGACTTCGACATCAACCAGGTTTCGATCAGCGCCGAGCGCAAGAAGGCCGTCGACTTCTCCTCCGGCTACTACGACGTACGCCAGGCCGTCATCGCGCTGAAGGGCGGCAAGGCCGCCCAGGCGAAGAGCATCGCGGACCTCAAGGACCTCAAGCTGGGCGCCCAGGTGGGCACCACGAGCCTCAACTACATCACCGACGTGGTGAAGCCGAAGCAGGAGGCAGCCGCGTTCGCGAAGAACGACCAGGCCAAATCCGCCCTGAAGAACGGCCAGGTGGACGCCATCGTCGTCGATCTGCCCACCGCGTTCTACATCACCTCGGCCGAGGTGACGGACGCGAAGATCGTCGGCCAGTTCGAGAACCAGGGCGGCGCGCCCGAGCAGTTCGGGCTGGTGCTGGACAAGGGCAGTGCGCTGACCTCGTGCGTGAGCGGCGCCGTCGACGCCCTGCGCAAGGACGGCACGCTGGCGAAGCTCGAGAAGCAGTGGCTGTCCGACGCCGTCGACGCCCCGGTGCTCAAGTGACGGTCACCAAGGGCGAGTCGGTCCGGGAGGGGGACGACGACAAGGGCGACATGCCCGACGGAGCCACCGACGACGGCTACGCACCCTCCGAACGACGGCTGGAGCGCGAACGCTACAAACGCGCGCGTGCCCGCCGCGCCACGGCCATCGCGGCGCTCTCCACCCTGGTCACGGCCGTCGTGCTGTACCTGGTGGTGGTCAACGCCCCGGGCTGGCCGCGCACCAAGGAGACGTTCTTCGACGCGCAGTACGCGCGCGAGGCGCTGCCGAAGGTCCTCGAAGGGCTGTGGCTGAACGTCCGCCTCCTCGTGGTCTGCGGGGCCGCCGTCCTGGTCCTCGGCATGCTGATCGCGATCGCGCGCACCCTGCGTGGCCCGGTGTTCTTCCCGCTGCGCGTGCTGGCGGCGGCCTACACCGACTTCTTCCGCGGTCTCCCGCTGATCATCAACCTGATGATCGTCGTCCTGGGCGTCCCGGCACTCCGTCTGCAGGGCGTGACGGTCGATCCGGTGCTCCTGGGCGGTACGGCCCTCACGCTGACGTACTCGGCGTACGTGGCCGAGGTGTTCCGGGCCGGCATCGAGTCGATCCATCCCTCGCAGCGCGCCGCGGCCCGCTCCCTGGGTCTCACCAACCGGCAGGCCCTGCGCTACGTCGTCCTCCCCCAGGCGATACGGCGTCAGGTACCGCCGCTGCTCAACGACCTGGTGTCGCTGCAGAAGGACACCGGTCTGGTGTCGATCGGCGGCGCGGTGGACGCCGTGCGGGCGGCCGACATCATCGTGGGCCGCAGTCTGAACTACACGCCGTACATCGTCGCGGGGCTGGTGTTCGTGGCGCTGACCATTCCGATGACCCGCTTCACGGACTGGGTGACGGCCCGGATGGACCGGCAGCGGGCCCAGGGAGGATCGCTATGAGCGACGCAGCAGCGCCCGTGCTGCGCATGGAGTCCGTCCGCAAGGCCTTCGGCGGCTCCGTCGTGCTGCGGGACGTCGACCTGGAGGTCGCCCCGCACACGGTGACCGCGCTGATCGGTGCCTCCGGTTCGGGCAAGTCCACGCTGCTGCGCTGCGCCAACCTCCTGGAGGAGATCGACGACGGTGCGATCTGGCTGGACGGCGAGGAGATCACTGATCCGCGCGTCGACCAGGACGCGGTGCGGCGCCGGATCGGCGTGGTCTTCCAGGCGTACAACCTCTTCCCGCACATGACCGTGCTGGACAACATCACGCTGGCGCCGCGCCGGGTGCACGGCGTCTCCCGTGCCGAGGCCGAGGAACGCGCCAGGGAGCTGCTGGAGCGCCTCGGACTGGCCGCGAAGGCTGATGCCTACCCGGACCGGCTCAGCGGCGGTCAGCAGCAGCGTGCGGCGATCGTACGGGCGCTTGCCGTGCGGCCCCGGCTGTTGCTGCTGGACGAGATCACGGCGGCGCTCGACCCCGAACTCGTGGGCGAGGTGCTGGAGGTGGTCCGGGGCCTGAAGGACGACGGCATGACCATGGTGCTGGCGACGCACGAGATGGGCTTCGCGCGGGACGTCGCCGACCAGGTTTGTTTTCTGGACGGTGGTGTCGTTCTGGAGCACGGCACCGCCGAGCAGGTCTTCGGCGACCCGCAGCAGGAGCGCACGCGGCGCTTCCTGCGGCGGATCGTGGAGGCGGGCCGGCTGTGACCGCCCTGGCTCACGCGTCGGTCTGGGCCGCTCCCACCAGGGCGGCCACGCGCTCCACGCCGAACACATAGCCCTGCACTCCGCATCCGGCGATCACGCCGTCGGCGCGCAGCGAGACGTAGGAGTGGTGCCGGAACGATTCGCGCTGGTGGATGTTGGAGATGTGCACCTCCAGTACGGGCATGCCGTCACAGGTGTTGAGTGCGTCCAGAATCGCGACCGACGTGTGGGAGTAGGCGCCGGGGTTGATGACGATCCCGCAGTGGTTCAGGCGCGCCTCGTGGATCCAGTCGACCAACTCGCCCTCGTGGTTGGACTGCCGGAGGTCCACCGTGCCGCCGTGCGCGGCAGCGGCCTTGGCGCACAGCGCCTCGATGTCGGCCAGGGTGTCACTGCCGTAGATCTCGGGCTGGCGCTGGCCGAGCAGGTTCAGGTTGGGCCCGTTGAGGATCATGATCGGGGCGTTGGCCAAGGTGCGGGGCACGGTTCCTCCGGTCCGGTCGGGGCGGTACGTCGACGACCGCTGCTGGCACACGGTCTATCACGGTGACCGCAGCGCATGGCGTGCTCCGCATGCCGGTGGCCTCGGCGCACGCCACGGTCGCCCGATCACCTCCGCGCGCCCCGTAACCGTTGATCACAGTGGGTAGTTGACGCGGCATGCAGCCTGTGCGTGCCGTGAACGCCCCCTCGATGCCGAGACTCGCCGCCGCGTCCCTGGCGGGGACCGCGATCGAGTTCTACGACTTCTTCGTCTACGGGACGGCGGCGGCCCTGGTCCTGGGGCAGCTGTTCTTCCCGACGTTCTCGCCGGTCGCGGGGACACTGGCGGCGTTCGGGACGTTCGGGGCGGGGTTCGTTGCCCGGCCGCTCGGCTCGGTGCTGTTCGGGCACCTCGGCGACCGGCGCGGACGGCGGCCGGTGCTCGTCGCCTCGCTGCTGCTCACGGGCGCTTCGACGGTCGCCGTGGGCTGCGTGCCGTCGTACGGGACCATCGGCGTCGCCGCGCCCGTGCTGTTGCTCGTCCTGCGCTTCCTGCAGGGTCTCGGGCTCGGCGGGGAGTGGGGCGGAGCCGCACTGCTGACCGCCGAGCACGCGCCCGCCGCGCGACGCGCGCTGTGGTCGAGCTTCCCTCAGGTGGGGCCCGCGTTCGGTTTCGTCCTGGCCAACGGGGTGATGCTCGCACTGTCCGCGGCACTGTCCGACGCCGAGTTCGCGCGGTGGGGGTGGCGGGTGCCGTTCTGGGCGGCCGGGGCACTGGCGCTCGCCGGGCTGTGGCTGCGCTCGTCGCTCACCGAGAGCCCCCGGTTCCTCGAGATCGACGACCACGCGCGCGTGCCGCTCGTCGAGGTCGTACGGCATCACGGGCGGCTGGTGCTGCTGACAGCCGGCGCGCTGGCCATCGGATACGCGGTGTTCTATACGGTGACGACCTGGTCGCTGGCCTATGCGACGGAGCGGCTCGGGGTGAGCCGGACGGTGATGCTGACCTGTGTCATGGCCGCGGTGGTGGTGAAAGGGGCCCTCACACCCCTGGTGGCGCTGCTCGGCGACCGCTACGGGCGCCGGCCGATGTGTCTGACGGGTTGCGCGGCCTGCGTCCTGTGGATGCTCCCGATGGTGGCGCTGCTGGCCACCGGCGAGCCGCTGCTGATGTTCCTCGGCATTCTGGGCGCGCTGCTCGCCTTCGTCACCATGTTCGCGGTCATCGCCGCCTACCTGCCGGAACTGTATGAGGCCCGGGTGCGCTGCACGGGCGCCGCGGTGGGCTACAACCTCGGGGGCGTGCTCGGCGGCGCGCTCACCCCGATGGTGGCAACGGCGCTCGCCGAGCAGGGCGGGCGGGTGCCGTGGGGCGTGGGCGTGTATCTGACGGGGATCGCGCTGCTCAGCCTGGTGTGTTTCGCGCTGCTTCCGGAGACGCGGCCCGTGCCCGTGCCGGCGGTGGAGCCGGCGACGGGCTGACCGGCCGAAGGGCCATGGATCGGCCGTAGACGGACCGCATGAGCCAGCGCTAGGGGTTGATCGCCAGCTCCAGGTACGCCGCGAAGAGCACCAGATGGACACCGCCCTGCAAGGGCGTGGCGCGTCCCGGCACGACCGTCAGGGAGCTGACCACCACGGTCAGCGCGAGCAGCAGCATGTGGGTCGAGCCGAGGCCGAGGACGAGCGGTCCGGACAGCCAGATGGAGGCGAGCGCAACGGCCGGGATGGTCAGGCCGATGCTTGCCATGGCCGAGCCGAGCGCGAGGTTGAGGCTGGTCTGCACCCGGTCGCGGCGGGCGGAGCGCAGCGCGGCGATGGTCTCCGGCAACAGGACGAGCAGGGCGATGATCACACCGACGACGGCGTGATGCAGGCCGGCCGCCTCCACGCCCGACTCGATGGTGGGTGACACGCCCTTGGCCAGGCCGACCACGCCGATCAGGGCCAGACCGAGCAGGCCGAGGCTGATCCAGGCGCTGCGGGCGGTGGGGGGTGCGGCGTGGTCGTCGGCGGTGATGACCTCGCCCTGCCGGGTGATCGGCAGGAAGTAGTCGCGGTGGCGCACGGTCTGGGTGGCCACGAACAGTCCGTACAGGATCAGTGAGGACAGCGCGGCGAAGGTCAGCTGGACCGGGGAGAACTCGGGTCCGGGCTTGCTGGTGGTGAAGGTCGGCAGCACCAGGCTGAGCGTGGCGAGGGTCGCCACGGTCGCCAGGGCGGCGCCGGTGCCCTCGGGGTTGAAGACGGCGGTGCCGTGCCGCAGGGAGGCAACGAGCAGACAGAGCCCCAGGATGCCGTTGCAGGTGATCATCACGGCGGCGAACACGGTGTCCCTGGCCAGGGTGGAACTCTTGTCACCGCCGTCGGCCATGAGGGTGACGATCAGGGCCACCTCGATGATCGTGACGGCGATGGCGAGCACCAGGGAGCCGAAGGGCTCGCCGACACGGTGGGCGATGACCTCGGCGTGATGCACCGCTGCCAGGACGGAACCGGCGAGCACCAGGGTCACCAGGGCGACGACCGCGCCCGGCAGCTCTCGGCCCCAGGTGAAGCCCAGCAGGACGACCGCGAGGACGGGCACGAGGATCGTCCACTGCCGGGTGAGCGACCTGAGCCGAGTGATCATGCCGCGATGGTCGCAGAGACGTACAAGGTTCGCATTCCGCTCTTTTCGGATACCTCTTGTCCTTTCCGCCGAGGGCCCCGGTACCGGCGGGAGTGGGTGTCTGCTTCACGCGGTTCCACTCCCGCCCTGGCCGTGCCTGACGCGAGCCCGGTCAGGCGTCGGCGCTGTCCTTGGGAGTCACTTCGCCCCCGGTGTGCGCCGCCTCGACGGCCACCTCCTTCCTGGCGGCCATCAGGCTGGTGATGGTGGTGACGACCAGGACCGCGCAGATCACGCCGAGCGAGACCGGGATGCTGATCTCGGGGACGTGGACACCGGACTCGTGCAGGGCGTGCAGCACCAGCTTGACGCCGATGAAGCCGAGGATGACCGACAGGCCGTACGAGAGGTGGACCAGCTTCTTCAGCAGGCCGCCTATGAGGAAGTACAGCTGCCGCAGGCCCATGAGGGCGAAGGCGTTGGCCGTGAAGACGATGTACGGGTCCTGCGTCAGACCGAAGATCGCGGGGATGGAGTCCAGGGCGAACAGGACGTCCGTGGTCCCGATGGCGAGCATCACGACCAGCATCGGGGTCATGACCCGCTTGCCGTTCTGCTGGATCCACAGCTTGGTGCCGTGGTACTTGTCGGCCACGCCGAACTTGCGTTCCGCGGCCTTCAGCAGCTTGTTCTCCTCGTACTCCTCGTCCTCCTCGTCCGCGCGGGCCTCCTGGATGAGCTTCCAGGCGGTCCAGATCAGGAAGGCGCCGAAGAGGTAGAACACCCAGGAGAAGCTGGCGATGATCGCGGCTCCCGCGGCGATGAAGACGGCTCGCAGGACCAGGGCTATGAGCACGCCGACGAGCAGGACGCGCTGCTGGTACTGCGTGGGCACCGCGAACTTCGCCATGATCAGGACGAAGACGAAGAGGTTGTCGACGCTCAGCGACTTCTCGGTGATGAAGCCCGCGAAGAACTCACCGGCCGGCTGTCCGCCGCCGAAGACCAGGAGACCGAGACCGAAGAGCCCTGCGAGGGCGATCCAGACGACGGTCCAGATACCGGCTTCCTTGATCGACACCTCATGAGGCTTGCGGCCGATGAAGAAATCGACAGCGATCAGGGTGGCAAGGCCCACGATGGTCAGGACCCACAGGGTCACAGAGACTTCCACTGCACCTCCGGCATTACGTAACGGCAAACATCAGCGTCGTCGCTGCCGGAGGTCTCTTCCACCCGCGTCGGGCCGACGCCCCGGGACCGGAACCGGTCCGTACTGACGGGTGCGCCGCAGTCAGGGAGTACTCCCCTCCGTAGGGAAGAGAGTATCCAATCACCAAGGAAAGGTAAAGAGAAAAGTAAAATAAAGACCAATACCCCTGCTCAGAGTGTCTTTACCTGTGCTTGGTCAGGGCTCTGGCCACCTCGGCGAGGACGTGATGCACGACCTGGCTGCCAACCGGGACCAGTGAGGGTTCGTAGGTCCAGGCGTGTCCGACCCAGGGGTCGGCGAAGTAGTCGTCGGGCACGGGAGTGAGTCGCATCAGCGAACGCCACAGCGGGTCGAGCAGCGGGCCGTAGGCGGCGGCGTCCTCGCGGTCGGCCACCAGCAGGAGGTGCACACCGACGTCGGGCCCCTCGTCGGCGAGATAGCGCAGCCGGGTCACCGCCCGGTCGTCGAAACCGTGCGGGAAGTCGTTGACGATCAGCAGCTGCCGCGCGGTGTCCACATCGGCCGGCAGCGATTCGGGCGCGCCGCCGCGCAGCGCCATCTGCACCAGGTCGACCCGCCGGGTGAGCTGCTCCAGCATCTCCGTCACCCCCGCAGCGCCGGTCGCGGGGGGTGCGGCGAGCACCCCGGTCCGCGTCAGCGGGCCGAACGCCGTGGCCCCGGCTCCGGCCGGGTCGATGATCCGCACGGCGAACTCCCCCGCCGGATGGACGGCGAGCAACCGTGCCGCGAGCGCCACCGCGGCCTCCAGGGCCCGGTGCCGCAGCTCGGCGGGGTCCGGGAGACCGTCGGATGCGGCCGCCGCGCCGCTGTCGATCCACAGACCGCGTTCGAGCGGCAACCTGACCAGCAGCGGAATGCGCAGCGGCACGCTCTCGGGCAGATGGAGGTCGCCGAGGCGCACGGCCATAGGCGGCTCGGTGGGCACCCGGTAGCCGTGCCAGACGGGGTTGTCCCAGCGGGCACAGGCGGGCGGGAGCGCGGGCTCGACCACCTCGGACTCGGCGGTGAGCTGGGCGAGGTCGCGGTCGAGGACCGCGCGTGCCTGGTCCACCAGCTGCGTCCGGCGGGCGTGGGCCGCCTCGCGCGCGGTGTCGGCCGCGGTGCCGAGCCGGCCACGGGGGTCGCCGAGGGCCTGGTCGAGCTCCTTCTCCAGGCGGGAGTCGGCGAAGTCGACGGCGCTGCGGTATGCGGCCGTCGTGCGGGCCAGGTCCTCGAACATGCCCCAGACCTGGTTGTACAGCCGCTCCTCCATCGACCAGCCCACGGCATCACCCGCGACGGGCTGTGCGGGCCGGCCGTCGGCGGCCGGTGCAGCCGGGGGCGGTGTGCCGTGGGGGCGGCGGCCGGGGTGCGTGTAGTCGATCCGGGCGTCGGCGTCTCGCGGCCCGGCGCCGGGTGCCTCGGTGTCGTAAGGGCTCCGCGCGTTGTCCGAGGGCGTCGGCTCCGGTCGCTGCGGGGCGTGCGTCGGTCCCGCCGTTCCGGGCGCGGGAGTGTCCCGCGGCTCCGGCGTGTGGGTGTCGTACGGCGCGGAAACCGGGGTGTCGCGCCCGGTGGCCGCGGAGGTGTTGTGCGGCACGGTCGCGGAGGTGTCCTGGTGACCGCGGGCGGCGGTGTCCTGCGGCGTCGGCACTGCACGGGAGGGGCCGTGGGCCGCCACAGCTTCTTGCGCGGCGGTCGTGAGATGGGCGGCCTCGCTCAGGCCTTGGTCGGCGAGCAGTGCGGTGAGCCCGGCCGCGTAGCCCTGGCCCACCGCACGCACCTTCCAGGCGCCCTGTCTGCGGTACAGCTCCAGGGCGAGCACGGCCGTCTCGCTGTCCAGGCCGGTGAGGGTGTAGGAGGCGAGTTCGGTGCCGTCGAGGCCCTCGACCGTGGCGTGCGGGGCGGCGACGGCACCGAATCGGAGCGGTCCTCCCGTGCCTGAAGGCAGGGCGAGGAACACGTCGATGCGGTGCACGGCCTCGGGCAGGGCGTCAAGATCGACGGCCAGCCGGTGCTCGGCCGCGGACTGCCGGGGCACCTCGACGCCGGGCAGAGCGGGGGCGCCGGGATGGGCCACCCACTGGGGGCCGTGCACCGTGCCGTTCTCGTCGCCGAGCGTGACTCCGGCCAGGACCGGTGTCCCGGCCGAGATCCGGATCACCAGCCGGACCTGGGACAGCGGGTGGTTCTGTCCCCGCACCAGCTCGGCCGTCATCGCCGTCGCCCCCCTGTGTCGTTCTGTCGTGCGCCCCGCCGGTCGAGCGTGCGGTCCTACAGGTGCGGCAGGATCGCCGGCATCAGGTCCTGGAACGTGCGGCCGTTGGCCGGGGTGCCCAGGGCGGTCATCGTCCAGCCCGAACCCGCGCGGTGCACCTTCGCCATGATCTGGGCCGTGTAGTCACCGCCGCCGTCCAGCGTGTAGCGGGCGAGTTCCTGGCCGTTGGTCTCGTCCACGAGGCGGCAGAACGCGTTCTGCACCTCATGGAAGGTCTGGCCCGTGAAGGAGTTCACGGTGAAGACGATCTGGTCGATGTGGACCGGGACACGCTGCAGGTCCACGAGGATCGCCTCGTCGTCACCGCCCTGTCCGACGCCGCCGACGAGGTTGTCGCCGGTGTGGCGGACGGAGCCGTCGTCGCTGACCAGGTGACGGAAGAAGACCACGTCAACAGGCTGCTTCTCGGCGAAGAGGACGGCGGAGGCGTCCAGGTCGATCTCGCGGGTGCGGGAACCGAACAGGCCACGCCGCTTCGCCGCCTGCCAGCCGAGCCCCATACGGACCGCGGTCAGGGTGGCCCCGTCCTTCTTCTCCAGGCTGATGGCCTGACCCTTGCTCAAGTTGACGGACACCGCTGAATCCCCTCTCGATGATCCCCTGTTGTCGCGCAGTGCGCGGTTGTCAAGAACCCTACGCAGAGGCACCGACAGTGCCGAACCCCGGCCCGCGCTTTGTGTCGGTGTTGCAACACTTGGCGCATATACCGAGGTCCGGCAGGGTGACGAGGGCTCAGGCGAGGCCGGCTTCCCGCATCTGGCGCAGCTCCTTCTTCATCTCCGAGACCTCGTCGCGCAGCCGGGCCGCGATCTCGAACTGCAGCTCCGCGGCGGCGGCACGCATGCGTTCGGTCATCTCCTCGATCTGCCCGGCGAGTTCGGCCGCCGGGCGGTCCGTGGGAACCGCGGCTGCCGCCTTGCCCTTGGCGGCCTTGCCGGCCTTCGCGCCCTTGGCCGTCTTGTCGCCCAGCGCCGGGACGGGTGCCTTGGCGCCCTTGCCGTCCTTCGACTTCCGGTAGCCGCTGCCCAGGAGCTGCTCGGTGTCTACCTCCTCGCGGGCGATCTGCGCGACGATGTCGTTGATCTTCTTGCGCAGTGGCTGCGGGTCGATGCCGTTGGCCTTGTTGTAGGCGATCTGCTTCTCCCGGCGGCGGTTGGTCTCCTCGATGGCCTTCTCCATCGCCGGGGTGATCTTGTCGGCGTACATGTGGACCTGGCCGGAGACGTTGCGCGCCGCGCGGCCGATGGTCTGGATCAGCGAGGTGCCCGAGCGGAGGAAGCCCTCCTTGTCGGCGTCCAGGATCGCCACCAGGGACACCTCGGGCAGGTCGAGGCCCTCACGCAGGAGGTTGATGCCGACCAGGACGTCGTACTCACCGGAGCGCAGCTCGCGCAGCAGCTCGACGCGGCGCAGGGTGTCGACGTCGCTGTGCAGGTAGCGCACCTGGATGCCGAGCTCCAGGAAGTAGTCGGTGAGGTCCTCGGCCATCTTCTTGGTGAGCGTGGTGACAAGGACGCGCTCGTCCTTCTCGGTGCGCTTGCGGATCTCGTGCACCAGGTCGTCGATCTGGCCCTCGGTGGACTTGACCACGACCTCCGGGTCGACCAGGCCGGTCGGGCGGATGATCTGCTCCACGACGCCGTCCCCGCGGGACAGCTCGTAGGCGCCGGGGGTCGCCGACAGGTAGACGGTCTGGCCGATGCGCCCCTGGAACTCCTCCCACTTCAGCGGGCGGTTGTCGAGCGCGGAGGGCAGGCGGAAGCCGTGCTCGACGAGGGTGCGCTTGCGGGAGGCGTCGCCCTCGTACATGGCGCCGATCTGCGGGACGGTGACGTGTGACTCGTCGATGACGAGCAGGAAGTCGTCCGGGAAGTAGTCCAGCAGGGTGTTGGGCGGGGAGCCGGGCGAGCGGCCGTCGAAGTGCATCGAGTAGTTCTCCACGCCGGAGCAGGTGCCGATCTGGCGGAGCATCTCGAGGTCGTACGTGGTGCGCATCCGCAGGCGCTGGGCTTCCAGGAGCTTGCCCTGCTTCTCCAGCTCGGCCAGGCGCTCCCCCAGCTCCTTCTCGATGTCGTTGACGGCCCGCTCCATGCGCTCGGGGCCGGCGACGTAGTGGGAGGCGGGGAAGACGTACAGCTGCTGGTCGTCGCTGATGATCTCGCCGGTGATCGGGTGCAGCGTGGAGAGCGCCTCGATCTCGTCGCCGAACATCTCGATGCGGACGGCCAGCTCCTCGTAGACCGGGAAGATCTCGATGGTGTCGCCGCGGACCCGGAAGGTGCCGCGGGCGAAGGCCACGTCGTTACGCGTGTACTGGATGTCGACGAAGCGGCGCAGCAGCTCGTCCCGGTCGATCTCGTCGCCGACCCTGAGGGGGACCATGCGGTCGACGTACTCCTGCGGGGTACCGAGGCCGTAGATGCAGGAGACCGAGGCGACCACGATGACGTCACGGCGGGTGAGCAGCGAGTTCGTCGCCGAGTGGCGCAGCCGCTCGACCTCCTCGTTGATCGAGGAGTCCTTCTCGATGTAGGTGTCCGACTGCGGGACGTACGCCTCGGGCTGGTAGTAGTCGTAGTACGAGACGAAGTACTCGACCGCGTTGTTCGGCAACAGCTCGCGGAACTCGTTGGCCAGCTGGGCGGCCAGTGTCTTGTTCGGCGCCATCACGAGCGTGGGGCGCTGGAGCTTCTCGATCATCCACGCCGTGGTGGCGGACTTGCCGGTGCCGGTCGCGCCGAGCAGGACGACGTCCTTCTCACCGGCCTCGATGCGCCTGGCCAGGTCGGCGATGGCCGTCGGCTGGTCGCCGCTGGGCTGGTAGGGGCTGACGACCTCGAAGGGCGCCACCGTGCGTTCGATGTGGGAAACGGGCCGCATGCCATCCACCGTACGACCCCGCACTGACAACGGGTCCGGATCAGCGGTTTTACCGGGTGCGGGAGCCGTGGTGCTCGGGCCGGCGCGCCTCGGGCACCGTGGGACGGCGGTCCGCGTGGGAGGGAACGGCGGCGGCCGGGACGCCCGGCTTGCGCTCGACGGGCGCGCGGACCGGCCGGCCCACGACCATCAGCGGATCGAAGATCACCACGACGCCCGCGAGGAGCAGGAAGGCGAGCGGGCCGATCAGCATCGGCGCGAGCACGGACGGCTCCGGCGCGCCTCCGGCGGTGTGCGGGGTGCTGTCGAGGTGGACACCGAGGGCGGCCATGCCCGTGTAGTGCATGCCGCTGACGGCGAGGCCCATGACGAGGCTCGCCCCCACGCTCCACAGGAAGCCCCGGACGCGTCCGGCGGCCCACAGGGCGGCGGTGGCGGCCACGACCGCTATGCCGACGGAGGCGGCGACGGTGAGTGTGTTGTAGGTGAACCGCCCGTGGAAGTGCACGCCCGCCATGCCGAGGTAGTGCATCGAGGCGACGCCCAGGCCGGTGATCGTGCCGCCGGTGAACAGAGCGGTGCCGGTGGCGCCCCGGTAGCCGACGATGAAGATCCCGATGCCGACCATGACGACGGCGAGGCCGAGGCTGGCGTAGGTGATCGGCTTGTCGTAGTGGATCGGTGTCTCCTTGATGGCGAATCCCATCATGGCGACGAAGTGCATGGTCCATATGCCGGAGCCGATCGCGGCCGAGCCGAGGGCCAGCCAGGCGGGCCGCCAGGAGTGCGTGACCAGCAGGGACCGGGTGGTGCAGCGCAGGCCGAGGGCGCCGCCGAGGCAGGCCATCAGGTAGGCCACCACTGGGGTGACGGCCCCGTAGCTGAATCCGTCGACCGTGCCTTGCATCCGCGGCTGCCCTTCCGCCCTCTTACGTCCCGGAATCGTTGAAAAATCCCCCCGACCCAGGACCGCGCGGGCGGTCAGGGTTGTCGCAGAGAGTATGACCCCCACCGGAATGGTCGAACGATTTTCCGGCAAAGAAACACGGCCTTGCCGCAGTTGTGGGGTAGCGGTGAGCGGACTGGGACGTCTCCATGCGGTCTGTGGCCATCGTGCGACCAGGTGCCGTTGACCGTCTGCTGTAAGTCTGATAACTGTCCGTATTTGCTCAACGCGAGGAGTCTGCATGCACGCGCGCCTAGTGGCCGGCGCGGCCGCCGCTGTCCTGGTGATGGCGGCCCTGCTGAGCCCGGCCTCCGACGCCCGGGCGGGCGCGGCCGGGGAGACCACGGTGATCGCCCACCGGGGTGCGTCCGCCTACGCTCCCGAGAACACACTGGCCTCGATCGACAAGGCCGCACAGCTGGGCTTCTCCTGGGTCGAGAACGACGTCCAGCGCACCAAGGACGGCGAGCTGGTCGTCATCCACGACGACAACCTGAAGCGCACCACGAACGCCGAGCAGGTCTTCCCCGGCCGGGCGCCGTGGAAGGTGAAGGACTTCACCGCCGCGGAGATCGCCCGCCTGGACGCGGGCAGCTGGTATTCCCGCGCCTTCGCGGGCACGCGCGTGCCGACGCTGAAGGACTACATGCGCCGGGTCGAGCACAACCACGAGAAGTTGCTCCTGGAGGTCAAGAACCCGGGGCTGTATCCGGGCATCGAGCAGCAGACCATAAAGCTCCTGGGCAATGAGGGCTGGCTGGACCGGAAGCATCTGGGGCGGCTGATCGTGCAGAGCTTCAGCGTCGACAGCATCCGGACCGTGCACGAGCTGAGGCCCGCGATCACCACCGCCCTCCTCGGTTCACCCACCGCGGCACAACTGCACCAGTACGCGTGCTTCGCCGATCTCGTCAATCCGTCGTACGCATCGCTCTCGAAGGCGTACGTCTCGGCCGTCCACTCCTTCGACGGGCCGCACGGCAGGCCGCTCGGCGTGTTCGCCTGGACCGTGAACGACGCGGCCACCGCACGCCGGGTCGCGGGCTACGGCGTCGACGGGGTCATCACCAACAAGCCCGACGTGGTGCGGACGGCGCTGGGTTCGGACTGAGCGCGGCGGGCGTTGTCAGTGGTGGGTCGTACCGTGGGCGCATGGACAGCCATGGGCAGGATGAGCAGCGGGTCGTGTGGGCCGTGGTGGACACGGACATCGGTCCGCTGATGCTGGCGGCGACCCGCGACGGCCTGGTCAACGTGGTCTTCCACGCCACCGACGCCGTGCGCGACCGCGCCCTGGAGCGGCTGGCGGCCCGGCTCGGCGCCGCTGCCGTGGAAGACCCGGACTCGCTGCTGCTCACGGAGGCGATACGGCAGCTGCGGGCGTACTTCGCCGGCGAGCGGCACGACTTCGACCTGCCGCTGGACTGGTCGCTGATCTCCGGCTTCAACCGACAGGTGCTGCGCGAGCTGGCGACCGGTGTGCCCTACGGCACGGTGGTCGGGTACGGCGATCTCGCCGGGCGTGTCGGGCAGCCCGGCGGGGCGCAGGCGGTCGGCGCGGCGATGGGGGCCAATCCGCTGCCGGTGGTCGTGCCGTGCCACCGGGTGGTGGAGAGCGACGGCGGCATCGGCGGCTTCGGGGGCGGGCTGGAGACCAAGCGCCAGTTGCTCGCCCTGGAGGGGGTGCTACCCGAGCCGCTGTTCTGACCGGCCGGCTACTCGTCGTAGTGCCGGGCCTCGAAGACGTTGCCGTCGGGGTCGCGGAAGTAGAAGCTGCGCGTGGCGTTGCCGCGGGCGCCGGAGAGGTCGTGGTCGATGCCCGACATGGCGACGCCGTGTTCCTCCAGACGGGCACGGAGGGCGTCGAAGGCGTCGGCCGGCAGGGACAGGCAGATGTGGTTGACGGGGTGGCCTGCGCTCTCCGCCGCACCGGGCAGCATCTTCATGCGTGCGGCGAGGCTGCGTGGGGCGAGGTCGAGGATGGTCTCCTCATTGACGCGCACGGAAGGGAAAGCCACCTTCCCCTCGGCGAACTCGGCGACCTTGATCGGCTCCAGGCCGACGGCCGTCTCGTAGAAGCCGGCCGCGGCGACCGGATCGGCCACCCACAGGACGACATGATCGAGACGCATGCTGTTCTTCGTCATGCGGCCCAGGCTGGTGGCGTCCCCCACAGGCCGCAAGCGTTTAGCGGCGACCGGCTCCCGCCAGAGATGAGGAAAGGCCGACGGACAGGAGGCGGTGCACGTGGTGCTGGTGGTGTCGGAAGAGGTCCGGGAAGCGATCGAGGCCGGGCGGCCGGTGGTGGCCCTGGAGTCCACGATCATCGCGCACGGACTGCCCCGCCCCCGCAATCTGCAGGTGGCGCTGGAGCTGGAGGACGCCGTGCGCCGGGAGGGCGCCGTACCGGCGACCATCGCCGTGCTCGACGGTCACCCCCGGGTCGGCCTGGACAAGGAGCAGCTGGAGAGGGTCGCGAACGAGGACGGCATCCGCAAGCTGGGCCACCGCGATCTGCCGCTCGCCGTGGCGGCAGGCGTGAGCGGGGCGACCACGGTATCGGCGACGGCGCAGCTGGCCGCGCTCGCGGGCATCCGGGTGTTCGCCACCGGCGGGCTGGGCGGTGTGCACCGGGAGTGGACGGTGACCCAGGACGAGTCGGCCGACCTGGGGCTGCTGGCACGCACGCGGATCACGGTGGTCTGCGCGGGCGTCAAGTCGATCCTGGACGTGCCGGCGACCCTGCAGCGGCTGGAGACGCTGGGCGTGGCCGTCGCCGGGTACGGCACGGACCGTTTCCCCGGCTTCTATCTGGCCGACTCGGGACATCCGGTCGACTGGACGCTGGACACCCCGGAGCAGGTCGCGGACGTCATGCGAGCCCAGGATGCGCTCGACGCGCCGGAGTCGGCGCTGATCGTCGCCCAGCCCGTCCCCGAGGCGGAACAGCTCGATCCCGGGCTGCACGCACGCGTGCTGGCCGACGCACTGCATGCCTGCGCGGAACAGGGCGTCACCGGACAGGCGGTGACCCCGTTCCTGCTGGACTACCTGGTCCGGCACACCGACGGCGCCTCACTGAGCGCCAATCTTGCGGCCGTGCGCGGCAACGTACGACTGGCGGCGCGGATCGCCACGGCGTGGACCAGAGGGTGACCGCGGACGCGCGCGGCGCCCTGCTGGTCGTCGGCGACGTGGTCACGGACGTGGTCGCCCGGCACCGGGGACAGCTCGCCGCCGGCACCGACACGGCCGCCGCGATCCGGACCGTGCCGGGCGGCGCGGGCGCGAATGTGGCCTGCTGGGCCGCGCACACGGGCTGTACCGACGTACGGCTGCTCGGGCGGGTGGGCACGGACGCGGCCGCGTGGCACGAGCGTGAGCTGGTCGCAGCCGGCGTACGGCCCCTGCTGGTGATCGATCCGACGGCGGCGACGGGGACGGTGATCTGCCTCGTCGACACGGGTGCGGCGGCGGAGCGTACGTTCCTCACGGACAGCGGAGCGTCTCTGCGGATCGAACCTGCCGACTGGTCCGACGCGTTGCTCGACGGCGTCGCCCGGCTACACCTGTCGGGCTATCTGCTGTTCACGGAGCCGAGCCGGGAGCTGGCGCGGACGGCGCTCGCGGCGGCACGCGCGCGTGGCGTTCCGGTCAGCCTGGATCCGGCGTCGGCAGGCTTCCTGGTGCGGCTGGGAGTGGACCGGTTCCTCGCGTTCGCGGAAGGACTGGACGTGTTGCTGCCGAGCAGGGACGAGGCATGTCTGCTGACGGGGCTGCCGGATCCGGCGGACGCGACCGCCAAGCTGAGCCGTCTCGTTCCGCTGGTGGTGACCAAGGCGGGCGCGGACGGTGCGCTGGTCGCCCGTTCCGGCAGCACGCCGGCCAAGGTCCCGGCGACGCCGGCGGTCCCCCGGGACACCACGGGCGCCGGTGACGCCTTCACCGGCGCGTTCCTCGCCGCCCTGCTCGCGGGCACGCCCCCGGAGGAGGCGGCGGCACGGGGCTGCCGGGCGGGCGCGCAGGCGGTGGCACGAGTGGGAGCCAGGCCACCGGGCACGGGGAGCGACGGCCAGCGGACTGCCGACGCCATGGCTCCCCGGACAGCCGCGGCTCAACCTGCCGGACAGCGTGAACGGCCACGGCGGAGCAGCTGAATCGACGCGGTGCAGGCGCCTAGTCCTTCCTCCCCCACGCCGAGATCATCGGCGCGGTGGCCAGGTCCATGCCGCCGGCCTCGACGTTGGCCAGGTGCTGGTCGATGTCCTCGTCGGTGACGAGCCGGTCCCGGATCTGACGGACCGTCGCGGCCTCCAGGGCGGTGCAGGCGGGCGACGTCACAGGGAAGTAGGCATCGGCCTCCACCTCGCTCAGACCGGCCCCGCGGAGCAGACGCGGGAGCTTGCGGCCGTACGACAGATCGGCGCCCCGTTCGGCGAGCAGCTTGCGGAAGCCCTGGCGCAGCCGGTTGGCCAGCCGCTGCTCGGGTCCGTACTCGTCGGGGCAGATCAGGGGCTGGAGGGCGGGGTCGGCGTCCTCGATCAGCAGCCGTCCGCCGGGTCGCAGGGCCTGGATCATGGACCGCAACGCCCTCTCCCGGTCCGGGACATGGACCAGGACGAGCCGGGCGTGGACCAGGTCGAAGCCCTCGCCCGGCGGTTCCTCGGCGCCCACGTCGTGTACCCGGACCTCCACCGGCGGGCGCGCCGCGGCGGCGAGCCGCGAGGCGTCGATGTCGGTCGCGACGACCTTGCCGGTGGGGCCCACCCGCTCGGCGAGCCAGGACACCACCGAGGTACCGCCGGCCCCGACTTCCCAGCAGCGCCAGCCGGGTCCGATGCCGAGTGCCTCGATGTGCCGGAAGGTCGTGGGATCGAAGAGCGTGGCGAAGGCGTCGAAGCGCTGTCCCGCCTGGTTCTGCCGGTTGTCCAGGAGGTATCCGTCGGATGGCGTCATGCCACGATCATCCCGGTCACCCGACTAGTCCGGGTCGGCCGATCCTCCGGGCACGAGCATGGGTCCTCCGGGCAGGGGCATGGGCCCTCCGGACACGAGCACCGGCCCTCCGGATACGAGCAGCGGTCCTCCGGATACGAGCATGGGCCGAGGCCGGCGCCGGGAGAGTCGCCGCTCCGTCCACAGGCGGGAACCAAGCGGAACGTCCTGTTCCCACAGGCTTACCCGCGCCTTGCCCTCGGCTGGCAGACTTGCGGGGCAAGGCGCGGAAGCGTTGCGTGAGGAGATCCAGGCGAGGAGATCCAGATGTCCATGGCGGGGAATCTGCGGAAGGTCACGGGGCTGGGCAGGGTCGGCGGCCTGCGCAAGGTGGCGCGGCTGGCCCGGCGGCGGCCGCGGGTGGACCTGAGCCATCCCGCCAGGTCACCGCTGGGCTCGTCGGTGGTCAACTGTGTGACGTACCAGGACGGTGTGCGTGTGCCGCAGTGCACGGACCTGGTGGATGCCGTGCGGATGGTGCGCAAGACCGGCGAGGGGTTCGTCTGGCTGGGGCTGCACGAGCCGACGGACCGTGAGTTCGCCGGCATCGCCGAGCTGTTCGACCTGCATCCGCTGGCGGTGGAGGACGCGGTCGAGGCCCATCAGCGCCCGAAGCTGGAGCACTACGGGGACACACTCTTCGCTGTGTTCAAGACCGTTTGTTATGTGGAGCACGAGAAACTGACGGCGACCAGCGAGGTCGTGAACACCGGCGAGATCATGGTGTTCGTCGGCGAGGACTTCGTCATCACGGTCCGGCACGGCCGGCATGGCTCACTCGGTCCGCTGCGCGAGGAGCTCGAAGCGCACCCGTACCAGCTGTCGAAGGGCCCGGCGGCGGTACTGCACGCGATTGCCGACCACGTCGTCGACGACTACCTGAATGTCACGGACGCGGTGCAGGCCGACATCGACCAGGTCGAGGCGGAGGTGTTCTCGGAGAACGGCGCACGGGTCGACCCCGGCCGCATCTACCAGATGAAGCGTGAACTGCTGGAGCTGAAGCGGGCGGTGGTGCCGCTGGGCCGCCCGGTCGAAGACCTGGCCACCCGGCCCATACGGGTCGTCGCCCCGGAGATACAGGCCTACTTCCGGGACGTGCTCGACCATCTGATCCGGGCCAAGGAACAGATCGCCGCGTTCGACGAACTGCTCAACTCGATCCTGCAGGCCCACCTCGCGCAGGTGACCGTCGCGCAGAACGAGGACATGCGGAAGATCACGGCCTGGGCCGCGGTGATCGCCGTGCCGACGATGGTGTGCGGGGTGTACGGCATGAACTTCGACCACATGCCGGAGCTTCACTGGCGGTTCGGATATCCGCTGGTCATGGCCGTCATGGCGGGGGCGTGCCTGGTGCTGTACCGCGGCTTCCGGCGCAACGGCTGGCTCTAGCCGCGCACGCCGCGGCCGGGCCTTCGGATCAGCCGCTCCAGGCGGGATGGCGTGGATCGTCGGCGCGTACCAGGACGTCAGCCGTGCCGGCCGGGTCGGTCTCGGACTCGTAGCGCTCGAAGGCGGGGAGCGTCCAGTGATCGGCCTCGGGGGTACGGCGGCGCAGGGCGCCCGGGGACAGGAGGAGGTGCACGGTCAGGTCGAAGGGGAACCAGTGGCGCAGCAAAAGGGGGCCGTGGAGCAACAGGATCCCACCGGGCGGGAGTTGGACATAGGGGCTGCGGGTGGCCCGGTCGGTAGTCGGATCCCACAGGTCGGGCAGGACGCGTCCGGTGCCGCCGGGGTCGAGCGGGCCGAAGACCTCGCGCCACAGAGCCCCGGTGTCAAACCAACCGGCGTAGTACGACTCCACGTCCCGCCGCCCATGTTCCAGACGCAGCGAGGCGGGACGCAGGAAGCCCTCGGCACCGACCACCAGCGAAGGGCGTCCGCGCACCCGCAGCGCCTCGCCGACCCGTTCGGCCAGGTCGCCGGGCCGGGCGGCCGGGGCGCCGTCGAAGCCGACGCGCGGCCAGGCACTTCCGTCGGCCGACCGTATGCCGACCAGCCGGTCGGCGAGCAGTTCGGCGAGCCGGTCCCAGGTGATCGCTTCGAGTCGCACAGGGCCCATGATGCCGGGTCTGCAGAGGGAGGTAAGGGCACCGGCCTGGTGAGACAGAGCCCGGATTCCTCGTGAAGGCGGCGGACGCGCTGCTCGACGGGCTCGCCGGAGCCGGGCTGCTCGACGGGGTCGCCGGAGCCGGGGTGGGCCGGCTCGTCGCCGTGGGGCTGGGTGCGCATCTACTCGGCGCGGACGGACGGCCGGTGCTGGACGACCCGGTGGCGTTCCCGCCGGAGGTCCTCCCCTTTTCGCATGGGTGCACACAGCGGGGCTGGAGCGGCTGCGGGAGCGCGCGGACGGGCCCGTCGACCGGGTGATGCTCACGCCCGCCGGAGTGGGAGGCACGCGCGGCGGCGGGGAAAGTACTGCGTATGGCCCTTCCCTCAACTCCCCACTCCCCCGGTCGGCTTGTCGTCATCCAGGCGCTGAAGCCCAAGCGGTGTGCCGCGTGCCGGCGTGGGCCGCTGTCGCTGCTGGTGCTGGAGGACGGGGCACCGCGCTGCCTGGACTGTGCGGATCTCGGGCACCTGGTGTTCCTGCCGCGGGGGGACACCGCACTGACCCGCAGGTCCAGGGAGGAGAGCGGGCTGTCGGTCGTGGTGGTGCGGTTCAACCGGCGCAAGAGCCGGTACGAGCGGCAGGGCGTGCTCGTCGAGGAGGCCGCGCTGGCCCGGGCCGAGGCCCGCTGCCTGGCGGACGCGGAGGCACGGCGCCGGCGGCGGGCACGGGACGCGCGGCGCCGGGCAGCGGAGGACGAGCGGTTCGCGGCGGCGTTCGCGGCCGAGATCCTCCGGCTGTTGCCCGGCTGCCCGGCCGATCGCGCACGGGCCATCGCGGCGCACGCGTCCGCGCGTGGCAGCGGCCGGGTCGGGCGCAGCGCTGCCGGGCGGGCGCTGTCGGAGGGGGCGGTGATCTCCGCGGTCGTGGCAGCCGTACGGCATGTGGACACGCCGTACGACCAGTTGCTGATGAGCGGGGTGTCACGGTACGAGGCGCGGCGGCGCATCGCCCCGGCCGTGGAGAGCGTGCTGCGGGCGTGGCAGGACGCCGGTATGGACGTGGGCTGAGAGCGGAAGAGGGAGAGAGCGACCGAGGGGCAGTGGGTCAGAGAGACAGAGAGACAGACGAAAGACAAGAGGAAGACCAAGGAGAGCCGCGCGTGTGGTGTCGCGTTCCTCGGTCATGGCCTGCGCCGTTTCAGGGGCATTCACTGGGAGCAGTGATGATGCCGTGCCCGAACGGGGCGGAACGAGACGTGATGGGGCGTGGAGATGATCGACGGGCCGTTTTTCGTGCTGGTCATGGTGGGGATTCTCGGCACCGGGCTGATGGCCGGGGTCTTCTGCGCCTTCTCGGCCTTCGTGATGCGGGGGCTCGCCACGTTGCCGCCCGCGCAGGGTGTCGCGGCGATGAACGCGATCAACAGCGCCGCGGTGGGGCCCGCCTTCATGACGGTGTTCATGGGCGCGGCGGTGCTGAGCGTGATGATCGCGGTGGTGACGTTCGTGGTGTGGCCGGACGGCGGAAAGCTCGGGCTGCTGCTGGGCAGCGCGCTGTACCTCTTCGGCTCGTTCGGGGTGACAGTGATCGCGAACGTCCCCCGCAACGCCAGGCTGGGCCGACTCACCCCGGGCGCCCCGGAGGCCGCCCTGTACTGGCCGGCGTACGTACGCGAGTGGACGTTCTGGAACCACGTTCGGGCCGTGTCCGCCGCCGCGGCCACCCTGGTCTACGTCCTGGCTCTTGCGTGAGCTCGGTACGAGCCCTTGAGCTGATCCGACCCTGGCAAGGCCCACCCACCCTGGCAAGGCTCACCCACCCTGGCAAGGCTGATCACCCTGACAAGGCTGACCACCCTGACAAAGCTGACTCGGCCCTGACAAGGCAGCGGCCCCCTGGCCTTGTCCTCCCCGACTCTCCCCTGACCCACCTCTGGCAGCCCCCTGACCGTTCCCTGGTCATTCCCTGATCACCACCTGATCACCACCTGATCACCCCCCTGAGGGCTGCTGGGGAGGGATCCGGGGGGCAGCTGGTGCCAGGCTGGGCGGACCCCCTCAGAAAGCGCTGTCCACCACTCTGCGCGACGGTCGAGGCGGACGTATCGTGGCCGAAAGAGTGCCCAAGGAGCGCTGAAGGCTGCCGCGCGATGACGTACGGCCCGTCGTACACCTGCGTACCCGCGCGGTACCCGTACGCGAGGAAGACGATCATGGCCGATCCCAAGGGGTTCCTGACCACGCCACGCCAGGAGTGGGCGCGGCGGCCAGTCCAGGAGCGGGTGCGGGACTGGGACGAGGTCTATGTCCCGGGGGCGCTGCTGCCCATCATCAGCAAGCAGGCCGACCGGTGCATGGACTGCGGCATCCCGTTCTGCCACGACGCCTGTCCGCTCGGCAATCTGATCCCGGAGTGGAACGACCTGGTCTCGCGGGAGGACTGGCGGGCGGCGAGCGACCGGCTGCACGCGACGAACAACTTCCCCGAGTTCACCGGCCGGCTGTGTCCGGCACCCTGTGAGGCGGGCTGTGTCCTGGCGATCAACCAGCCGGCCGTCACCATCAAGAACGTCGAGTGCGCGATCGCGGACCGGGCCTGGGAGGAAGGTTTCATCCCGGCGCGGCCGCCCGAGCGGCTGTCCGGGCTGACGGTCGCCGTCATCGGCTCCGGGCCCACCGGGCTCGCCGCGGCGCAGCAGCTGACCCGGGCCGGGCACACGGTCGCGGTGTACGAGAAGGACGACCGGATCGGCGGGCTGATGCGGTACGGGATCCCCGAGTTCAAGATGGAGAAGCGGCATCTGGAGCGGCGGATCGAGCAGATGCGGGCCGAGGGGACGAAGTTCCGTACGTCGACGGCCGTGGGGCGGGATGTGGGGGCGGCGGAGCTGCGGGGACGTTACGACGCCGTCGTCATCGCCACGGGAGCGACGGCGTGGCGGGAACTTCCGGTGCCGGGCCGGGAGTTGTACGGGATACACCAGGCAATGGAGTATCTGCCGTTGGCGAACCGGGTGTGTGAGGGGGATCTGGAGGTTTCACCGCTGTCCGCGGCCGGCAAGCACGTGGTGATCGTCGGTGGCGGGGACACCGGGGCGGACTGTCTGGGGACCGCGGTGCGCGAGGAGGCCGCGTCCGTGACCCAACTGGACATCTACACGCAGCCGGGCGCCGAGCGCGACGAGGACACCGAGCCGTGGCCGACGTACCCGAAGATCTACCGGCTGTCGGCCGCGCACGAGGAGGCGCGGGACCTGCGTACGGCACCGGCGGCGGACGTGGACGCGCGGCTGTTCGCTGCGTCCACGCTCCGCTTCGCCGGGGACGGCAGCGGGCGGGTGCGGTCGCTGCATCTGGTGGAGGTCGACGAGTTGCGGCGCCCGCTGCCGGGCAGCGGGCGGACGCTTCCCGCCGATCTCGTGCTGCTCGCCCTCGGGTTCTCCGGGCCGGACCAGGAGGACGGGCTGATCGCGCAGTTGGGGCTGGAGCTCCAGCCGCGCGGCACCCTCGCGCGGGACGACGGCTTCGCGACCAATGTCCCCGGGGTGTTCGCCGCCGGGGACGCGGCGCGCGGGCAGTCGCTCATCGTCTGGGCGATCGCGGAGGGGCGGGCGGTGGCGGCGGCCGTCGACCGCTATCTGACCGGGAGTTCACGGCTGCCGGCGCCGGTCTCTCCGAGGGATCGGCCGATGAGGGTGTAGTTGCGGCCGACGGTCTGCTGTGTGGCCGCGTAGTGCTGGGCAGTGGGGCAGTGGCGGGTTGCGGACGGTTCGGAACCGACGGGATGCGCCATCGCGGTTACCCATCGTTGCGGCAGGATCCAAGCTGGATCGAGCTGAATCAAAGCTGGATCGAGCTGGATCGAAGCTGGATCGAGTTGGGTCGAGCTGGATCAAAGCTGCTGGAGGGATCAGGTGATCCGCGTCTGCACCGACTGGTCCGGTCAGCCCTTCCTCTCGTCCGTCCCCGCCACTTTCCCCGTCGACAGGGCCACCCGGTTCCACGTGTTGATCGTGCAGATCAGGGCGATGACATGGGCCAGTTCCTCCTCCTCGAAGCAGGCCGCGGCCTCGGCGTAGACGGCGTCGGGGACGCCCGCGTCGGCGACCAGGGTCAGCGCCTCGGTGAGGGCGAGGGCGGCCTGTTCCTTCGCGGTGAAGAAGTGCCGGGCCTCGCGCCAGACGGCGACCATGTGCAGCCGGTCCTCGCTCTCACCGGCCTTGCGGGCGTCATTGGTGTGCATGTGCAGGCAGTAGGCGCAGTGGTTGAGGTGCGAGGCGCGGATCTGGATCAGCTCGACCAGCGCGGGGTCGAGGCCGGTGCGGGCGGCGGCGTCGAAGCCGATGAGGGCGCGGAAGACCTTAGGGGCGGACTTCCCGAAGTCCAGCCGGGTGCGGGCGTCCTCGGCCTCGGCGATCGCGCTGGTGAGGTCGGCTGCGGTGGCAGTGGTGTGCGTCGTCATGGCTTCAACCTACGGGCCCGACAGACCGGCAGTAGGGTGCATTTTCATGATGGAATCGTGGGTCAATTCCGCCGAGCGGATCGGCGCCGATCTGCATCTGGAGCTCTCGGGTCCGGGCGGGCGGCGGGCGGCGCTGACCCGGGCGCTGCGGGAGGCCGTGCGCAGCGGGCGGCTGGCGCCGGGCACCCGTCTGCCGCCGTACCGGTCGCTCGCCGCCGACCTGGGCGTGGCCCGCAACACGGTGGCCGACGCCTACGCGGAACTGGTCGCGGAGGGCTGGCTGACCGCCCGTCAGGGTTCGGGTACCCGGGTCGCCGACCGGGCGGAGCCGCTGCGACACGCCGTACGGACGCCTGTGAGAGTACCTTCACGCGCGCGTGGCCCGCGGCACGATCTGCGGCAGGGCACGCCGGACGTCTCGGCGTTCCCGCGGGCGGCCTGGTCGGCCTGTTACCGGCGGGCGCTGCAGGCGGCGCCGAGCGAGGCGTTCGGGCCGGGGGATCCGGCCGGGCGCCGGGAACTGCGGGAGGCGCTGACGGAATATCTGGCACGCGCGCGTGGCGTGCGGACCGAACCGGAGCGGATCGTCGTCTGCTCGGGCTTCGCGCACGCGCTGCGGCTGCTGTTCGGCCAGGGCGCGGGCGGGGTACTACGCGGTCCGCTGGGCGTGGAGGCGTACGGGCTGGACTTCCATCGCGGGCTGCTCACCACGGCCGGGGTGCGCACGGTGCCGCTGCCGCTGGACGAGCACGGCGCGCGGGTGGACGTACTCGCGCGGGAGCGGGCCGTATTGCTCACGCCGGCGCACCAGTTCCCGACCGGCGGCCCGCTGCACCCGGAGCGCCGGGCGGCGGTGATCGACTGGGCACGCGCGCGTGGGGCGGTCGTACTGGAGGACGACTACGACGGTGAGTTCCGGTACGACCGCAGGCCGGTAGACCCTACACCCTGGCAACTCAGAAAACACCAGGTCAGGGCGAGAACTGGTCTCGGGGTCAGTCGTCGTACGCCTCGCCCGACAGCAGGTCCCGCGCCATTTCTGCGATCACGTCCCGGCGGTTGGTGCTGCCCGCGGTGGCGTCCGGGTAGTCCTCGGGTAGCTCGTCCTCGACCCGCTGAACAATGTCACTGATCTTGAACGAGATCCCCGTGTCCACGGACAGACCGGCGATCGTGTCGATTGCCGTTTCAGTCCGGCGGAGCAAGTCAACGGCGAGGGCTTCATAGTCCGTGGTGGTCATGGGGGCACGGTAGCGGCGCGGGCGCGGGTACGGCCGAGAAAGCAGAAACCCCGCACGGACGAGTGTCCGAACGGGGCTCTCGGCTGTCTGGTCAGCTACAGAACGACGACTTCACGGCGGTCACGATGTTCGCGGCCTGGTCGTCCGTGAGGCTCGGGACCGTCCCGCCCTCGAATCGGGCTCGCGCGTTGCTCTGCACGGTCTTGGCATCCTTGCCGCCCTTGATGTCGAGACAGACGTTCCGGGATCGGTCAACGGCTCGGTCTTCGTTGGCGACCAGCCCCGCGTCAACGGTCCTTAGAGCGCGTATCAGCGCCTCGCGCTGCCCCGCATCGGACGAGGGGATGCCGCCGCTTGTGGGCGTCTCGGACGGCTTCACTGCGGGCTCGTCTGCGGGCTTGGCGGATGCTGTGGCACTCGGCTTCGGCGTCGCGTCTGCCAAGTCTGAGTTGTCCTCGAACAGCGACAGCACTCCGCCGAACGCGAGCACTGCAACCCCTGCGATGATCCAATTTCTCTTCTTCCGCTCCATGGCGGTCCCTCCCCTAGACGTACAAGATCAACACTCGACTATCACGTTGCCTGGACTTTGCGGGCGCTTTCTCGTCAGCGGATCACGTCGTCCGGGGTCGGCCCCGCACCGAGCTTCACGGCGTGCTCGGGGCACGCGTAGAGGGTCGTCCCGGGGCCGCTGTTGCTCTGTATCCAGCGAACGGGGATCGGAGCACGCGTGAGGGTCTTGCACTCGACACACAGGGCCACCGCGCCCGTGAACACCTTCGGGAACAGCTCGTCGGCGGTCACGCTGCCACCCCCTGGCGCTCGCTGCGGACGCCAGTGATGTTGATGGTGGGGAAGTCGTAGTCAACGCCGATTTCAGAGAACGCGGCGGCCCACCATCGTTCGCGCTGTTCCGGGGTGAGCGAGCGGGTTTCCTCGGCCTGGAAGATGGCGCGTGCGTCGTCTGCGCTCGGCCCTTGCCAGGGACGAGACCACGCGGCAGCCGATTCGGACCGGGGCGCGGGGGTGGCGGGGGTTATTGCGGGGACGGCTCGGCGTTTTCCGCGGGCGGGCAGCAGCAGCCGCAGCACCCACACCAGTGCACGGGCGATAGAGTCGCGCATGTCGTTTCAGCTCCCATTAGCTGATCGGCGGAGCCCCGGTGGACCGGTCCTAAGCGGTCCCCGGGGCGTTTTCGTGTCTGACGGTAGGCCAACCTGTATAGGTCCGTCTAGGCATGTTCAACCATGTCTAGGTTGTGTCCGTGGGATGGCGCGTTGTCTACGCTTCCGCTCATGGCAGCGCGCGAAATCGACCCCCGGGCACCGGAGCCCCCATACCGGCAGATTGCTGCCGACTTGATCGCGGAGATTGAGCGGGGCGACTTGGCTCCGGGTCGGCCGCTTCCATCCGAGAAAGAGCTAACGGAGCGATACGGGGTCGCGCGAAACACTGCGCGGTCGGCCCTCGCGGTGCTGCGGGATCAGGGGCTCATCTACACGGTGTCGGGCAGAGGGTCCTACGTGGCCGAGCCCGCCGGCGAGGACGAGCACCAGGGCGACGTATAGCGAGGGTGCCCCGCCCGCGCGCCACGGGGGCAGCACACGAACGGGGCGGGGCGGGACCTCGCACGGTGCGCACCGTGGGTTGGTCCCTCATCCGTTACTGAACACGCCCAGCGGCCCCGCAACGGGTCTTGCAACCCGTTCTCGGCGCTCATCCCCCGGGCGGGGGTGGTGGCGGTCCGAAACGGGCGTCTGCGGTGCTGGTGACAGCTAGGCTCCGGTCATGCCCGAGCCTTTCGTGAACGGCGACGTGCACCACCGCGCGTGCGGTGTCTGTCCGTCCCGCTTCCATGCAGTTGGAGAGTTCGACGTGTTCGAGCGTCCGACCCCGGAATGCCCGTTCAACAAGGCTGATGGGCACCGGTACTTGAGCGATGGGACGCCGGTCTGTGTCCACCCCGAAAAGGTCGGGTTGCCCGCGGGGCGCTACAAGAGCGAGGGCGCACCGCTTGCTGTCGAGTTGGACCTACCGCCCGACCCTTCCGAGGTGGTGCCGTACTTGCGTGACGTGCTGTGGAACGCCGCGCCGGTTCTGCTCGATGACCTGATCTCTCAGGCACAGCAACAGGTGCGGCAGCGCTTCCCCGAATTGGACCCGCTTACCGTGATGCGGCGGGCCCTCGGCTGACCGCTACGCGGCAACCGGCTCGAAGGTGATGTTGTGGGCGAGCCCCATACGGTGGAAGCCCGCCGCGGCGTACTTCTCGCGCAGGATGCCGAGCCGGCGGGTCACCTCGTCGTGCGTGATCCAGTACCGGGCGGGCGGCTCGCCCCACGCGGCGCGGTACGCCTGGTGGGTGTAGTCGTCGTGCGTCCAGTCTGTGTGTTCCTGGTCGGTCTGGTGGATGATCTGCGCGCCGACCCGCGCCGTGATCCGGGCGAGGATCTGAGGTTGAGCGATCATGGCGTGCGTCATCTCGTCCACGGGCACGGCGACGGGGATTTCCGCCGCGCGCTCATCGCCGGTCGCCTCGTACACAGCAGCCTTGAGGCACAGGGCCCGCAGACCCTCGATGAACAGCGGGGCCGCGTCGGTGGCCTGGTCGTACTCCCTGATGACCGGGCCGCCGGAAAAGCACGTCCAGTCCTCGTCGTAGCGGAGGCTCGCGGCCTTGAACGCGATGAACTCCGAATCGGCCTCAACGGCCGTCAGGATTTCCCGAGCCCGCTCCGCCACCCGCTCAGCGGCGGGAAGCATGTTGGTCGTTGCGCTCACTTCTGCACTCTCCTTGTCGGTTGCGTGCATTTCCTGACCCGCCCGGATACGGCTGTCCTTCTATTCGCAACCGGACGAGGCTTGGCCCGCCCCGGCAGGCGGTCGACCTGTCCAAGGGTTGAAGCGGTTTGATCCGCCGGGGCGAGTCGTCCCCTTGCCCGGGATCGAACCGGGGTCGTCACCAGCGCCGAGCCTTCCGAGAGTGGGCTGCGCTGAAGTGCTGCTCTTCCACTGAGCTACAAGGGGTTGGACCTTCCCTCACCGATCGGCGGGGATACACGGGACTGCATCCACCAGCGAGGGAAGGCGTTGCGCTCGCCCCTTGCCGGGATCAATTCGGCGGTGGGGGAACCGGAATAGAGCGTCCGGCAAGGGGCGGAGTTCAGGGTCTATCGAATGGTGCGGGGGTCGTTCGGGTGGCCGTGGATCACGTGCGCGTGCATGGCGTACACGATGGCTCGGGCCATGATCGCGTCTCGTGCCGTCAGCGCCTCTTTGAGACCGGTTCGCAGCCTTCCGCACACGGGACACCGTTCGGGATCAACCGGTCCGGGGCAAGGGGTCCGAAGGTCGTTAAACAGGATCAGCACGGTTCCTCATCTCGTTTGCCTGCATTCCGGCAGCGGGAGCACTCCGGGACACGGCACGGGGGCAGCGCTCCGGGCGGGAACGCGATCACGCCGGACGCCGGATCGAGCAATCCGCCGTACTGCGTCCACCAGCCTTCGCGGCTGTCCTGGTGCGGGGTACCTGCGAACGGGTCGACCTTCGGCTCCGGTGCCGTCGCCACGTCACACCCCCCAGCAAGCACGCCGGTTCTCCTTCTCGATACCGGGCCGGATGCGCTGCATGGCCGGGCTGAACGAGCGGTCGTCGGGCCCCTCATACTTCGGCTGGTCGTCGGCAATGTCGGGGCACTCCGGGTGTCCACAGCTGCACTTGGGCCACACCAGCACCGACCGGATCGGGGGCTCACCATGGTCGGGGTAGTCGACGTTCACTCTTCCGACTCCCTTCCGTCCGTCGCCCGGCGGTGGGGGTGCTGCTTGATCGTCTCGATGGTGCTTCGGACGCTGCCAAGCCGTCGCGCTGCCGATCGGTTCTTTGCAGCGGCAGCGCAGATGCAGCAGCCGTCCACGGGTACGGGCTCAAGGTCCGGTGCATGGAGTGCCGGGGTCGTCGTCGGCGTCTCGCTGGACACTCCTACATCCTCCCCTTAAGTCCGGCCTCAACAGCCCGCAGCAGAGCGCGAGTCGGCTTGGCGTATCCCGTGCGCGGCACCCACTCCGGGGCCAATCGCCAGAACCCACCAGCAGCTATGAGGGCGGTCAGTTCCGCCACGTCGTCAGCCGGGGCCGCCGGAGCCGTCTCCTGATCGGACACGATCGTTCCTCTCCGTAGTGCTTCCACTACCGGGAAGGTCCAGCGTGGCCTAGAGTCGGGCCGTCTTCAACGTTCCAGAGTCGGAGGGCACGTTGGTAAACCTGAAGGAGTTGAACCCGGACGCCTCGCCCCGGGCTGCTTTCGGAGCGCGTCTGCGCAGCGCGCGTGAGGCACGCGGGTGGAAGCAGGACGAGTTGGCTGAGCGGGTGGGCTACTCGGGTCGGCACATTTCGGCAATCGAAACCGGCCGCAAGCCGCCAACTCTCCGATTTTCGCGGAGCTTAGACGTTGCTTTCGGGTTCGTCGGAACCGCAGAGTCGTTCGAACGCGCGTGGGGGGAGATCCGCAACGGCAGTCTGCTGGAGGGCTTCCCGGAGTACGTGGGCTACGAGGCTCGCGCGGCAGAGATCCGGCTGTTTGAATCCGGCTTGGTCCCTGGACCGCTCCAGACACCGGCGTATGCGCAGGCACTAGCCGATAGCGCCGTCAAGCGGGGAGTCATTACACGCGAACAGGCCGAGGAACGAGTTTCGTTCCTCATGAAGCGCCAGACTGCTCTAGTACGTCGTGAACCACCTTTGGTGATCGTCGTGCTAGACGAGAGCTGCGTTCGTCGCCCTATCGGCGGCGCAGCTGTGATGGACGAGCAGTTAGAGCGCCTGGTGGAGTTCGCAGAGCACTCGAACACCATGCTCCAGATCGCTCCCTATGCCATCGGTGAGTACCGCACCCTCGACCGGTTGGTGAACCTGCTGACGCTCCAAGACCGGTCCGTAATCTCCTACGTTGAGTCACAGACTCAAGGACACTTGGACCGGGCACTCGCTTCCGTGCTGCCGCTGGTGAGGGCCTACCATCAACTACAGGCCGTTTCTCTGTCACAGACAGCGTCTGTAGACATGATCCACCAGTTACGAAGAGGTACGCCGTGATGACTGAGCCCGAGACCCTGCGTTGGGTCAAATCCTCCTACAGCAACAACGGTGGTTCCTGCGTCGAGTGGGCCCCGGCATACGCGACGGCCACCGACATAGTTCCCGTCCGCGACTCCAAGGACCCGCACGGCCCTGCACTGACCTTCCCGTTGTCGGCCTGGTCGTCGTTCGTCGATGCTGTCCAGCGTGACGAGTGCTGACCCGACCACCTGACCCCCGCCACTCCACCCCCTTTGGAGCGGCGGGGTTCTTGCATGTCAGGCCGCGAGTCCAAACCGACGGAACGCGGCGAGGGCGGCCCCGGCTCGGGCGCGCGGTCGATCAGGTAGACACCCCACGCGCCACGGCGCCCGGGAATCCGGTGCGGGCGCTCATGCGGCCAGCAGCAGGGTTGGGATGGGCTGGTGCTGCCCGTAGGCGCACGCTGTCCATGGCTCGTCCCACTGCTGCCACAGACCCGTTTCGGGATTTCTGACCCACTCGACCGAGCCGGCGAGCCCGCATGTCTCGCGGTCTCTGGCCAGCAGCCGGAACCAGGTGTACTCCGCTACGGCTCGCAGCAGACGGGCCACAACTCCCCCTTCAGCTTCCAGAGTGATCGTCAGGTCGTTGCATGACCTGATTCGGTTCTCCCCGAGAACGTTGGGCAGCTCGGCGCACTCGACCCACTGCCCGTTCTTTCCCCCGTGCATGGGCACGATCACGGTTGTCTGTACGTGGAACTCCTCGCGGTGCGTAACCATGAACTGAGACTAGTACAGGCGTTCGATGACCGGAAGGTCATATTCCCGTGTGTTGCTGGTCACGCGAACGCCCGTATATGGCAAATGATCCACCAGGACCACGACTCTACGACCAGCACTTTAGTTGCAGATGTGACGATGTTGCTTGGATTTTGTAAAGAGCCAACAAACTATGTGCACATGCCAAAAGCCCCCCGCCGAAGCGGGGGGTGTAGCTCTCTGTAAGCAAACTAGGAGGCGGCTCGGGTGCGGGGCGGGGGGCAAGCAACTGCGGAACGGAGTCGACCGCTAGCCCCTATTTGGCGAGTCGAGAGCAGCAGCGCAGCCTCGCCGGCTCGGCGGGCGACCGTTGCGACCGTGCGCCCCTCGGAGTCCCGGACATGAATGTCCACCAGGGCGCCGCATCGGGTGATCTCGACTGTCCCGCCATCTCGGGTGGGGAGCGTCACCATGCCTGTGCGCCCGCCTGGTACAGCTCGCGGAAACGTTTCTGCCCCTTGGCGCGTGCTTCGTGAACCTGCTTCGTGGTGGCACCCATGTCCGCGGCCAACTCCGCGTCGCTGCCGTCCTGGCCGTAGTCCCGCACGGGGGGTATGCCGTGGCTCGCCTTGAGTACGTGACGCTGCCGCTCGCCCAACAGCCCTAGCGTTCGGTGCACTTGAGAGCGAATGGTGGTGCGCCTGGTGGACTCGTAGTCGCTCGGGTCGAGCAGGTCCCCCGGGACTCCGGCCACGTTCGCCACCACGTCCCCGAGGGTGATCCCCTCGCCGTACTCGTCAGGGCTCAAGGGCCGGTCGAGCGAGTCCGTCCCGAGCCATGCCAGCAGTGCGGCACTTGCGCGCTCGGGCGACATTTTGCGGTCCCCCATTTCGTCCGTGCACGCGACGCGAACAGCGTCGTACGGGTCGCCGTGGGCGAGCGTAAGAGCAAGCTCAAAATCCTTGGCGGCTTGCGCGGTCATGCCCGGCATGACGACCTCCCTTTTAGTGTCCCGCATGGTTGAGCGCAACTCTCGGCCAATGAACGCGACGAATTGCCCTCCCTCTGTGCCCTTAAAGTTGGTCAAGCAATCCCAAACCGCTATGCGTCCCGCCTGCATGAGTTGGTCCAGCAGGTCATTGCACAGCCGACCGTCAACGATCGCGTATTCGCGGGCCCGAGCCGCGATGAAGGGTTCGGTAGTTGATATGACTTCGGAAATCGCATTGATTTCGTTTCGCTTCGCTGCCGCGATGAGGTCCGCTGAAATATGAAACATGGGGCATCGCTCCGTGTGGGTGGGCTTTGCTCCTGATAGGGAGCGGGGCTTGCCCGGAACGGAGCGGACGGGTGCAGAAAGGCCTGTCGCCCTGAATCAATGCGCTTTAAAAAAGGGCATAAAAATGCCCCGTCCCGGATGTGCAGGACGGGGCTTGCGCATTGCCGTATCGCTGCTGCATTCAAGGTTTCGGCAAGAGCCAGGGCAGCGGCAAAGGTGTTACTACAGACTTAACGGTCTAGAACGGGACGAACCTCGGAGTTCGTAACCCGAGTCGCAATAAAGCGGTGACGCCGAGTGATGAAAGCGACTCTGCCTCATCCTTACGGATGATCTGTGGATGGGGTTTGTACGCCTTGAGCACGACAGACGGCCCCCACGGTGACCCATCCGTGATCCGGAATCGGGCAACCGCAGGGGCCGCTTAAAAGTTGTACTTACCCCCCCCATTACGTCACGTTCGGTGCGGCGTGTCTGCCAGCAACGCCGACCGTGTGTAGTCAGCAATCAGCGCCGTACAGGCTGCCCCACGACCGCCCGCCTATCTCCGCTTCGGCGGTAATGGGCACACCAAAGAGATTCCATGTCATGCATCGCTCGAACTCGAGGGCGATCTCCTCGACGTCCTCGCGCGGAGCCGACGCGAGAATTTCGTCATGGATAGGCAAGCGGCAGTATTCGAGCAGACCGGCAGACTCTGCATTCAGCATGGATTGCCCGAGCACATCGCGCGCCGCACTCTGGCACATGTAGTTGGTCACGGCGTACGTGCGGTCACGGTCGAGCGGCAACCGGCGACCGGTCGCAGAAATCGACACCATGCCGGTTTGGAATGCCTCGCGCTGCCAGCGGGAAGCGGCTCGGCGAATCTCCGGATAGAGATTATCGTACGCCTTTAGAGCCCGCTGCACGTCATCGATGGGGGCGCCCGACTGCCGCGAGATCGTCTGTGCACCACCCCCATATACCTTTCCGAATCCGATGGCCTTGGCTAGCTTTCGGTGGGCTTTGGTGAAGTTCTTTCCGAACACCAATCGGGCGGTGAAGTCGTGCAGATCCTCGCCCCCGGATATCGCCTCTTTCATCCGGCGGACATTGGCGAGGGCCGCGAGTACGCGCATTTCCACGGCGCTAAAGTCCGTGCTCACGATCACGTGCCCGTCGTCGGCGAGCAGACAGCGGCGGATCATCGCGTCCGAGGACGGAAGGGTCTGGAGTGCGGGGCGCGTGATGGACATGCGACCCGTCCGCGCGGCGAGCGGGGATATGAACGGGTGCACCCTGCCCGCAGCGTCCACGGTCTCTAGGAACGTGCTCGCGTATGCCTTCCGCCACTTCCCGGCCCTCTTGGACTTGAGCACCGCGAGGGCGAGCGGGTTTGGCGTGCGGGTGTCGAGCGGTTCGCCCTGTAGCGACACGTCCGCGAGGCGGGACAACACCGCTTTGTCCACCTTCACTGCGCCCGAGTCGGTGCGCTCGGTCAGGGTCTCGCCCATGCCCGCGAACGCGTCGGCGAGTTGAGCCGTCGAGTTGACGTTCAGCACGCCGTACCGCGCGGCCTGGTCGGCGTACTGCTGTGCGTCGTCACGTAGCCGGCGGTCGAGCTGGTGCGTGTAGTCGAGATCGAGCACCAGGCCCGTGCGCTGCATGACCGCGCACAGCCTCGCTATCTCGTGCTCGTACGTGACCAGCTCGGGGCGCACGTCCAGCCGCGCGAGTTCGCGCCGTAGCACGGGCTCAAGTCGAGCGGTCAGCAGAACGTCAAGTCCCGCGTAGAGCAGATACGTTGGGTCGGTTGCGGGGATTCCCGCCCACCCGGTTTCTTTGGTGAGTCCGAGCCCCCTGAACACTGCGGTAAGGCCCGATTGCGTGTCGGGGGCCGCGGGGTCCACCCAATGAGCCGAAAGCGGCTTAAGGCCCGTTCCTATCCCGCCCTCTTGGGGCTGCCGCGGATCTATCAGGCTCGCCAGGATTCGGGTATCTGTCGTGCGGTCCCACGCGGTCAGTTCGTCCAGCGGAATACCACCGTGCCGGTCCAACACAAGCCAGTCATAAGACGCGTTGTGAATCAGCAGATGCGGAATTCGTAGGATGGCGTCCCGCGCGTACGACTCGAAATAGCCCCCGCGTTCGTACAGGATCACCCACGCGTCGCGCTGGTCACCGAATTGCACCGTGCGGAGACGAAGCGTTGGGCTGAACACGTCCAAGCCCGTGGTTTCCGTGTCGATCGCGACGGGCCCGCGGTGCCGTACCTCGTAAATCCACTTCCAGAACTCGTTCAGATCCTCGGTAGTCTCGGGCACGCGGACCGTGCAGGGCTCGCCGGCCAACTCATGCCGAAATGTGATCACGCTTCCCCCTGAAAGCAAAAAAAGGGGGCCGCCCACCGGTGAAGGTGAGCAGCCCCCTTTGTGATGTGGTGCTTACTTTCCGAAGATCCCCGGGCCAACCGCATCGGGGCTCTCGTCGGCGACGCGGAGACAGCCGAGCGCAATTCCTTTGTTGGTGCGCTTCCGTACCGCCCCGCGTTCCTCCATCGCTTCGTAAAAGGCGCGGCGGGTCCACTGTTCCTTTGCGGGCAGGTTCTCGGCCTCGCACCAGTCCCGGTAATGGTTGAATGCGTCGTTACCGTTCATCACAACCGACTCGTCGGCCCATTCGAGGACCCCGGGCAGGAAGCCCGCGAGCGGGTCCGAAGTCTCTCGGTACTCCTGCGACGCACCCGTGATGACCTGCGGGTCTCGCAGACCCTCGCGGTACCAGGCCACCGCCCCCGCCACCGCCCACGCCGCAATACCCGCGGACTCGTCCAGTAGCTTCCGGTCCAAGTCAGGGTCGCGCTCGTCGGGCGCAAACCACCGCTTGAAGGGCAGCAGCTTGACCCGTCGCCAAAGCCCCTCATCCTGCGAACGGAACTTGGGCTTATGGTTCGTGGCGAGCAACAGCAGAAACGACGGCTTGAACTCGAAATACTCTTGCCGCAGGAAACGCGCCGAGATCATGTCCTTACCAGTGACCCGCTTAAGGATGGATTCCGACATTGCCTTGCCTGCCTCGCCCTCGGACGCCATGACGAGACGCGAACCGCGCAGAGCCGCAACATCGTTGGGAATGCCGCCGCTTTTGCGTTCCTCGAACGTCGCAAACGGCGTGGTGCGTGTGATGGCGCGGAACACCGACGTAATGGTGTCCACCAGGACCGATTTACCGTTGGCACCCTTGCCCCACAAAACCCCGAATGCCTGTTCTGTGGTGTGTCCGGTGATCCCGTAGCCGATGAGCCGCTGAATGTATGCGGGCATCTCTGGCATGTCCGGGAAGATCTCGGCGAGGAAGGATTCCCACCGCGGACACCGTGCATCGGGGTCGTAGTCGATATCGAGCCCGTACGTCAGTAGGTCGGCCTGGTCGTGCGGGCGGAGTCGGCCCGTGCGCAAATCGACCGTGCCGTTGCGGAAGTTGAGCAAGTCGGGGCGGTCGTCAAAGTCGGTTGCCGCAATGGACACGTTGGGGACGGAACACAACTCGGTCAGCAGCGCGTCAATGCGGCTCGTCATCGTGAAGCCGCGCGCCAACTGGTTCTGTCCCGCGAGTACCAGGGCGGCGCCCATGCGGTGGATTTCCTGCCTCACCCGCATGTCCGAGCGCACCCACACCCGCCCGTCCCACGTGTAGAACCCGAGCCCCGCCGCGTAGCGGATACGGCCCCCGGACCACGCGACCAGCGCGTGAGCGTTCATGGCGTCGCTCTCGCCGTACTGCGAAACGAGCTTGGCGAGGATGTCCGCCGCTTCCGCGCCCTGGTCGCGGGACACGGTGTCGGCACCGGTCCGCGTAGCCAGCTCGGCGGTACGGGCCGCCGCTTCCCGCTCGGCAGTGTCGCGCACCGGTCGGGCTGTTTTCACTGCACGGTGCAAGTCATCCGCGAAGCACTCAGGAGCCGACTCGCGCCAATCGGTCAAGTCCCAGTCATGCACCGGTATTTGGAGCGAGAACGCGTCTATCCCGTGCTCGGCCAGCCCCGCAGCGAGACGGGCGGTAAAGCCGTTGCCTGCACGGTCGTTGTCCCCGGCGAGGATCACCAGTGAGCCGCGCAGCCCCTCGGCGAGTTCGGCAACCAGCTCGGGTGAGCCGGCGAGGCTGGCCCCTCGGATGGCCACCGCGTCATATCCCACGGCAACGGCCGTCAGACCGTCCCCGGGGCCCTCGGTGATCAGGACCGTTCCGTATCCGCCCTGACCGCGCATCACGCCGTAGGGCGCCCACCTGTGCCCCTTGGGGTTCATCAGGGACAGCCACCGCCCGGGGCACTGTCCTGTCAGGTCCCGCCCCTGCAATCCCCTGGTCACCCCGTCGAACCCGACCAGCGGAACCGTCAGCCGAGCGAACGAGCGGTAGGCGCGGGACAGGTGCGGGAACCCCTCGCCCTGGTGCCCGTCGTCCACGCCGATCCCGAGTTCCGCGGCGGTGTCCAGGTCGAGCCCGAACCGGTCGGCGAGATACGTCCGTGCCCGCTCGGCCCACTCGCCGGCAAAGTCCCCGAGGGCGAGCGAGCACCGGTCTGCGTACGCAGCGAGGGCCGCAGTGTACGCGACGGGGACGAGCTGCGGGCGCTCGGCCGGAACGGTCGCCCCGGGGCCGGACGCGTCGAACAGGTCCGACCAGGAGAGCCGTACCGAGCCGATCACGTCAGCCGTGGCGCACCCCGCGCGGCACGTAAGACGGACCTTGTTGTCCTCGCCCCTCCACACCCGCAGCGAGGGCCGCGAGTCGGAGTGTGCGGGACACAGCGCCGAGTAACCCCCGTCGTTCTCCTCGGCGACCCCGGAGAACCGGGCGAGCAGATCAGCGAAGTGCATGCGGCACCCCCGGCACGGTGCGGCGATAGTCGGCGAGTAGGTGCCCAAGATCCCAAACGGTCGTCGTGAAGTACCAGCGCTGTGTGTCGAGACCACGGGCGGTCAGCCGGAAGCCGTACAGGCCGAAGAACTCTTGAGCGGGCATGCCGAGCGCGAGCCGAACTCGGGTCCAGGTGCGCACCGAGACATGGACCCGCCCGTTACGGACAGCAGCCCCGCGCACCTTCTGTACGACCACGCCGTACGGGAATCCGGCGTGTACCGCTTCAATCTCGGCCTGTCGAATCCACGTTGGTACGGCGGGGCTCTTGGTGTTCTTCGCTTCCAGCACGAACGGAGCCGCGTGGATATCGCCCACGTCTTTAGCGCCCTCTTGCGCGGGGCGGCGCACGTTGTGCCCGTCGAACGGATTCAGGAACGCGCCGGACTCGTCCACCAGGCCGAGGAACGCATTCAGGTAGTCCCGCACGGAACTTTCCCACGCCGTCCCCTTGGCCTTGTTCGGGTTAGCCATCGTCGCCCACCCGTTCCACGCGGGCCCCCCGCCCCATGGCATGAGCCGCAGCAGCGAGATACCGAATCCAGTCGGGACGCTGTGTGTAGTTCAGGTTCAGGCGCAGCGTGTCCCCTTCGCCGAGCGCTCGCACGTCGCCGAGTGGCGGAGCCTGGTTCGCCGAGATAGTGAGTTGCATTGGTCCCCCCATGTGAAAGGGCCGACCACACCCCCGCGGGTACAGTCGGCCCTTTCTGTATTGTGTTGTTACGCGTCACGCTCGCCCGTGGCGTCGGGAACGATCAGCCGGACGTGTTCGGCGGAAATCCACTCACGCCTCAGTGAACGGCGCTTAGTGAAACCGGACTCGATGCCGGTCGGTCGAATGCGGAGCATGGGCCGTAGCCGTCCGTCCACCAGACGCGCAGTCACCTTGTCCACGATGGCGTCAGCCATGCGAACCCGGTTGCCCTGCCGGGCCGCGTACGCGACTAGATCCCCCTTGTAAATCTCCTCGCCGCCGTAGTCGGTGACGACTCCCCGCTTAGCCATTGTGGCTACTCCTCTTTGTAGTTCATCAAGTGCAGATAGGCCATGAACGCCTGTTGGCTCACGACCCCGTTTCCCGCCGCTTTGAGCTGCCGGGCCCGATTGAGTCCCGGAATATGGGTGATCCACCCTCGCGGCAGTCCCATAAGCCATTCCGCAAAAACCGCGGCGAGGCGACGACCACCGCGGGGCCCGAACTCGACCGGGATCGGAGCCGGCGAGCCCATGAGGGTTTCCCAACGGTGCACAGCGGGCGCGTACTCGGCCCACCATTCCGGCGGGGAGTGAAAGGCGCCCGGGGTTTCCTCGGCAACCTCGGGGTCAACGGGCAGTAGGTACGAAACCTCATCATCGAGCGTCGGCCCGTGACCGCCCGCACGCCGCTTTTCCGGATGCTGGGGGGCACCATTGGTACCCAGATTGGCTGTGGGTGTCTTGAACAGCTTTACCGCGCGGTCTTTGTCGAACAGCCGCGCCACGGCGGTAACGAGATCCTGCCCGCCGCTTCCCTGGCGTGCCTCCCGCGCGAAATCAGGTCCCTTGGATGCGTCCGACGCCAACGGCGTTGGCAGCAGGGGTGGCGATACAGAACCACCGATCTCGCATGTGGGGGGCTCCAGTAGCGGACGCGCGGAAGCAACACCATCGCGCGTCATACCCGCTCGCGGCCAGTCCCGCGAGTACGTGCGACAAGCCCCGGTTTCGGATGGCGGATACGTTCTCCAGGAAAACGAACCGTGGTCGAAGAACGCGAACGGCCCCGAGGACGCTTTCCCAAATGCCCGACCTCTCGCCATGAATCCCCGCTCGCTTCCCCGCATTGGAAATGTCTTGGCAGGGGAACCCCGCCGTAATAATGTCCACCTCTCCCGCGATGGTGGCCCAATCGAATTGGGTAATGTCTCCGATGTTGCGTGCGTGCGGATACCGAGTGGCCAGGATCAAAGACGCGTACGGGTCGATCTCCGCAACGATCTTGATTCTGTCCCCGGTCAGAGCCTCGACAGCCCGGCCGATCCCCCCGTATCCGGCGCACAGCTCAAGAATTGGGATGGGTTTTCCCCCGTGAAAGAGGGGCCCTGCAAACCGTCCTGCAGAGCCCTGCGCCGGCTAGAACTTGGGCTCGGCGATAGCGTCCGACCACGACTTGAGAACGCGGATTACCGGCTTTCGGTAAGACACGTCGCGCCCCTTCTTCGTTGTGTACTCGACCAGCTCAAGTTCAAGGGAACACAGAGCCTCGGCACCGATCTTGTCGAGCGCGTTTTCCACCTCGTGCAGAACCTCCGCCAGCTTCCACGAACCGGTCTGGAGACGGAAAAGGCCAAGGTCGTAATCCTCGGCCAGACGGAACGTCACTGAAATGGACGGAGCCGGACCCCGCTTGGCCTTTGCAGCGGCCTTACGGTCCTCCATGAGTTCTGGGCAACGGCACGGCTTGCCACGGTCCTCATCCGGGGAAAGGAACTCCACACCGTCACAGTGATGGATGAGGGCCGAGCCGTTCCAGAGCTTCAGATCGGACGTGATGGCGTCCGGGCCGGAAAGAACTACCTTCACCTTGTCCTGAGCGGTCAGAATCTCGATGAAGTTTTCCGACGTGGAATCGGTCTCGACCGGAGAACCGCCCATGAGCTGAGCGATAGCATCAGCCACTTCCGGGTCACCGGTCGTCACGCGCCACTCGGCGAGGGCAACGGGAATGCCGTTCTCCTGCTTACCTCCGTGGAACCGGCCCACGGTGTCATCCGAAAACGTCGCCTTCGGCTTGGCGGACGGGTCGGTCTCGAAGATGCGAATAGCCATACGGCTTGTCCCCCTGGTTTTGGGCATGAAAAAAGACGGACCGTGGATTACGGCTCGCCTGGTCTTGGGTGGTGCGGGTACTAGCTTGCGCGGCGCTGCGTTCCAGTGATCAGCCGGCGGACGCTCTGCGCAATCGGGCTGCCGAACACGGTTTTAGAGATCTCGCGGTCCCACTGGAATACGTGCCGCAGCGTCAGAAACACATTGAAGATCTCTTCGTCAATCCGTACGGGCTTGAAAACCCAGCCTTCCGGAGTGATGTGGAGAACGGCCGCGCCGTCCACCTTCGGCATGGGCTCGGACGTGCCATCGGGCGCAATGATCCGATCCGCGTGCGCATAGGCCGAGAGCTGTAGGGCAACGTCCGGGTATGCGGACTTGCTCGTCTTCCAGTCCACCAACAGCGTGTGCCACTCGCCGTTTTCGTGGTCGGGCTTTCCGTCCTCGCCGAGCCGGACCCGCACGAGCGCGTCAAAGCTGCCCGCGTACTGGTGCTCGTCCGACCAACACACGTCCTCGGCCCGGATGAGCTGTGGACGCACGGCGGTAAGGAACTCGGCGAAACCGATGCGGTACGGCTCCAAGTCCGGGTGCACGCGGCCGATTTCCTCCAGCCGGATCATGCGTTCAAAGAGATCGTGCGCGTCCGATCCCACCTTGGCCCGGAGATTGGTGTACCGGGTGTGGGCGTTGCGCAGGAAGTCCACGGCGCCCGCGGGGTCGCGCTCGGCGATAGCCCGCACAGCATCCAAGTTCTCGACCGCTGTTTCCGCGGTCATCCGGGCAGCCCAGAAGGTAAGGAAGGGCTTAGGCAACATCGAGACGATGGAGGTAACGCCGGGCACCTTCTCGGAGGTCTCGGGGCTGATGTAGAAGCGCGAGCCACCGCGCTTGATAGTCCGGATGGCTTCGGGCATGGCTGGTCCCCCTCGGGAATGGATGGGTTGGGGTAGAGGGGGTGGCAGAGTGACGGTTCCAACCTGTTTTTTAGGAACGCTAGAAAAAACAAGAAGAAGAGGGATCGGGGGTCACTCTCGCCACCCCGTCACCGCTGGTCGTCAGCGGCGGACTGCGAGCGCGTCCACCAGGGCGTAAAGGTCATCGAGCGTCCCCGCGTTCGGGACCGTCACGTCCGCCGGGTAGTCGTCCAGGTCGACTTCGGAGACGTGGCGGGCAGCCTCGCCCCCGGCAGATGCCCCGGGCCGCTCGATACGGACCATGAGCGCCCCCGCCGCGCGCAGTGCGTTCGCCTCGTTGGTGTAGCGCACATCGGAGACAACCACGGGCAGGGACCACCGGTCGGCGGTAGAGATCTTGTCCCGCGCGATCCGGAGCCAGAAATCGGGGTCGTCCGCGCGCACGGTCTCGCCGAGGTTCTGCAACGTGCGCCGTACCTCGGGATAGCTGTTCTTCGCGCGGTCCCAACCGTGGCGCTTCACCACGTCAGACAGCCGGATCGGAAGCGCTCCGTAGGACGTGCCCTCGGCCCCGATGATCGGGTCTAGCCGCATCGCGGCTTCCTTGAGCGGGTCGGCGAACGCGACTCGGACGAACTGATACCGGCTGACGAGTCGAGCGGCTGCCGTGTCCTTCCCGGAGCCCGCTCGCCCCATCAGCGCAACGTGTCGGTAGCTCACGCGGTCAGCCCGCCGTTGGCCTGGTCGTTGTCGCCGGTCGCCTCGCCGGCCGCAGCAGTCTTGCCGTCCTCGGTGCGCTGGACAGCCTCACCGGTGCCGAGCACCGCGGCGACCAGGGCGAGGACGAGCGCGCTCGGCAGCTCGGGGACGTAGTGCGCCACCAGGGCGAGAGCGGCGACCGCCACGGCGTAGATACGGGCCGGATGGGTCTTGATGAACTGCATTCGGGTTCCCCCTGTCATTGCTGTGTGTGAACGTCTCGGCGTTTGCAATCCCGAGCTGGTCCCCGCCGAGCGGGACAGCCGTAACGGGGCGTGGTCAGACCGCGGGGACCTTGAGGGCCGCCCACGTCTTTGCACCGGGCCACCCGTCCGCGTCATCGCCGTGGTATCCCTGTTTGCGCTGCCATGCCGCGTACGAGTTCCGGTCAGCCGTGGTCCACTGCGGCCCCGGGCCGGTCGAGTAGCGCCCGCACCCCTCGGCCACCAGCCGGTGACCCATGGCGGTGATCAGCGGTGAGCGGGGCGAGGACTTGAACCAGTCCGCACCCGGGAACGGGGCAAGAACGGGCTTGCCCGGGGTCGAGCCGAGCAGTCGCGCGAGGCTGTCCGGACCGGGCACCCCGTCTGCGTCGGCGCCCTTGTAGCCCAATGACCGTTGAAAGGCTGCATAGTTGAGCGTGTCTGCGTCCGACCACGTGGGGCCCGGACCCTCGGTGTAGTGCGAGCTGAATCCCTTGCCGACCAGGGCCCGCCCGACCCGCGTTACGTGGTCGCCCTCGGCCCCGTAGCCGTAGGTCAGACCGCCGATGGTGACCCGGGCCCGCGAGGGGGACGAACTGTTCGAGCTGTCCGAGTAGGCGGGGCGCCCGAACCCGAGGACGTACGTACGGGGGCGCACGCGCCGATAGCAGCCGTCCCCGTTCCCCTGGGACCCGCTGTTCCCCGAGGACGTGTTGCCCTCGATGGTGTGGACGCTCGTGCCCTCGGCAGCGTCCTCGGTGACGATTCCGACGTGATCGGCGAGCGGGCCCCCGTCCCACGAATAGAACACAATGTCCCCGCGTCGAACCGCCGCGTTCTTCCCGAGCCACTGGCCCCGCGAGCGGAACCAGTTCACGTGACTCGGGCAGTAGGCGAACCGACCGACGATCCCCGCGTTGCCACTGTCGGCAGCCCACTTGCTTACCGCCATATCGCACCACGGGTTGTAGTTCAGCCCGTACCAACGACCGTGCTTTGTGTCGTTGTTCGGTCCCTCCTTATAACCGACGTCCGCAGCAGCCGCGGACAGCATGGCGTCAACCGTTCCCAATGTTCCTCCCTGATTTTGGGCATAGAAAAGCCCCGCTCGGTAAGCCCGGAACGGGGCTGGTGTGTCGTGCTCGGCGTACTAGCCGGCGACGCGTGCGGCGGTCAGTCCGGCAGCAACCACAGTCGCCACTGCGGTAATCAGGGCAACGGGCAAGACGAACTTGCCTCGCTCGCTCTCAAGACCGCGAATACGGTTCTCGTGATCTTCTAGCGTCTCTTCCACGCTTTCCCCCTGCTGCCCGAGGGAACGCACGTCCTCGCGCAACCCAACAACTTCGTCGTAAATCTCTCTCGCGCCGATGCGGACCCCTAGCGGGTCCTCGCGCTCGTCATCCATTGCACCCCCGGCACTTCTTTACTTACGGAGGATTCGGCAACGCGGGGTCGACTGGTGGATCAGGGGTAAGCCCTGTGTCCGTTGGTACTCCGTTATATGTCGTGCCTCGCAGCGTGAGCACTTGCCGCACGACCCCGCCGTTGTCGCCGGATGTGCGGATTCCGACGACCCATGCGAGCGTGTCCAAAGCGGCCCCCGTTGCATCCTGCACCCGCACCACGTCCCCGAGTTCAACCCGTGGATCGGGCAGAATCTCCACGTTGGACAGCAGCGGAGCGGGGAACGCCCCAGCATCCCGCAAGGAACTGGCCAGCGCATCAGCGGAATCGGAATCCTGCACCCACCCCGAGGGATCGTGTGTGAACGACTGCACCCCGTATTTCTCCTGGCTCGGGGTGTTGTAGTACGTGGACCAGCAGTCGGACGGGGTGACCCCGCTGTCAATGCTCGGTGTGGTCATGGACACCGAGGGTCCGCCACTGTCACCCCTCAGCCACACCGCCTGATAGCCACGGTTGTACATGGTCAGGATGAGCTTTCCATCCCGCCGCTCGGTGCTCACTTCCACTGACCCGTGAACGGCCGCGGTGTTGTTCGCGTTCACGTTCGTGAAACGGATTCCGTCGCTGCCTACATTTGGCACGGTGGGCGGGGGTGGAGTGTCCAACTCGTCATCCGCAATGGTCCATGAAATGGAATAGGATGTGCCCGGATCTAGCTTGCGTACTTCCCATGATTGCTTCAGCGTCGCCTTGTTGGCCTTGACTCGTCTCCAGTTGGCCCATTTGACCGAGCAGTTGTTACGGCATGCGTCAATCTCCTCGTTAACGGTCATCGACGCGAGTTCCCGCTGAGAGGTGACCACCAGGTCCGCCCGAGTCGGTGAAGCAGTCCACCGTTTTCGACTGCGCCAACGAAATATTCCGTCCACGTCAAACTCGGCAGTGGACAAGCTGGCTTTCGCTATCTGTGTGATCGCTTCCCACGCGGTGCCGGTGACTGCGGGGATCATGCGGATAGGCAGTTCGGGCCCGTCCAGGACTGCACCCTTCTGCCACTGACCCGTCTGTGTGATGTCCTCGAAAGTCTTCGGCTTCTCTGCCTGGGCGGACACCTGTAGTGCCTCGACACGCATTCCGCCGATACGCAGAATCACCTCACCCATCGTGCAATACCCCACGGTGACGCCGCTCACGGATCCGCGAGACAGGATGAGTCCGCCACCGCCCGGGTACTGCACCGTCCCCTCTACATAGGTCGTCCCGCTGTCTCCAATCGTCAGCCACATGCCGAGATGCCACCGCCCGAATTGCTTGCTCAGCTCGGGCACACTCCACACGACCGATGCGTTATTGGTCGGTGTGCTGCTGGTGCCGCAGTAATGCGTAACCTCACCTTTGACATAGTCGGCGCGCAGCGTGGAGTACACTGCGGGAACGTATGGCGGGGTCCACGTCAGCGTGAGATCTACCGTCCGGTCCCCGCTCGTTACGTTCGTGTTGTCCAACCAAACCTCGTACCAAAAACCGCCGGGGTTGGGCACATTCCCGTGAATCGGCCGGACTTGGGGCTCATAGACAGCTTTGGTGTTGCCCGAGGACGAGCCTTGTACGGCGCATTGCCATGGGGCGTTCTTTGTGGTCCACCGTGACCAGTCGCCCGAAAGGCTCTTGAGGTAGCCGATATTTGCCGCAGCCCCGCCATGCATGCTCGCGTACAGCACCGCCCCGCTCCGCGGCGGCGGGCACGTGTGGATACCCGCATTGCGTAGCAGGTGGTCCACACACCAGGTCGAGCTAGCCACCCAGTTGGTTCTGTCGCCGAACGGGGTTGCCGTGTCGATGCCACCAGCCGGCCGGGGAAGCCTCGCAGGCATCCGCAGCCGCTCGGCCCCATCCAACGCAGACACGCGTACCGCGTCCGTGCCGGACTCCGCCGAGCGTGAGCGGACCGTGCCGCGGAAGGCGGGCAGGCTCTCGCCCCCGAGCCCCCACGTATGCACCACAGATTGGCCAGGGCGGGCAACGTCCCCGGTGGAACGGGGCGCCCAGGGCCCGTAGAGAGCGGGTGCAGGCTGTCCGCCCGTACCGGTCAGCGTCACGTCGAGCTGTGCGCTTGACGGGCCGCTGAAAGCCCGCATGGCCTCGGGCAGATCGGTTCCGTACGAGCGATCCAGCGACCAGGACATGACTTGTGCGCCGAGTTCTCGACCGCCGAGCCGGACGCCGTACGCGGCGGAGCGCTCTCCGCTCTTGAGTGCTGAGCTAAGAGCAGCGCTAGCCGTTCGCACTGGTCACCTCCACCAGCTCTAGCGTCACGTCGCGCGAGTCGAGATTCCCGGGCCGGATGGTCTGCCCGTACTCGGTGATGCTGAACAGCGGAGCCCCCTCGCCGACCGGAAGCGGCGGCGCCTGGTCCCACACCAGCAATGAGGCCGAGCCGATCGGCGTTGCCGTGGTGACGTTCCCCGCGGAAGCCCACGGACGGACGTAGGCGGCACCAGGCGGCACTACCGCCGCTTGCCGTGAACTGGTGCCCACGACCGTTCCCGCACTGTTGCGGAACTCGACCCCGGACCCACTCGCCTTACCGAACTGCGTTGTAAACACGGCCATTTGGCCCGGAACGACCGGGAAGCCCTGTGAGCCGTCCCCCGGAACCCAAGTGAGCGTCCCGGCAGTGGGGATCGTGACGTTCGCGGCTCCGCCCACATCGGACAGTGCCGCATTGGTGCCCGCCACGGCGTACTGAGTGAGCGGGGTCTTTCCTGCCTGTTGAGCCGAGGAAAGAGCCTGCCGGTACCCGAGACGCCACGCGGAGTGTTCCGGGGTCGTCATCGCGAGGATTGATGGCCCAACCGGCAGATCGGCAAATGAGCGGTTCAGCTTGACCCCGGGCCGTGCGTACACCGCGCCTTCCGGCACTGTCCGCACCATCGGCCGGTCAGGAAACGAGCTGTACGAGTAGCCCGTGTTCGCTCCGTCTGCGCCGTACCACCACAGCCGCACCTGTTCCGTCACGCCCGCAAGAGACGGAGCCCACCAGCTCACCTGTTGGCCCGGTACCACGGGGTACGCCAGAACCGGAGTCGGGGCGTACCAAACCAGCGTCGTCAAGTCGTCCGGGGCCGCAAGCGACACCAGTACCGGCGCGTAGGGCGTGCTGGTGCGGGTCACGTTCGGCGTAGAGAACCACTGTGCTTGTCCCGGGGCGGGCGCGTTGCCATGCGCATGGTTGGCGGTCAGCAGGTTCCCAACTGCCGGATCGATGACCGCTACCGGGCCCGGACCGTCCACCCGGCGGGCAAGGCGGTCCAGGTGCGCGAGGTCATCGGGCAGCATCGCTTGCCACGCGAGTTTCAACCGGCGGGGCTGCAAGGCGGGGGCCCATGTGGTGACACCCCCGCCCAGACTCCGGAATTCAGCGACCCCCAGAGTTGGCGACCGGTCGAATGTCGATGCCGCTTCCGTGAACTCCCGCAGGGCTCCGGGGCGACCGATCCACATACCCATGACGTCACCTCCTCGCTAGCTTTCGCTGCCCGTACGCTGCTGCTCGGGCAATCTCCTGGTCGTTGAGCTTGAGCACGATTTCGCGCTTTCTCTCCTCCATCAGTTCGCGCAACAGCTCTGCCATTTGAGAATTGCTGCTGTTCTCCCGCGGGGTGAACACCGGTCCGGAAAGTCGAGCGGTCTCGATCTTCGGAAGGGTGACCATGGACCGTATGCGCGCGTCCAAGGTGCCCTGTTCGGCGTCGATTCCCTCGACCACACCCGGCGGAATCCAACGGCCGATCTCGTCCCGCATGAGCCGCGAGGGACTGTTGATGCCGAGGGCATCGGCAATGGGTCCGGGAATGTAGTCCCGCGCCCAGCCGAACAGCTTGTCTTGCAGCCATCCCCCCATGGCCTTGATTCCTTCCCAAAGGCCACGGGCAAGATCAGCGCCCTTGCTGACCAGCAGTCGACCGAAATCACCTAGAGAATCCTTGATCCTCTTGGGAAGGCCACGCATCCAATCTACGAAATCCCCGAACCTCCGGATGGCAGAAGACGAGAAATCCGAGATCCAACGTCCGGCATCACGGACCCCCTTCGCCAGGGAAGACAGCCAGCCGATCACGTTTCCTATCCACCCGATGGCAGTACCGAGGGCAGAAAACAGAGCGGAAAAGATCGGACCCGCGAGCCGGATCAACACCGGAATCACAGCACCGAGAATGTCCGCCGCAAGACGGGCCAGCCACGACACAATAGAGGTGACAACCTCGATCAGTGGCCGAGCCTTGTCGACCACTTCACGCAGCTTCGTGCCGATCATCTGCACGGCCGGTGCGACCCGTTGCGCTATGAAATCCGACAGGGCCGAGAAAATCGGTTGCAGATTCTCGACAATGGACGAATAGACACGCATCACGGCAGGCCAAATGACCTCGGTCAAAATCCGGCCGAGAGACGAAAGGATCGGCACGACCGCCCCGACCACATTCGTATAGAGCGTCATGAACGCGGGTACGAGCTGGTTGAACAGCACGTTCCCGAGCCCTTGCAGCGCCGGAAGCAGCGTCGTTTGAGCGAGCGATGACAGCGACTGCAAACCGGGCATGAACGCGTCCCGCAGCGTCGCCCCCGCAGTAGCGAGGGACTGCCCGAACGACGCGATAGAGGACCCGCCGGCCGAGCTGGATAACACCCCGAAAAAGCCCGATACCAGTTCCTTACCGGCACTCAGTGCGGGGCCGAACGTGGTACCCAGAAAACTTCCGAAAGAGGTCAGCGCGGGTATCACGTTGTCGCCCATGAAGTTGGTCAGTCCGACTTCAAGAGTGCGCTTGAACTGTTCGATCCGGGCGCCCGCGTTGTTGTGCAGCGCATCGCCCATCTTCTCAGCTGCACCGCTGGTGTCCCCGAGCGCCTTTACAGCGGTTTTCGGGTCCATTGCAAGCAATGCTTGCCCGAGGTCTTCGGCTTTCGTTCCGAACAGTCCGACAGCAACCTGTGACCGTTCCGCGGGGTCCTTTATCGCCTTGATCCCGTCAAGGACTTGTTGCAGCCCCTCACGGGCACCAGGACCGCCCGCAGCGATCTTCTTCGTCATCTCCTCGGCATTAAGGCCGATGGCCTGGTATGCCTCGGTGCTTGTCTTGCTGCCATCCGTCGCCCTGATCTGAAACTCTTTCAGAGCATCGGCCATGGTGTCCGTGTCCCGGGCACCCGCCTGCATGCCCTGAGCCATAAGGCCCATCGCGTCGGAGGCGGACAATCCGAGATCACGGAATTTCGTGCTGTACTCGTTGAAGGTGTCCGCCATGTCATCGGCACGCGGACCCATCTTCTGCATTCCGGCAGTCAGAATGTCGAGCGCTTCCGTACCGTCTTTCGCAAGACCGTTCTTCAGCATCTGACCGACCGCGTTACTGGTCTGGCCCAGGTCGAGTTCAAAGGTCTTTGAAAGGTCGGTGACCTTTCCGGTTATCGACTCGATCTGTGCGTTGGTCGCATCCGGCGGAAGGATGCCGGACCGCATGACACCGGATATCGCACCCGCGGCCTCCTCCACGCTGTCCGTGACACCGTGGGCGTAGAGCTGTCCGGCAGCCTTTCCGTACCGGGCAGCGTCCTCGGGCGTACTGCCCAACTGCGCCTGAATCTTGCCGTTGATGGCGCCCTGGTCGAGCGCGTCCAAAAAGCCTTTGGTCAGCACCGCCGCAGCAGCGAGACCGATAGCGGCAAGTCCGCCCTTGAGGACTCCACCCATCTTTCCGGTGAAGCCCTCGCCGGCTGTCTGTCCGCCTTCCTGTCCGGCGCGCTCGGCGGGGCCGGTGACCTGCCTTTGCAACTCACCAGCGAACCCCTGAACTTCGGGGACAATGGACACGTAGCCCATTCCCACTTCAACAGCCATGCCGGATCACCCCCCGTTCTCCGGCTGCAACTGCGCGAGATACCGGGCCACTTCGCGCGCATCGCGCTTTGTCCCGCCGATGCGGCCCGAGCGGACACCCGGGCGGGGAATGGGCTGCGGGCGCCTGGTCGGGTGCTTCGCACCCTGATTGCCCCGCTGCCAATTCGCCTCGCTCAACCGGTCATGCACTGCGGCGAGTAGCTGCGTCTCCAGCGTCCAGACGGAATCCGGTCCGGCCATGGATCGGGCCAACGCCGAGTCGGCTGGAAGGCCCGTCACCAGGGCACGCAACCGGCGCCATGTCAGCCCCGATCCGGACCGGAACAGGTCGCGCAGATCGGTCCCGTAGTACCGCTGCAAATCCGCTTCTATGGCCTCGCCGTACTCACTCAGGAGTCGGACAAGGCCGAGGATTCCCCCAGCGGAACCCCCTCGTGCTTCTGCCACTGGCGGAAAAGCTCACCGAGTGCAGCGATGGGGGCCGGGATTGCGTCGAACCGTGGCCACTGCTCGCCGAGTCCCTTCTTAAGAAGGTTCTCGATGTCCACGGCGCTCGGGCTGTCCACGTTCACCGCGGACAGGACCGACTTATCAAGCTCGCCGGCTGCGGGCATGGTGAACACCGTTCCCGCGAGGGTGAAGGAAAAGGGTTCCTTACGTGCTTCCTTGACCCAGGTGTCAAGGTCGAAAGTGCTAGCCATGTGCTCTGTGCCTCTTATTGTTTTAAACGGAACGTTTCGCCGTGGGATTACTGCGCGGGCGCGGAGCCCCACGCGGGGTCATCGCTGTACTTGATCGCGACGGTTCCGTCAGCGCCCGGATAGGCGGTAACGGTCAGCTCGTAGGCAACGGCCTCATCCGACTTGTAGGTAATGTCGCCGGTCTCGGTGACCTCGCCGTCCGGAATGACGATGCGGATATGCGAGTCACCGTCGATCACGTCGAAACCGAATGTCCGGCGGTCCGGGCCCGGGGCCTTGATGGCAAGAACGCTCTTGCCGCTCGTGGTGGTCACCTTCGAGCCCTTGTGGTACAGCTCAAGGACCGTCTTACTGGTCTCAATGGCCGTGAACTGAAACGTCATCTCGGACGAGCTGATGACCTTCCGGACGGTCTGCCCGCCCTGCCAACCCTTGATCTCGGTCGTGTCCGTCGAATTGGACTCGGTGATCCCGTCGTCCGAGATCCAACCGATATCGGTGAACGCGGCATCCCAAGCCGTGGTCGAATCCGTGGGCAGCTTGGACTTTGGTGCAGCCACATACGCAGCACCCGTGACCGCAACGCGCACCGCGTTAGCGTTCAGAGACATAGGTGTCCCCCCGTAGAAATAAAGTGGTGTTTCAGAGAGCGCGTCCGCGCATGTGGATTTCCACCGCGAACGCGAATCGCGGGGCGCTGGTCTGGTCGTCGGGAAGCCACATCGGGCCCCCGACTTCCGACACCCGGTAGACCGTCACCCCGTCGCGCACCCCGGGAAGGTCACCGAGCAGTGCGCGCGAGAGCGCCGCGAGATCGTGTGCCGCGGATTCGCTCTCGCCCCAGCAATGGACGTCGAGCCGAGGACGGTCCGATACGGGGGTCTCCTGCGTGCCCCCGATGCGCTGCACCCGGACAAACGCTGAGGGCCGCGGGGACGGGACACGGGAGACGACCGGGACGGGCCGACCGTGCGCCTTGAGAGCGGACCGCAGATAGCCCGTGACAACCGCCACGGCGTCCGGCATGACGACGATCGGTCTACTCACCTCCGGCCCCGTCCATGCCCCGCAGCAGCGCCGTACGGGTGCCTTCGGCGTCTCCGTGCCGCTTGTAGTTGCCGATCACAGCAGCACGCCAACGACGGGCGCCCAACGCCGAATCGGTGCGGAACTCGCCCCCGGTCGTGCTCTCGGCCGAGGACGCGATACGGGCCGCGATGCGCTCGACCTGCCGCCCCGCTTCCGGAGTCCGCATCAGCGAGCGAATGCCGGTCATGTTCGGGCGGAACCTCACCCCGCCACCTCCTTAAGCCGTGCCTCGGTGTGGTGGTGGCGTCCCCCGACGATGTACCGGGCGGGTTCCCCGTCGGTGTCGAGCAGCCGGCCGAGGACAACCACGCGGTCACCTGGGATCAGGTCGATATCGACTCCGCGGCGCGTGATCAGCCGTAGGCCGGTCGTCACGGCGGGGCGGTCCCCGTCGTCCTCGCTCGTCGAATCCGGCTGCACCGACACCCGCCGAACCGTGGTCCTGGTGGCGCTCGACCAGTCGCGTTCGCTGGTGGTGTTGCCGTACCGGTCCACCACGAACGGAGCCCGCAGGATCACGACCGTCTGTGTGTAGTGGAGCGTCACCAGGGCGCCCCCTTGTTGAACCCGACCACCGCAGCGCGGGGCCGGTAGCGGGCGAGCTGGTCCCGCTCGATGGGCGAGAGAGACGCGCCGATGGTCTCGGCCGCGTAGGTCACGTTCACCGAGCCGACCGATTCTTGCCGCAGGTCGGACGGGTTGGTGAGTACTCGGCCGGCGAGCGTAAGCACGATGGCGCGTACGTCCGCCGGGACGGTCTCGTATCCGTGGGTGTAGGTGACGACCACGGGCCTGGTTACCGCGAGCGGGGACCACAGCTCATCCCGCCACACGCGGTACTCGTCCGGTCGCAGCACCCGCGCCCCCACGCGGACCAACTCGACCGAGATAACCGGCCGTTGGGGCAGCCGGACCACTCGTTCCCGCGGGGCGAGAGCAACCGTGGTCGTGCCCCGGGTGAAGCGCTGCCGTGCCTCGGCGCGCACGATGGCGGACGCTGTGTCGAGCACCAGGGCGGCCCCGGCGGGCAGCTCGTCCGGCTCGCGCTGCATCCACGCGGCGAGTTCGTCCGCGGTGGCCAGTGCGGGGAGTGCCATTACGCGTTTCCTCCCCCTCTTACTTCACTGTCTGAGCGCCGCACGCCAGACACCGCGAAACGGTCCGCGGGGCCCCGGACGAGTCGAGTACCGGAAAGGACTCGACCCGCGCCGGGGCACCGCACGAATCCGTGTGCGGAATCTTCGGGGCGGACGCTGCCCGCTTACGCGGTGGCATTCCGTCCCCTTCCCTTACTTGGCGAGGACGCCGTTAAGGCGAGCAGCGCCACGGCCACCGAAAACAGCGAGTCCGGTGTAGAACTCGATTCGCGTGCGGTAACTCGGCTTGGACTCCAGCTCGCCCAGATCCGTGACCTGAATACCGCCGTTGGTGAGACCGGTCACCGCGCGGTCGTCCTCGGCCTGGCCGAACCGAACCGCGTAAATGGAACTCGCGTCGGTGGCGGTTCCCTGCGTCTCGGTCTGCGGCAGAATGTCCACACCCCCGGCAGTCTGGCCCGGGTCCAGCAGCGGAATACCGTTGTACGTGGCGACGGTCTTTCCGGTCAGAGCCTCGCGTACCATCTCGTAACCGCCGATCCGGCGGGCAGCCGACTTGATCTTGGCGATTACCGCGCGGTTCGCGTACAGGGCGCCATTGCCCGCAGTCAGGCCCGGTACCTGCGCAACCAGCGAGTCGAGCAGGTCAAAGAACGCGTGCGAGTCCGACCCGCCGTTGCCGATGATCGGAGCCCCATTGGTGCCCGCGGAAATGACCTGCGCACCCGTCAGACGCTTACGCAGACCGTCAAACCCCTTGGGCTCCGTCGCAACGTCGCCGTTGAAAAAGGCGTCCTGAAACTTGAACGCCGCGGCCTTGATCTTCATGCGCGTCTGAATCGCACGCTGATCGTTGAGATTGCCGCGGGTCTTGACGATGAACTTGTCAACGTCCGCGTCACCGCCGAGAATCACAAGGCTCTCGGACTTCTGGTTCACGGTGCCCGTGGACTCGGCGTAAGCCTCATTCACCGAACGGAACGCGACACCCGGAAGGGTGGCCTCCTCGTTGTACGCGTAGGAATTGCCCTCGATGGTGAGCAGCGGCAGCCGGTCAAGGATGCTGGATTCCTGCACGAACGTTTCGATAACGCCCCGCTGAAGATCGGTCGTGCTGAGCTTGGCAGCCTCGGGAAGAGTCAGTGCCATGTGTCGAATTCCCCCTGAATTTGGGCATGAAAAAGGGGACGGCACCGTTTAGGCGCGTCCCCTGGAATGGGTGAGCGGAAAGAGTCCCGCGAGGGCGGTTACGCGCCGTACGCGCGCCGCAGACGGTCAAGCGGAGTGGCGGGCTCGGGCTCGGCGCTCTCACGCTGTCCGGCGCCCACGTCGCCCCACACCGGAGCGGACGAGTCGGCCGCAAGATAGGGCTTGTCCTTGACGAGCTGGTCCACGGCAGCAGCCACCGCGGCAACGTCGATATCGCCCCCGGAGCCGGCGAGCGCCGACACGTCCAGCAGCGCGAGCGCGTCCGCCGGATCACGGAGCTTGCCCGCAGCAGCCGCGCGCAGCTCGGCGCGGACGAGCTGGTCCCGGAACTCCCCGCGGATCTCCGTCCGCAGCGCGTCAAGGTCCGTGCCCCGCTGTGCTGCGTTGGCCCGGCGGAGCCGTGCCGATTCCTGCTCGGCCACGGTGGCGCGCTGCTCGGCAGCCTCGCGGGCGGTCCGCTCGGCCTTCACCGCGTCGGCCTGGTCGCCCTCGGCCCCCTTGCCCGTCCCGCCCGTGGGCTCGGTGCTGGTCCCCGTACCGGTCGCGTCCTGGTCGCCCTCGGGGCCGTTGCCTGGGGTGTTCTGCGGGTCGTCTGCCATCGGTGATCCCCTCTATGTGATGTAGCCGTATCGCTTCAGCATGGCTATTTGGTGCTCGCGGTTGTCACCCGCGAGTTTGAAAATGGTCTCTGGCATGAGCCGCGCCGTTTTCGCGCGCTCGTACCGTTTCCCGGGGACTTTCTCGAACCCCGAACGCATCGCGCTTGCGGCGAGTCCGCGTTTCGTCGTGCCCTCGGTCGTGACTTTCATCGGGCCCCGCCCCGTCACCGCAGTTGCCATCCCTCGGCGCGCGTTGACGAGCTGCCCGAGATCGGCCCCGTGCTCAAGTGCCTTGACCCCCGCGGGCCCGAGCCGCTTTCGCTGTTCCTCGGGGCTCATCTCGCGGAACAGGTCCTCCGGGGTCTTGGTCTGTCGCCACTCGGCATCCGTCATCGGCTCCATGCCGCAGTCACAGCGGGGGTGCCGTTTGAAGCCCGTTGAGTAGCTGTACTGCCGTCCGGACAGCACGATGCACCGCACGCACGCGGGCAGCCGCACCACGCGAACGTAGGAGACACAGCGCGGGTGCGCCGCCATGGCGACGGAGGTAGCCGTACGGGACGTGTCGGCTATCTGTGTGCTCGCCATCATGGCCATTTGGGTAAGCCCGCGGGCCGCCGCGAGTTCGGCGCTCTCGCCGGCTGCCAGGGCCCGAGCCGTGGTGATGGCGGGCAGTTGCAGCAGCGAGGCGAGCGGACGACCGTCCGACGCGACACCCACCAGGGCCGCGGAGTCGAGCACGCCGAGCGGGGCCGCAATCGCCCCCTGTACAGCCATGGAAGCGGCGACAAAGGCTTGTGCGCCCTGCGCTGCTGTGAGCTGTCCTGCGGTGACCGCAGCGAGGATCTGACGCCCGGTCTCGCCCTGCATGGCGGACAGGATGCGGTCAGCGGGAACGTCCCGCCAAAGCCCCTGTATCGCCTCCACAACGGTCCGGGAAAGGGACTGGACTTGGGAGTACCGGTCGGCGGACAGCTCGGCCGTGCGGGTCACTACGCGGCCCCCAGGGATTCACCCTCGGGGTCATCGGCAGGTTGCCCGTCGTCGGCCGGGTCGAGCTTGGGTCCGAACAGGTCCGCCACGTTCCCGCCGAGGATCGCGCCCGCGGCATCCGTGCGCATCGTCTTCCAACGCTCGATCTCGTCCGGAGTGACCCCGGGAATCCGCTCCCACAGAGCCTCATCCGGCACCCCGATCGCCTTCAACTTCACCAGCGCATCGGAGTATTGGGAGTCACTGCGAAACTGCGGATCACGCCAGACCACCGAGCCGAGCGCGAGGGAATCCGCACGCCCCGACTCACCCTGTGCCAGTGCCTCTAGCCGCATGATCTCGCGGAGCGCCGAGCCGAAATGGCGTTGGCGTTCCGTGACCTTTGCGACTAGCCCCGCCTCGCTCGCGGCGACACCATCGGGCGAGACGTTGACGAGCTGCCCCGCTAGATAACTCGGCGGGGTGCGGGTCTGTGCCGCGATGTGCTGCACCGCAACCTCAATGACCTTCAAATAGTTCTGTAGATCAGCGGCGGAGAACTCAGCAATGGACGCGCCCTGTTTCTCCAGCCACAACAGGCGGTCTTTCCGGAACTGGTCTAGCGGCAAGTCCTCTTCGCCGACCACTTCCCCCGACTCCGGGTCCACGATTTCGCGGACGGGCCGGTCCATGCCGAGCACCGCACGGGCGGGCAGCGCCAATCCGTCTGATGCGGTCATGAGGTGAGCCCACAGCGTGTTCACGGCATCCTGTAGCGGAAGCACAGTCGCAATCTCGGACCGTGGCTTTCCATACAGCCGTGACCGGTTGGGCAGTTCCACCAGCGGGACCACACCGAGGGGATTCGGTACGTGGCTCGGCTCGCCCCGGGAAAGTCCCGCGGTGCGACCGGTCCACTGTCCGCCCTCGCGGGTCGGACGCTGCCACCGATAGACCATGGTCGGCGTGAACAAGGTTGCAAACTCTGTGTCGTAGTCGCGCCACGTCATCAGCCCCGCTTTGCGGAGCCGGCGACGACCCGGCACGTACTCGACTATCGCGTTGGACGAGTGCTGAAAGGTGATCTCGACCGCATCGGTGTTCTTCCAGACCAGCGCGAAACTGCGGCCCGTAATAAGGGCTTCCAGCAGCGCTAGACCAATCTCAACATCACATTCCGAGCGGCGCCATGCCTTCCCAGCGTCCTTATCAACCGTCCCGTCTTCCAGCCGGAAGGCGAGCGGCATAAGCCGTTCAACCGTCGCATCGGGCACCACGGCACACCAGTTGTCGGAGAACTCGTCAAAGAGTCCGCCGGTCTGCGTACTGAACTCGGGCGAGGCAAACAGTAGGGGCCGCTCACCCTCGTATGCGTCCGACCACTTCTTAGCGTGGTGTCTGCGGCGCTGTAGCTTGCCGTACAGCCGCTCTGTCATTTGCAGCGGAGTCTCTGCCATGCTTCCCCCCTTACGCACTTGCCGCGCGGTGCCGCTTGATCGGTCGGCGAACATACCCGTCCAGAGCCATGACCGTTGCGGCGATACCGTCAATGCGAGCGCTCGACTTTCCGCGGTCCGGTTTCACGGGCCGTAGGTTGTCGTTTCCGTCCCGGTACACCTCGACCACCGAAGCATTCCAACGCAAGATCGGGTTACCGCCGTGGTGTATGCGGCCCTCGCGGAGCAAGCGTTCAAGTTCCTTGCTTCCGGGGCTCATTCCTAGATAGGTCTGCGCGACCGGTACCACGTCCACACCACGGGTTTTCTGCTCGATGCGCTGCACAAGCTGACCGGCAAACATCCGGTCGTACGAAATCCGCTGCACGTCCAGGCGGCGACAGTCCGCGATGATCTGACGCTCAATGGCGCCATAGTCGATTGCGTCGCCCTCGGTGAGCGTCAACAGCCCATCGGCGGCCCACTGCTTCAGCGGTACCTGTAGCTGTGCCTCCAGCTCGTCTAGACGTTCCTCGGGCAGCCAGAACCGCGAGATCAATTCCAGCTCGACCCCCGGTTTGCGGGACTCGACAGCGAGCACCCACGCCGACAGGTCACTGACCGCGGACAGGTCCACCCCGCCCCACGCGCGCCGGTACCGGAAACGCTGCTCGTCCACGGCACCCGCGTTCGCGTCCCACACAGGAAGCGGCAGCCACCGCGAGGACGAGCGCATACGTCTGTTCAGTGACAGCCGACAGAACGTAGGGAAGTAACTCGGCGTGGACTTGGCCTTGTTCGCCTCGCGGCGCATGTAGGCGAGCGAGGGCGAGACACCCAATCCGGGATTCGCCTTACGCCATGTCTCCTCGGTGTAAGGGTCGTCGCCTTCCTCGGCAGCCCAGATGACCCCGTAATGCCCGGGGTCCGAGATCACGTTGTCCGCACAGCGGCGGGTGTACGTGTGTTTCTCGTCGTAAATGCTGCCCTCGGTGCCCTCATCTGCGGTCGTGATGAACACGACTAGAGGTTGGTCACGGGCACCCGTACCAGTCTCGATAGCGTCGATAAGGTCACGCCGCTTGTGCACGTGCACCTCATCCACAATCGCGCCGGACACGTTCAGCCCGTGGGCGGTCTCGGCAATCTTGGACAGGGCACGGAAGACACCGCCCGTACGCGGCACGCGGATAAGCCCGCGCAGGACTTCAACGCGGCCCCGGATAGCGCGACTTGTCAGCGCCATGCGCTTAGCGTCGTCAAAGACTCTTTCGGCCTGCGGCAGTGAGCCGGCTGCCGCGTAGACCTCGGCGCCTATCTCGCGGTCCGCGAGCAGCAGCACCAGGCCGATACCTGACGACAGCGTTGATTTCCCCGCCTTACGCGGAACCTCGATCCACACCGTCCGAGCCACGCGGACCGCTCGGCCCAACTCCGGGTCGAACCATAGCCATCCGAAGATCGGGGCAATGATCCACACCTTTTGCCACGGCGCGAGTTTGAGCGGTGTCCCGCCCCATCGGCCTTTCGTGTGCTTCATGGACTCGATAGCCGCAATGGCTCGTCGGGCGGTGGGCACGTCGAAATAGGCGCCCTCGCGCTGCGGGGCCTGGTGGGCGAGGACGAGCGGGCGGGACTTGACCGCCTCGGCTATGTCGTCCTCGGACAGCCCGAGTTCTAGCAGCGCCGCATACGGGACGGGCAGCCCGTCAGTCAAAGATCCCGTCATCGTCGCCCCCGCTTTCCGGCGGGGTAATCCGCGTGGCCGACGCGGGCGAGAGCCCGAGTTCACCGACCAGCGACCGGAAGTGACTCCGGTACTGGTGGGCGATAGTCACCCACGGGGATTTCACGTTCCCGCGCTCCGTCTCGACCACCAGGCCGGTACGGCTCAACTCGCGCTCGGCCTGCCAGAGTCGGGCGACCGTCACGCAATATTCAATGGCTGTCTCTCGCTGCGGGTCGGTCAGACCAGCGGAGTGCACCAGGGCGGGAACTGTCCTCGCCCACACGTCCGCCGCTTTCTCCCGCACGTCCTCGGCGGTATCGCCCGGCAGCAGCTCGGACCAATCCGGCTCGACCGGGGACACAGGGGCGAATGTTGCGCCCTCGGAATTTCGGTCGGCGCGGAATGCGCCCTCGCGCACCGCCTGAATGTGAGGCTTGGGCTTCTGCCCAGGAACAGCCACGGAAGGTCACCTCCACAGAAACGATCTATTTAGCCATGCGAGTTTTTTGCCTCCCTGCCGATCAGCGTGGGGAGGGGGAGGGAGTACCCCCCTGGTCGGGCTGCGCCCTATGTCCGAATTGGTTTCGCATTCGCGGCAGCCCAACCACCAGGTTGGCGTTTCGCGGTCTCGCGGTTGTGACACGTCGTGCACAGCGGACGCAGACGAGAGAACGCGTCCGGATCGGCAACACCTTGAGCAACCAACTGCCGTCGCGACAAAGGGAAATGGTCCGCGACCACGGCCGTGCGACCGCACAGCAGACACCACGGGTTGCGGTACAGGTAGGCACGTCGGATGCGCTGCCAACGCGTGTCATAGCCCCGCTCAGCACTAGTCCCACGCTGTTGCTCGGCCTCGCGTCGGTGAGCCTCACAGCGACCACCACGCGCAGTCAGCTCGGGGCACCCGGGGACAGAACACGGGGGGCGGGGTCTTCGGGGCATGGGGGTACCTCCGATGGGGTGGGGGATCGAAACAGCGCCCGCACACGAGGGGTGGGGCGCGTAACGTCCACAGAGCACGGGCAAGGCGGCACCAACCGGTCACCCGAACGGGCCCATACCGGCAGCGCCCCGAGAGGTCCAGTACGCGGCCCGCAGTGAGCATGAACAGTGGTGCGCCCGGCGTTGTCCGGTCCGTCTGGACAGGGTCCGCAGTGCGCCTGCCGTCCATGCGATGTGATTTTTCGCCCCCGGCTGGCCCTGCTTATATCGAACTGGCGTTTTGAGGTTCATGCGACGGTGTGATGTGCGACGGCTGTCCGTTGGGAAGGTTCTGCCTGGTCCATGACGTGTATGCCGCCGTGCTCTTTCAAGGGGGATCTCATGATTCGTGTCCGACGTGCAGCCAGCCTGGCTGTCGCCGCCGTGACGGCTGGACTGGTCCTCGGGCTGGCCAGCCCAGCCGCAGCCATCGAGCCTCCAAGCGGCTTTTTCGGCGGCACCCTGATGTTCTGCTCAAGTAGTGTCGTCCTTGACGTATCTTTCGGCTGCACGGCACCACCCAAGCCAGCCTCGGAGTACCCCACGGCACAGGCAGCACGCAAGGATGCAGCCCGGCGCGGGAAGAGGGCGGAGTGGTGCTTCCTTGCCCCTGCTGGTGAGGTTGGGGTGGGAGTTCTCTGCCACGCCGTCTGAGCGGGTGCTCTGCGTGCCTTCGCTGTGATCCAGTGCGAGTCTGTCTCTGGGGCGTCCGACAGGTGGAACCAGTCGGAGCACTAGGCGAAGTTGCCTGAACCTCTCCGCCCTGGCGTGAGCCGTCAGCGCCCGCGCCGGGGCGGAGTGACGTTCGGACGGTTAGCTAGCACCGAACTCCGTGCTCGTCTTGAGCTGGTGACACCCCCGACACAGCACCTGAACGTTGCTGTCTATGTCCTCGCCACCGAGGGACAGCGGGCGCACATGGTCCACGTCCAGCGCGGGCGCAACCAGCGCCCACCAGTGGTCAGCTCCGGACACCCGGGGACGGAACAAGGGGGGCGGGGTTTTCGAGGCATGGGGGTCACCTCCATCACGCTTGGGGGGAATTGGACACGGAAACCGGGGAGCCGCCATGTTCCGCATGGGACGCTCCTTCCATGACTGATCACCCGGAAGGGGAAGCCGTGGCAGACCAGCAAGAGAAGGCCATCATCGAAGTCAAGGGTCAGCGATTTGCGCTGACTCCGGTGGACCCGGACGCCGACCCGGAGAAAGTGGCCGACGGACTCGCCGCTCTTGAGGCAATCGTAGATATCACGATGGTCATCGCGCCGGACCTTCAGACTGACCCCGAGGAGTAGCCGTGCCCTGCACGTGCAGCCCTCGGTCTTGTGCCGGGGGCTGTGTCGTTCCTGCGACGGGGGCCGCGCGGACTCGAACCGCCACCACCGCCCGTTGCCCCCGGTGACAAGCCGGGGCTACTCGGGCAGGGGGCACGCCTACACTGCGTCCACCCGTGGTCAGTTCGGGACACCCAGGGACAGAGCACGGGGGGCGGGGCTTGCGCGGCATGGGGTACCTCCGAACAAGGGGGCGGGGGAACGACTCTGCTCAACCTCGTTCGGGTGATGAGCGCATGTTCACACTCCGGCTTGGGCAACTCTCGGGCGGCTCGAACCAGCCTCCGAGTCATCCACAACAGCCCGACATAGAACGGGGAACATCATGCACCGCATCGCTGCCACAGCCTTCGGGACCGTCGCACTCCTCACTGCCATCACCCCATCCGCCACTGCAAGTCCCGCACCTGCCGCCGGAAGCACGCATGCTTTGAGTCAATCATTCCCAGCAGCGGGGCGCATCACCTCAACACCTGCATACGGTGAAGGTGAGTTCTTGCCCCACGACGGCCAACACTGCATCAACGATGAAATTCCCATTGCCTGGTGCACGGTTATGGGAGCTGGCGAAATCGCAATTTCGAAGATCCTCGGCTCATTCGGCAATGATCCGAAAGAGCCGCTGAGCCGCGAACTCAGTTTCAGTCTTCAGCCAATGGAATCCCCGGCATAGCACCTGAACGTTCCGATCCGTACGGTCCCTCTCAACGAGAGGGACCGTACGTGATCCACGTCCACAGCGTCCGCCGGCCCGGGTCAGCTCGGGGCACCCGGGGACAGAACAAGGGGGGCGGGGTCTACGGGGCATGGGGTACCTCCAGACAGGGGCTGGCGGATCGTTTCGGCATACCCCGTTCGGGTGGCCAGCGCATGCCCGTGCGCTAACTGGGGCAGCGTGCGGGTGACTTATTAGGTCCGCGCCGGTTTCACCCCTAGGGAGGAAGATCTTGACTCCCCGTGTGTGTTCCTGCCGTGCCGGAATGGCCACGACAACCGTGCGCACCGCACAGGCTCTTCTACTGACGGGTGGTACCCATGTCTGAGCTGAAGCAATCCAAAACGGAATGGACCTCGGACAATTGGCACAAGGTCTGCGGCGAGTTCACGTTCCACCCAAACTTCCGCTACCAGATGAGGGACAAGAAGGTGAATGGCGTGGCCATTTGGGGCGTACAGGTGCCTGACCTGGAAAACGCCTGGTGGGAGCCGAAGTTCGAGTTTGCTTACGACATCTGGACATCCAACGTTGTCTCCAGCGAAGTGGTGCCCACAGTGGTCACCCAGCGGGGTGAGCACACCGTAGGTCTGTACGCTGCCGTCTATAAGGAGGGCACTAAGTACACCTCACGTGAAAAGCTCACAGTATTCAAGAGTACGGAAGGTCTCTCATATTCATTCCGCGGAACCTTCCCGATGGGGCGCAGGATCGAATGCGGCTCCGGGAAGTTTCGCGTGGAATGGGCAATCAGCCGAATTGAGAACGATGGAACGCGGGACCGGCAGGGGGACGGCGGGCCAGAGGGCGTCATCGAGTGGGACTCCGACGCAGCTGAGATCAAACGGAGAATCGCGATTAATCAGAATGTTTATGGTTAAAACCGTGGCGCCCTTCCGCCCCATTCGAGCCCGATCACGGCCCGGACGGGGCGGTGCCCTTACGCGGCACGAGCGGCCCCGAACTCCGTGCTTGTCTTGAGCTGGTGGCACTCGACGCACAGCACCTGAACGTTGCTGTCTATGTCCTCGCCACCGAGGGACAGCGGGCGCACATGGTCCACGTCCACCCCGTCCGCCGGGAAGTCGCCCAAGCACCAGTCGCACCAGGCCGAACCCCGTTCCTGCACTCGCCGGCGGAGCCGTGCCGCAGCGTCACGGTGGTTCGCCCGTCGTCGGCCCCGTGCTCGTCGGGTGCGGACACTGGCCCGACCCTCGTACGTCGCGTGGTGCGTCTTGCAACGTCCGCGGTGTGTGGCGGGCTCGGTGCAGTCGATACAGCGCATGGTCACCCCTAGGTGTTCGAGTTCGAGCAACACCCCGTTCGGGGCAGTCGAGTTGGCTACGGTCGAGCCATGGAAAACATGTGTCCGCGCTGCCACGGCCCCTTGATCGACGGAGACGACCAGGGCGGAGCATCCCGCGCGACGGAAGATCGAGACATCGACGTGTGCGGCGCTTGCTGTGTTGACGAAGCAGTTCGGCAAGCGCTCGGACGGGGCCTCATCTGCGTGTCGATGTGGCCGGTAGGCCGGAACCACATGACGTGGGATGACGTGCCGCAGATGCCGAGTATTTAGCTCATCTGTGTTTGGCGTGCCCGCCCCCGGAGTCGAACCGGGAAACTCACCCTTCTAAGGGGCGCGCCTCGTACCTGATTGGGCTAGGCGGGCTGGTGGCGCTGCATGCGAGTGCAGCCCTTTCCCTGCCGACTGGCGGTCACTACTGAAGGAGTGAGGTAACGATGCGGATCAATCTCGAATCCGACGGTCTTTTGGTCAGGGTGACGGTCGAGGAGGTTCCTGGGGATGATGAGACTGTCAGGGTGAACTTCGACGTCGAGGAGTACCCCGGCGATGAGGAAGCTGTACTCGCCGAGGTCGAATTTGGTAGGGCCAAGGCCAGGCACACCTACGACACCAGGGTCGGCACTTACACCATCAGGGCCACTGGCACCGCCACCCACACCGCAGTCGCCACCTCGTTCACGGTCCACGGCCAGCTGGGGTTGACAGTGAAGGTGGGGTCAGGACCGAACTGGAACAAGTCCGGCGCCACCGTTACCGGCCTCAGAGAGGGTGCTACCGCCAGCGTCAACTTCGACACCGAGGCTGAAGATGGAGAGCCGGTCACCACCCCAGCAGCCGGCTCAGACGGAACCGCCACCATCCCCGACAACACCTTCACCTATCCGGAAGAGCCCGGCACATATGACGCCGTCGCCACCGCCACCGGCTATTGCCACGGCGCAGATACCGTCACGATCGGGTCGTAGGCGGCGAGAACCGTCCGGGCCAGGGCGGCACCTGCCCCGGCCTTGATCCACTCATCCCGGCGCCGCCGGATCGTGGTCGCCAGCACGCCCCGTCAGCAACCCGTTCGTAGCCAATCCCGGAGACCAGGGCGAGCACGATCCGGTGGAAGACGACCCCGTCCGGGATCCGCGGATTGTGGCAGCCCGGAGGGTGAGTGTCCTCACGACCGGGCAGCGAAGCGAGGAGCTCCTCACGGATCGGGGCGATGATGGACGCAGGCACGACGGACACGAACTCTCCCGATGGTCACAGAGCGTAGAGAACTCCATGATCATCCATTTCGAGTCCGTCGTGCCGTCCTGCTGTCGCGTCCATGACCTACTGGCGGACGCGCTTACAACCCCTTTCGGCTCACCCCGAAGGGTGGGTTACTCGTGGGCGGTGCAGTCCCCGCACGCGTTGCCTCACGACCCCTGCGACCACCCCGGTAACGCGGGGCGCGTGGTGCACGGGCAACGCTTGTTCCGAGAGGCAGGCACTCAGACCGCCTGCTGTCCCCCTGTAGGGCGGGTGCGCGGTAATCCTGCTCTCGGTATTGATAGGGAGCGAACCTTGCCCGCCCCTTTCGGAGCGAACCGTTTCCCTTCCCTGTATTGATAGGGAGCGAGCCTTGCCCGCCTCTTCCGGGGTGAGCTAGCTCCCTTCCTGGTGTTGATAGGGAGCGAGTCTTGCCCGGGGCCGAACCGTGGCGGTGTGCCGAACAGTGGTCCGGTCTCTCTTCTCTCTTATTTTTTCTACGTGTTCTAAAAAAGTGGTTGGAACCGTCACTCTGACACCACCCCGCCCCGCTGTTGGGCCGCTCGTCGTCGGCCGAGCCGGCGGGGGGGCTGTGGGCGGGAACGTAAGATGCCCCGGCGGTCACGGCGGGACCTACCGGGGCGGGTGCGGCTGGTTGTACTGCACCGCGTAGAGCGGGTACCTAACCGCGTGTCGCACTGTAGCGGGCGCTTGGGTCGCCGCTTGCTGCGGGCAGCAGAAAGCCCCGGCGGTCGCTGGGGACCAACCGGGGCTGTCTCGGGCCCTACAGGGGCCGTTACGCGGCTTGCTCGTACTCGTCCGCGTCGGGCTCGGCGCCCTCGGGCACGGCCCACACGATGGTCACGCGCTCGTCGCCCTTGAACCGCCCGCCCTGCTTCTCGGACTTGGTGACGACCACGTTGTCTATCGCAAGGTGGATCAGGTCTCGCTGTAGCTGCGGGTCGGCAGCCTGCCACGTCTCGGCCGCGTGCCCCTCGATCAACCACGTGATATCCACCCGGCCCCCGCCGGTCAGCTCGTTCAGCCGTGCCTCGGCAGCGTCGAGCCGCCTTTCAGCAGCGTTCTTCTGCGGGATGCGGTACTTGGCCGAGCGGCCCGTGTAGAACCCCTGCCGGTCGTCGGCGTGGAACTTGTCGAGCTGTTCCGACGCTGCCTTGTACTCCGCGCGGGCTTCCTTGATCTCGTCGCCTTCCTCGGGGCGCGTCAGTGCGTGCCACCGCTCGGCAACAGCGATCAACAGCGGGTCTTCATCGTTGGCGCGGTGCAACCGGTCAGACCACTGCTCGACCACGTACCGCTCAATCGCCGGGCGCCACACGGACGCCGGCCCCGTGCACGCGCCCACTGCTGCGCGGTGCTGGCAGTTGTACGACTTCCCGTCCAGCACCATGGCGTGACCGCACGACGCGCACCGCATCTTCCCGCTGAGCGCGTGAGTGGGGCGCCCCTCGACCCGCGTGTTGTCCACGATCTGATTGCCGCTCAGCACGCGCCGAGCACGGGTAGCAACGTCCGCGGAGATCATGTCGGGCAACACGTCCCGCTCGACACAGCGCACCCGCTCGCCCTTGTCGTTGACGTAGTTGACCGGGGCTTTGTGGGACTTCCCGCCGGGCGAGACCGTAAGCCATCCCTCGTACACCGGGTGAATCACAATCGCCCGGATACTGTCAGCGCGCCAATGCTTGCCCGTGCTGGACTTGATGCCTTCCTCGTTGAACTTCCGAGCGAGGGCCCGCGAGGACGCACCCTCGGCAATCTCGGTGAAGATGCGCACGACGACTTCCCACGGGGACAGTTCCTTACGGCCCTTGACGATGCACAGATAGGGCAACCGGTCCGGGGACAGTCGACGGGTTTCCTTGTCGGCGACCAGGCCGAACGGAGCCTTTGCGAGCCAACGTCCCTCGTTGCGCTGCTTACCCTTCGTGGTCCGCACGTTGTACGAGAGACGCTGCGAGTACTCGCGGGCGTTCTCGGCACGGTCGATGATCCATCGGCGGTCGCGCTCGTCCATCGAGTCAAGCCGCTCGTAATCGAAGATCACGCGGGCTTTGCCGAGGATCGGTACCACCGCTTCCGCGCCCTTACGGCTGAACCGGTCGAGCGCGTACACCCACAGGCACGGAACCTCACCGTTCAGCACGGCGGACATGGCAGCGTCGTACTTGGGGCGCTGCACGTCGGACCAAGCGGACAGGTTCTCTTTCCAGACCTTACGAACGCAGTACCCGTGTTCGTCGGCCCACGCGCGGCCCCGGTCTTCCTGTGCACGGATGGACAACGCGCGCTCGCCCTCGCGCACGATCTTGGACTTACGTAGCAGGAGATCCACCCACGGGCGACCGTGGCACGCGCAGACCCCGTTTTGGGTGGTCGTTTCCATACCGCTGTTAGGGCGCGAGCCTTGCCATGCGGAGCGAGTCAGGGTGGCCGTTGCCATGTCCTACCCCTTGTGACCTGCGGGTTCGGCCCGCTACCGGTGAGGTCCCAGGGTGTTGGACCTACACCCGTCGGCGCGCTCCAGGGCCTCGATCCGGAGCGGGTGATCCATCTCGGGTCGGTCAGCAAGAGCCTGTCCCCGGCACTGCGGCTGGGCTGGATGGTCCTGCCCGAGCGGTACGTCGAGCCGGTGCTCGCAGCGAAGGGCGAGCGGGAGGGCTGGGCGAGCGTCCTGGACCAGCTGGCCCTGGCGGAGTTCCTCGTCTCCGGGTCGTACGACCGTCATGTGCGGCGTATGCGGCAGCGCTACCGGCGCCGGCGTGACCGGCTCGTCGCCGCGCTCGCCGCGCACGCGCCGCACGTCGAGGTGACGGGCATCGCGGCCGGGCTGCACGCGGTGCTGCGGCTGCCGCCCGGCACCGAGCGGTCCACGGTGAAGGCCGCCGCGTGGCAGGGCCTCGCCCTGGACGGACTCGCCGCGTTCCGGCATCCGGAGGCGCAGGCGGGGGCGACGGTGGGTGACGGACTGGTGGTGGGGTACGCGGCCGCCGCCGAACACGCCTACGGCGCGGCGTTGGAGACGCTGTGCGGGGTGCTGCCTCCGGGGTGAGGAGTGGCGGTTCGGAGATCGGGGCCGGCGGCGGTGACGTAACCGCGCGCCTGCCCGCGCACAGCGCCTCCAACGCCGCGCGCCCCTACCGCTTGCGCGCCACCGCCCCGTGTCGACCGCCACGACTGTCGGGTCCTGCCCTGTCGTGCGGCGCTCCATAAGCGTCCGACGTACTGAATGATCAAGTCGGCGCCAAAATTAGGAAGTTGAGCGAGAATCAGCACATGGTCCGGATCAGGACAGCAGGAAGTCGGCCTCACCCGCCTTGGCGCCCTCGATGAACGCGGTCATCTCGTCCGCGGTGTAGATCAGCGCCGGGCCGTCCGGGTCGGTGGACTGGCGTACCGCGATCCGTCCGTCGGCCAGCTTCATCGCCTCCAGGCAGTTTCCGCCGTTGCCGCCGCTCCAGGGCTTGTGCCAGCCCTCGCTGCCCAGCTCCCGCGCGGGCATGCCGTTGTAGACGTGGCCGCGCGGCTCGATGCGATCCATTCACAGCTCCTTGCGGAGATCCCGGAGGATCTCCTTCGTGCGTTGTGCCGTAGCGGCCTGCGCCGCCATGCGGTCCATGACCTCGAGGTGGGTCGCCACCTCGGTGCGCGCGTCCAGGTAGACGGCGCCGGTCAGGTACTCGCTGTAAACCATGTCCGGCAGCTCCGGCATGGCGAATCGGAACAGCACGAAGGGCCCGTACGTCCCCGGGTGCGGCCCGCTCGCGAACGGGGCGACCTGGAGCGTCACATGGGGCAGCTTCGTGGCCTCGAGCAACTTGTCGATCTGCGCGCGCATCACCTCCGGAGGGCCGACCGGGCGGCGCAGGGCGGTCTCGTCCATCACCGCCCAGAAGCGTGGGGCGTCGGGACGGGTGAGCAGTTGCTGGCGCTCCATGCGCAGGGCGACGTGCCGTTCGATGTCGTCCGGGCTGGTCTGGCCGATGGCACCGGACTTGAGTACTCCGCGCGCGTAGTCCTCGGTCTGGAGCAGGCCGGGGACGAAGTGCGGCTCGTAGGAGCGGATGAGGCTCGCCGCGCCCTCCAGGCTGACGTACATCGAGAACCAGCCGGGGAGGATGTCGTGGAAGCGCTGCCACCAGCCGGGTCTGTTGGCCTCCTCGGCGAGCTGGACGAAGAGTTCGGTTTCGTCGTCGGGAACGCCGTAGGCCTTCAGCAGCAGTTGCAGGTACGGGATCTTGAGGGCGACCTCGGCCATCTCCATGCGGCGGACGGTGGCGGGTGCGACGCGCAGGACGCGGGCGGCGTCCTCGCGCTTCAGTCCGGCGCGTTCCCGCAGGTCCAACAGGCGCCTGCCGAGGACCACCTGGCCCACCGTCGGCGCGGACCGCGGTTCGCTCACGCTCCCACCTCCATCGAAAGCCCCACCGAAAGCCCCACCGAATGCCCCATCGCGAGCTCCGTAGAAGCCTCTGCCGAAAGCTCCACCGCACTGTTTCCCGACAGCCCTGCGGCGCCGTTCGAAGATGCATTCGAAGACCGGATCGGATCTCCGATGACCCCAATTGGCGCCGCTCGACGTGCTGTTGCGAGCAGTGTGCCACGGCCTCTGACCGAGTCACACAGCACTCTGCAATTTTCAGAGTGGCCCTTGCCAAGTGTTCACGGCGGGGAGATAGTGGCAAGCGTGATTCCGTCCGCGCCCTTAGGAACAGACGCCGCCGCAGACCGTCCCGGTCTCGGTGCCACCACCGGAGCAGTCCCTCAGTGGGGCGCTGCCGGGCGCCGGTTCCGTTTCGAGCTGGCCGCACGTCCGGGTTCCGTCGCACAGGCAAGACGTCTGGCGCATGCCCGGCTGACCGGCTGGTCGGTGTGCGCGGACACCTGCGACAGCGCGGCCCTGGTCATATCCGAGCTGGTCACCAACGCGATCGTGCACACCGCGAGCAGTCGTGTCGTGTGCGAGCTGCACGACCACGACGACACCGTGCGCATCGCCGTACGCGACGAGGGCTGTGCCCCCGGCGAACCCCACCCGTCACCGCAGCGGCCCGACGAGGAACACGGGAGGGGATTGCTTCTCGTCGACGCGCTGTGCCGGGCCTGGGGTGCGCAGGAACACGGGCTCGGGCTGCTGGTCTGGGCCGAGCTGGCCCGCCAGAGCGACGTCGCCCACGACACCGCCGGTCCGTGCAACGACCTGGGCTGGGGTGCCCGCCCCAAGCCGGGCCGCCCGGACGACTCCGGCGAGGACGAGTCGCCGGAGGGCCGGCACGGGGCCTCGGGGCGACCGCCACACCAGACGCCGGAACAGCAGCGCCGTCATGGGGCGCCGGAACAGCACCGGCACCGCACCCTGGACCGGCCCCCGCACCAGCCTCTGCACCGGGCCCCCGAGCAGCGCCGCGCCGGGGAGCGCCCGTGACCGCCGGCCACGACTCCGACCGGCACCACCACCTGTCCGACTCGGCCCAGCCCGACCCGACCCACTCCGATACGCCCGACATCATCGGCGGGGGCCAGGACAGCGCCACGAACTCCGGCCGGTCCGAGGTCGCCGGCTTGGACCGGCACGACCCCACCCGCACCGGTCGGGCCGAGGCAATCGGCACAGGCCACGACAGCCCCACAAACTCCAGCCGACCCAACGTCAGCGACTCGGACCGGCACGACCTCACCCGTCCCGGCCGACCCCAGGCAATCAGCACAGGCCACGACAGCCCCACAAACTCCAGCCGACCCAACGTCAGCAACTGGGACCGGCACGGCCCCACCCACACCGGCCGACCCGAGGCAATCGGCGCAGGCCAGGACAGCCCCACCCACCCCAGCCGGCCCGAGTCCATCGGCGCAGGCCCCTGCAGCACTCCCGGCGCCGACCCGCGCAGCGTCGGTGCCCCCTTCCGGAGCCGTGCCGTCGGCCAGGGCCTCGGGCTCGACACGCTCGTGCGGCTGCAGCGTCGCAGGTCCGTCCCGGATGGGCCCCGCCGGCTGACGGTGCCGGAGGGGATGACCGCGCCGCTCGGCTGGGACGCCGTGGCCGTGCCCGACCGGCTCGGTCCGCTCGTCGTACCCCGGCTGCCGCGGCTGGGCTGTGTGTACACCGACGGCGACCGCTGGTGGTGGATCGTTCCGTCGGACTCCGACTACGCCCTGCCCTGGCCGTCCCCGGCCCACTACGCCCCCGGCGCCCTGATCACCGGCACCGCCCGGCTCATCCACCGCCCGGACGGCACGGTGCCGTACACCCCGCCGATCCCGCTGTACCTGGCGCTGTGCCGGGCGACCGGGACGACCCCGGACTGGTCTCTGCGCTCGCCTCGACCGTGACGCCCACCGGGGTGCCGGGTTCCGTCACATAGGCGGCTGCGGCTGGTCCGCGGCTGGTCGCACCGTCGCAGCGACAGCCACACACAAGACATGGCCCCGCGCCCCTGAGACGGCTGCCCCTCAATCGGCTGATGCGCTGCCCCCTCCGCGAATGCTCACGGCACGCCCCCTTTCGCTCCCCCCGCACTCCCCCACGCGCCCTGCCCCACCACCCGTACGCCCGGACATAGTGGCCCTTCCGTCACGGTCCGGGAGGTCAGCGTGGGGAAGAAACGGGGGACGCCCGAGCCCGCGGTGTCCGCGTCGGAGCGGCTGCTGTTCGGTGGGCCGCTGCGCTACGACAAGGGCTGGAGCGAGCACGAGGACGCCATCCTGAAGTTGAGCTTTCGCGCGATGCTGGTCCGGCTGCCCGGCATGCTCGCGTCCAGCCTCCGCTTGGCCCTGCAGGCCGACGCCCGGGCCGCGCGAATCGTCCTGGCCGCCGAGGCGGTCCGCGGCGGCGCCCAGGCGGTGAGCCTGCTGGCCGTCAACAGCGCGCTCGGCAGGCTGCTGACCGGCACGGACATCGGGCAGCGACTACGCGCGGCCGCCCCCGCCCTGCTCACCATGGCCGCCGTATCGCTCGTGGCCGTCCTGCTGCGGGCGGCCTCCACCTACGCCACCGGGCGGCTGGAACCCAAGGTGGAGCGGGTGGCGACCGAGCTGTACCTGGAGCGGGCGGCGAATGTGGAGCTGGCCGCGATCGAGGACCACGCCTTCCACAAACTGCTGGACACCGCCCAGTACGGCGCCGAGTCCGCGCGCCGCATGATCTCCTACGGCACCCGGGTGATCGGCGCGCTGATCTCGCTGATCGCGGCCGCGGGCGTGCTGGCCGTGCTGCATCCAGTGCTGCTACCGCTGCTGGTCACCATGACCCTGCCCAGCGCCTGGAGCGCACTGACCAACGCCCGGCGCCGCTACGAGTCCTTCCACGTCTGGGTGCAGCACGCCCGCGCCAGCCGGCTGATCAGCCACCTGCTCACCGAACCCGCCGCGGCCCCGGAGATCCGGGTGCACGGCGTCGGCCCGTTCCTGCTGCGCCACTTCCGGTCCATGTCGGAGACGGCGGAGGCGGAACAGGCCCGGCTGTCCCGGCTCGCCGCCCGGACCGGCCTCATCGCGGCGGGCTGGACGGGCCTCGCCACCCTCGCGACCTACGCCACGCTGGGCGCGCTGCTGCTGGCCGGCGCGATGGCCCTGTCGGTGGCCGGTACGGCGGTGATCGCGATCCGCACGGGTGCGTCGAGCCTGGACACGCTGGTGCTGGAGATCAACCAGCTGCACGAGGAGGCCCTGTTCGTGGGGGATCTGCAGCGGCTGTACGCGGAAGCGGCCGAGCGGGCCATCCCGGCGGGCGGCGAGGCCCTGCCGGAGGATCCGAAGGAGATCCGGTTCGAGCACGTCACCTTCGGCTATCCGGGTGACGCGGCCCGTCCCGCGCTGGACGACGTCACCCTCACGTTGCCCCTCGGCCGGATCATCGCGCTCGTCGGCGAGAACGGCTCGGGCAAGTCCACGCTGGTCAAACTGCTCGCGGGCCTGTACACCCCGGACCGGGGCCGGATCCTGTGGGACGGCGTCGACGCGGCGCGGGCCGACCGGCGGCTGCTCGCCGAGCGCATCGCGATGGTGGCCCAGGACTTCAAGCGCTGGCCGTTCACCGCCCGGGTGAACGTCGCCGTCGGCCGCTCCGCCGCGCCCATGACCGAGGAACGCCTGACCGCGGCGATCAGCGAGGCGGGCGCCGAGGAGGTGGTCGCGGATCTGCCGCACGGTCTGGACACCCTGCTGGCCCGCGACTTCAGCGGCGGGCACGAGCTGTCCGGCGGCCAGTGGCAGCGGCTCGGCATCGCCCGGGCGGCGTACCGGCGCGGGCGGGTGCTGATCGTGGACGAGCCGACGGCCGCGCTGGACGCGCGGGCCGAGCTGGAGGTGTTCGAGAAGATCCGGGCGCTGGCCGGCAGCGGGCAGACGGTCGTACTGATCACCCACCGGCTGGCCTCGGTGCGGCACGCCGACCTGGTGCACGTGCTGGAGCACGGGCGGCTGGTGGAGTCCGGCACGCCTGAGGAGCTGCTGGCCAGGGGCGGTGTCTACGCGGAGCTGTACGCGCTGCAGGCGGAACAGTTCACGGTGCGGGTACCGGCGCCGCGGCCGACCTGAGCCGGCTCACTCCGCCGCGTCGCCGCTCCGCACGATCACCAGGAACGTGTCCGTGGCGAGGTCCATGACGACCTCGGCCGGCAGGCCTTCCAGACGCCGTGCCCGCGCGAACTCCTCAGCGGGCCAGGATCCCCGCGGACCACCGGCGGGAAAGCGTTCGAGCACCGTTCGCCCGTTCACCGTCTCGCACCTCCAGAGAGCGTCGTACTGATAGGAGTTAACGCCCCGGGGAAGGGAAACGCCTCGCTCAACGACGGGACTGAGACATTACCTACACCCTTTCGGCGCGGACCGTGAGGATCCGTTCACTTTGTGAAATGAATCGGACTCTCCGTGTCAATACCCGTACTCGTCGTGACGCAGATTCCGCAGGCGCGGCGCTCAGTACCGCACCGGCAGGGCCAGCAGCCCGCGCGCACGCAGGGACGGACGCCGGCTCAACTCCGCGTCACCCAGCGCCAGCTCGGGGAACCGCTCCAGCAGCGCGGCCAGGGCGATCTCCGTCTCCGCGCGGGCCAGGGGCGCGCCGAGGCAGTAGTGGATGCCGTGACCTAGGGCGAGATGTCCGGCGGCGTCACGGGAGAGGTCGAGGCGGTCGGGGTCGGGGAAGCGGGCGGGGTCGCGGTTGGCGGCGGACAGGGACACCAGGACGGTCTCCCCCGCCGGGATGGTGACACCGGCTATGGTCACGTCCTCCACCGGGAAGCGACGGATGCCGAGCGGCGCGGGACCGTCGTAGCGGGCGAATTCCTCGACGGCGGCCGGGATGTGTGCCGGGTCCTCGCGCAGGGCGGCGAGCTGGTCGGGGTGCTGGAGGAGGGCGAGCACGGCGTTGCCGATGAGCTGGACCGTGTTCTCGTATCCGGCGAAGAGGATGATGAAGGCCAGGGACATCAGCTCGTCCTCGCTGAGCCGGTCGCCCTCGTCGCGTACGGCGATCAGGTCGGACAGGAGGTCGTCGGCGGGTTCGGCGCGCTTGGCGGCGAGGAGGCGGGTGAGGAAGCCGAGCATCGCCGCCATCGCCTCCTTCGAGGCGCCCGGGCGGGCCGGGTCGGGGGCCGTGAGGGTGTCGGTCCACTGCCGGAAGTCCAGCCGGTCCTCCTGCGGGATGCCGAGCAGGTCGCAGATGACGGTGATGGGCAGCGGGGCGGCGTAGGAGGCGATCAGGTCCGTGGTGCCGTGCGAGCCGAGCGCGTCCAGCAGCCGGTCGGCGGTACGGCGGATGGGCTCGCGCAGTTGATGGACGCGGCGCGGGGTGAAGGCGCGGCCGACCAGGCGCCGGATGCGGGTGTGGTCGGGCGGGTCCATGTTGAGGAGGTTGGCGTCGAGAGCGGGCGGCAGGGAGAGCCCCTTGTACGTGCCCGCCGTGGCGTGCCGTTTGTCGAGCGAGAGCCGTGGGTCGGCGAGGGCGGCCCGGACGTCGTCGTACCGGGTGACGAGCCAGGCGGGGGTGCCGTCGGGTCCGGTGATGCGATGCACGGGCGCGCTGTCGCGCAGGCGCCGGTAGACGTCGTAGGGGTGGTCGATGAGCCCGTCCGCGAGATCCATGATCCGCAGCCTAGGCGCTCCGCCGGGGCGCCGTGAGAGGCCGTCGTTCGCCTGCGGGTCCGTCGCGGCCGGTCGCTCCGCCCACGGGATCAGGCGCCGTACTCCTGGATGCGCCGCCCATGACTCCGGTCGGTCAGCGCGGGCAGCCGCTGCTCCAGCTCCCGTACGACGGAGGGCACATCGACGGTGAGAAGGTGCCGGTCCCGCATCAGGACCCGGCCGTCGACCACCGTCGTGCGGACGTCCGACGAGCGTGCGCTGTGGACGAGGGTGGCGGCGAGGTCGTGGACGGGCTGGGTGTGCGGGCCGGTGAGGTCGACCAGGATGATGTCGGCGCGCCGGCCGGGCGCGAGGGTGCCCGCGCTGCCCGCGAGGCCGACCGCGCGGGCGCTCTGGAGCGTGGCGTGGTGCAGGGCCTGACGCGAGGTCAGCCAGCGTGGATCGCCTTCGGCCGACTTCTGGATCAGTGAGGTCAGCGCCATCGTCTCCCAGACGTCGAGGGAGTTGTTGGAGGCGGCGCCGTCCGTGGCGAGGCCGACGGGGACACCGGCCGCGCGCAGGGCCCGTAGCGGAGTGGTGTCCGGCCAGGCGAACTTGAGGTAGCCGCGGGGCGCGGTCGCCACCGCGGTACGGCCGCCCGTGCGGGCCAGCAGCGCGAGGTCGCGCTCCACGATGCCGGTGCCGTGGGCGATGAGCAGGTCGGTGTCGAGGAATCCGGCGCGGTCCAGGATCTCGATGGGGGTGAGGCCGTGCCGGGCCAGGCTGGTGTCGGTCTGGTCGCGGTTCTCGGCGGCGTGGATGTGGACGGGCAGACCGTGCCGGCGGGCGAGTTCGGCGGTGGCGGCGAGGTCGGTGCCGGTGACGGTGTAGGGCGCGTGCGGGGCGAGGGCGGTGGTGATACGGCCGTCGGCGCTGCCCCGGTGGCGCAGGGCGAACCCGGCCGACCGCTCCCGCCCTTCGGGGCCCTCACTGGAGAAGTAGGCCTCGCCGAGGTGGGCGCGCAGACCGCACTCCGCGACGACGGCGGCGACGGTGTCCATGTGGAAGTAGTGGTCGGCGAAGCAGGTCACCCCGGCCCGGATCATCTCGGCGCAGGCGAGCCACGCGCCCAACTCCACGTCATGAGCGGTGAGGTTGGACTCGACCGGCCACACGACGTCGTTGAACCACTCCTCGACGGGCAGGTCCTCGGCGAGACCGCGCAGGACCACCATCGGGGCGTGCGTGTGGCAGTTGATCAGCCCCGGCATGGCGACCTGCCCGTGCGCCTCGATCCGCTCCACGGCGGGCAGCTCCCGCACGGACGCGGCACTGGTGACGGACTCGATGACCCGGTCCCGTACGACGATCGCCGCGTCCCGGCGGAACCCGATCCGTTCCTCCCGCCCGTCCTCGTCGTGCTCCAGAACGGTGCATCCGGTGATGATGAGGTCGGCGGGAGACTCGGTCATCACGCCAACGTACGACGCGGTCGTCACCTCGCGTGCGCCGAACCGCGCATCCGGTCACCGCTCTGCCACGGGAAGGGCGCGGCCGCGGGAGCGGCGGGGCGGACCCGGCCGAAGGCCCGAGCCGGTCCGCCCCGCCGCCGGTCCGGTCAGCGCCCGAGTTCGCAGCTCAGGTGAGCCAGCAGCAGATTCGGGTCCTGCTTGGTGAAGTACGCGGCGCTGTCGACGTAGACCGTCCCGTCGTGTACGGCCACGGAGGTCGGGTTGGACAGCCCGTCCGCCTGCGTGAGGACGGCGGTGTGGGTGCCGTCGGGGTGCACCTCGACGAGCTCGTTGTCACCGATCAGGGCGGCGAGGACGGTGTCGCCGTACGGTGTGGCGAACGTGAAGTCGTCGATGTGGTCGAGGCCGGTGGCCCGGTTCTCGACCGGCCCCGCGGAGCCGTTCGGCCGTACGGGAATGCGCGACAGCGTCCCCCGGTCGCTGTTGGACACCCATACGGCGCCGCCGTGGACCTTGACGCCGTTGGCGCCGAAACCCGCGCCGGTGACGGGCACCGGGGTGAGGGCGGTGTCCTTGGCCCACACGGTCGGCGCACCCCCGGCCTGCGGAACCCGCCACACCACCCCCTGCACCGAGTCGGCGGCGTAGAGCACCCCGTGGCGTTCGTCGAGGGCGAGGCCGTTGGGCAGCGCGGTCGCGGGCAGTTGCGCGATCTGCCGGGGCGCGCCGCCGTCGGGGGCGATGCGCCAGATGCCGGTCTTGTCGGTGCCGGTGGCGTAGTCGACGTAGAGCGTGCCGTCGTGGGCGCGGGCGATGCCGAAGACGGTCGCGGCCTTCAGGTTGGGGGTGTTGGCGTTCGGCTCGTCGGGCAGGGTCGCGCGGATCGTCGTGTGCCCGTCCGGGGTGACGTGGGCGACCTGCCGGGCGCCGGCGAAGGTCAGGTCGGCCGAGCCGTCGGGCTCGACCGCGATGTTCTCCGGCGTCTGTCCGGCCGCGAGGTCGAAGTGGGCGACGATGTGCGGCTGGGACACGGTCGGTTCACCGGCGGACGCGGGCGACGCCGCGAGCACCACGGCGGCGACGACGGCCGTGGCGGCGCCGCTCGCGAGTCTGAGACGAGTGAGTCGGGACATGAACCTCTCCTAGGGCGGGGGGAACATGGATCTTTCTCGTGGATCTTTCTCGTGGATCTTTCTCAGGGACGCAGGCGCGCGCCCGCGGGTTGACTCGCCCTGATTCAGAAGTTAATTGACAGGTAGTCAGTAACGAGTGGGCTCACCCGGCGAGAGGCAGCTCGGGCAGCCGTAGCGCCGTCCGCTCCCGGCCCTCGTCGAACTCGGCGAGCAGATCGGCGAGTCGGTCCAGGTGCCGGGTTGCGAGGTGGCCGGAGGTGTCGAGGTGGACGGCGCAGGCGGTGGTGGTGTCCACGAGCCGTTCGAGGGTGGCGACGATCTCGTCGGCTCCCGCCGAATGCCGGGCCAGCGAAGGAAGTTCGGCGGCGGCGAGGGCGATGGCGGTGCGGGCCTCGGCGAGGGTGCGGTAGGCCTCCCGGCGCAGTGCCCACCGCTCGGCGCGGTCGCCGGACTCGCCGAGGACGTGCGCGAGGTAGGCGTGCGCGGCGCTCCCGGCCGTGGCGAGCCGGGCCCGTACTGCGCCGCCGCGCTCCCCCGGCATCGGCAGATGCCCGACGACCAGCACGAGCGCGCACGCGAGCAGGGTCTCGCCGATCCGGCTGACGGAGGCCTGCGGCTCGCCGCCGGCCATGACCAGGGCGAGGACGAGGACGGTCACGACGGCGGTCAGGGCGGCGAAGTGCCGGGTGGCGACCGGCACGAGCGCCCCGCAGACCGCGACCAGCGCGATCAGCCCCTCCGGCCGTGGCAGCAGCGCGGCGAACCCGGCGAACACCAGGGCGCCCAGCACGGTCCCGGCGGCCCGGCACAGCACCCGGGAGGCGAGCGGCCCGAGGTCGGGCTTGACCAGGAAGACGGCGGTGGCGGGCAGCCAGTACCAGTGCTGGTGCTGGCCGTACCAGCGGGTGTGGTGCAGGGCCTGCGCGATGGCGGCGCTGGCCCCGAAGCAGAGGGCCACTCGCAGCCCGTACTCGCGCCCGCCGGTGCCGAACGCGGCGCGGACGGCGTGTCGCACATCCCGGCGCCGGGTGGGTGGCCGCTGATGTGCGTCCTCGGCCCGGTCGAAGGCCTCGGCGGCGCGCAGCAGGGCGTCGTCGAGAGCGCGCAGGGCGGGGGCGGACCGGTGGGGAGCGGGCAGCGGGCCGGTGCCGGTGTTGCCCCGGACCGCCGCGGCGAGTCGCCGGGGCCCTTGCGCGGCCCGCGCCGAGACCGGCTCCCCGGTCCAGAACAGGGCGGTGGCGGCCTCGGCGAGGGGCAGGGCGGCCGCGTACTGGGCGTGCAGCCGGCGCTCGGCGGCGGAACTGGCGTACCGGCGCAGCCGGGGCCCGGCGAGGGCGTCCTGGGCGTGATCGAGGGCGGCCGTGAGCGCGGCCCGCCGGGCGGTGGCATGCGCCCCGCCCACGGCCTCGACCAGCGCGGCGACGGCGTCGTACACCGCGGCGACCGCCGCCCGCTCCCCGTCGAACCGGAAATCCCCGGCGAGCGAACCGGGCGTGGGCAGGGCGAGCCGCAGCACCAGCAGCCAGCCGGCCCCGGCGAGGAAGGCGAGGGCTCGGTGCCAGCCGCTCTCGGCCGCGGGCATCCCGGCGCCGATCGCGGCGCCGACGAGCAGCTGCGTCCCCGCGGCGGAGGCGACGGGCCCGACCGCGCTGACCCCGCCGGCGACCAGCCCGAGCCCGGTGAGCGCCAGGGTCAGCGGTACGGCGGCCAGCCCCTGCCCGGCACACGTGCCCATGAGCAGCCCGAGGGCACCGGCCAGCGCGGGCACTCCGAGCCGCCTGACGGCGGCCCGCCGGCTGCCGGGCCGGTCGTTGATACCGGCGAGCATCGCACCGATGGCGGCGAGCACACCGGGGGCGATGTGTCCCGTGCCGACCCCGGCAAGCAGCAACGGCCCGGCGGCAAGCGCACCCCGGACCATCGCGCTCCAGGGCACGGGACCACGCTGCGCGAGCAGGGCATGGGCAAGCCAGGGGGGTGCGGCGGGCCGGGACACGGGGCTCCTGTCCATACGAGGGCGGGGTGGGCCTTCGGACGACGGTGGCCGGGCTGCGGGATGTGCCTTCCACGGTAGATCGCGTTCCCTGAGCGAACGGGGCGATCACGTTTCGGGGATGTGAAAGGTGGCGGGGCGGGCGGTTTCTTTATGAACGCAATCAGCGATGGCGCGGCAAGCGACCGACCCAGGGGTCCCACCGAGCGGATCAGATTCCGTCACCTTGCGAAAGTACGCCGCCAAATACACCGATGCGCCCTGGACAACCCGGCGGCCCAAACCGATCACGGTACGCCCGGTCCACCTACGAGAAGTCGATCAGTCCGGACGACCTCACCGACCTGTGTCTCGCACCGGCGACAGCATCTCCCCAGCAGGCATTGACCGCGATGGGCGACCCGGGCCTCGCAGAGCACCTCGTCACCGGCCGCCTCGACCGGATCGCCCCGTCTGCGGGCGCAGCCGTGGGCGGGGTGCTCCAAGGGTGCACAGGCCCAGGCCTACCTCGCGTGCACCACGCCCGGGATACGCATGGTCTGGGGCTCTCCCGGCACTGGCAAGACCAGGGTGCTCAAGCGGGCCCTGGACGACCTGGTGACCAGGGGACAACGAGTCCTTCTGGTGTCGGGGACCAACATCGCTGTCGACAATGCCGTGGAAAGGCGCGGTGCGGACCAGGACGGGTCTGAAGCCAGGCGAGATGGTCCGCGTGGGAACGCCCCATCTGGCCGCCGTCGCGGACGACGCCCGTGTGGCCTTGCCCTTGCTGGTGCGTGCCCGCCTCGAACAGACGGAGAGCAGGCGTGCGGCCGCGGAGTCCGAGCTGATAGCTTTGCGGAACTCCGCTCTTCTCAGCAGGCTGCGGGACCTCGACCAGCTGCTGTCGGGCTACGACCCGGAGGCCTACGACCAGGCCTTGCAGCGCCTGGCGAACGGTGCCCTGCTCGATGAGCTCACCGAGGAGGCGCGGCGAAGAAAGGACGCGGTTGCCGTCGCCACCGATGCGCTCCAGCGTTCCGCTGCCACCATGCGGGAGCACATATCGGCTTTCGAGGCCCTCGCGCCGCAACGGGCCCTGCTGGACGAAGCTTCCCGCCTGCAAGGCATTCTCGACGGCATGGAGAGCGAGGCGCTGCGGACGCAGTCCGCCGCCCGCCGGGCGGGGCTTCAGCTGGACGAGGCTCGGGGATACCTCGAAACCCTGGAGCAGTTGGCTTGTCGGGAAACGACCGCGTTTCACGGCGAATTGCTCACATGGCCGAGGCCGTCGCGGTCTCGCGTGGATAGATGAGGGACCGCAGTTTGGCGCGAGTCTCCGGATCCGTGGAGTACATCACTGTTCCGACCATTCCCCGGGTCAGCAGGACCTTGTAGGTGTTGCGGATCAACCGGTCCACGTCGGCGTCGGGCGTGGACTTCTTGAAGACCGGGTCCTTGGAGGCCGCGCGATCCACGACCCAGCGGTCGTCCCGCCAGACCAGATCCGGGCCGAGAATGACTCCGCTCCAGTCATACTCGAATCCCTGGGCGGTGTAGACACATCCCACCTGGCCGAAGCCCGCCGGATCAGTGGCCCAGAGGGCGGCGGGTGGGGCGCCCGCCACGGAACGCTCACCGAAGACGTTCCAGGGGCGGGCCCATTCGCCGATGGTGACATCGGCGGGGAGCGGTTGGCCCGGCTGTGTCTTCTTCGTCCACGGCCAGCAATAGCCGGCCGACATCCGAGCGCTGTACCCCTCGGCCCGGCGTGCGGCGAGAAACGCCTCCAGTTGTTCGGGACTGTCGACGGCCTCGAGTCCGACCTTGCCGTCGGGCTCCCACTCGACAGCTCCGCCGGGTTCCAGGGCGAGCAGGCGGAGCACCCAGCGCAGATAGGCGTCACTGCCGCCGCATCGGAACTGGCTGTCGAGAGAAACGACCCTGCACTGCAGCCCTTTCCTCGCCGCCGCGGTCTTGATCTCCTCCACGGTGCCCATCTCGCCGGGCCGGACGACTTGGTGCTGATCCAGGAGAAAGACGGGCACACGCGCCGCGTCGATGAGTTCGTCGATCTGTGCTTTGCCGGTTCTCTGCTCGGCTCGCGTGTACCGGTTGGCCGACGTCTCCCGGATCCGGTGGGCCTCGTCACAGATCAGGACGTCCAGGCCGTTGCGTTCGGCGGTCATGAAACTATTGAAGTACTTGAAAAGATCCTGCACTTCACGCCTGCGCGCACCTGCGACCTTGCGCATCGTCTTGGTGAAGGACTGTGATCCGGTCGCGTGCAGGGCCGCGACGCCTCGCCTGTAGAGTTCTCCGAGGAGCGAGAGCGCGATGACGCTCTTGCCGGTGCCCGGCCCGCCGGTGACGACGACGACTTCCTTGTGATCCGCCTGCCGGGCTCGCCGAACGGCGGTGAGTACAGTCTCGTAGGCGACGCGCTGTTCATCAAGCAAGACGAACTGCTCGCGCTCCTGCACTTCCTGGGCAGCCACGGCGATCAGCTGCTTCGACGGCTGCACCTTGGCAGCCACGAGTTCGTCGGCGGCCGAGGCACCGGACTCGGGTGACAACTTCGACCGCAGGTACTCGAGGAATTCTCCCCGGCGGTCGGCGGTGAACAACCGCCCACGCTCGCTCTGCTCCACCTCGTACAGGCCGCTGACACCGAACTCGGTGGCGTTGTGCAGATAGGAGACGCCGGCGACACGGTGCGGATGCTCGGCCAGAACCCGGTTGAATGCCACCAGATAGTCGCAGTAGCCACGCACCTGCTCGATAGGATTCAAAACGGGCTGCCTATAGGCGTCGACACGGCAACGCAACGGGTCCCCGTCCTCGGGCTGCGCCTGGCTCCACTGCTTGAGTTCCACCACGACGTAGGAGGGTTGCCGCGTCCGCGGATGAACTCCCGCGAGAACCACGTCGGCGCGCTTGCTGGTGAGAGGCAACCCGTACTCGAGGAGCATTTCCACCTGACCGAGACCGGAGTCGACCAGAGCCTTCGCCAGCACGGGGAGGCTGTTCTCCCAGGAGCGGATTTCGGATCCGCCGGGCTTGTAACCGTGCATGTGGACGAACTGGTCGGTGAGCCGGAGAAAGAGTGAGCCAGCATGGATCTCGGCGGCGACCGCGGCAGCAGAGTCGCGGAACAGCAAGGACAGCCCCCAGACAGCACGAAGTAGCTCGTGCGGGTGGGGGCATGTCCTTCGGAAACTCCACCGGAGCGGAGCGGAAGCCCGTCGGGCCGCAGTGACGTTTGTCTGAAACTCTACCGAAGAGGACGCTCAGGGGTCTCACCAGGCTGGGGTACGAGCGCCGCTCAGCGATGTCTGAAGCGCTCCGGGTCTGATGGAGGCTCGATTCCCTGAGAGGATCGAGTCATGGCCCGTCCGTCCCCTTACCCTGCCGAGCTGCGTGAGCGTGCG
>NZ_JBSFGB010000038.1:15348-84165 GCF_053596375.1 Streptomyces sp. NPDC001709 | reverse complement strand
GCCCGCGCGGGCCGCAGCCCGGCCCGCCGCCGTACGGTCGCCACCGCGACCTCGTCGAGCAACGCCAGGGGCGCCTCCCGGCCCGACCCGGCGTACGCGGCGGGGCGCCGGTCGGTACCGAGGAGAGCGGTGGTGACCAGATCCTCCCAGGAGCTTGCCGAGGACGCGGCGTCCCGGCGGGTCGGGCTCGTCCCGTTCATCGCGTTCCCTTTCCTACGAGTGTCGGATGGGGGCCGGGGCTTTTCCGAAGGGTCGGCCTGCGTTGCGGCTTGGCCTTGGTGCCCCTGAGGGCGCCGGTGCTTTGCCGGCGGCTCGGTCCGCCTGCGGCACCGCCCCGGTGTCTCCGAAAGTGCCGGAGCTCGCCCGGTCGGCCGGGTGCCACTGCGGCGCCGCCTCGGCGTTCCTGAGCGTGCCGGTGCCTTTCCCGCTGGTGGTCGGCATTGCGGTGTCGCCTCCTTCGGGTGTGGCTGGAGGAGTTGGCGCCTTCCCGGTAGAGGGGTCAGCACAGTGGTACTGGCTCGCCCGTGTGCTCCGGCCAGGCTGTGAGTGGGGTGAAGCCGCGGTGGCCGCACTCGCCGAAGACCGTGACCGGGGTGCCGCCGGAGAGGGCGACCAGGCGCCACAGGCCGGGGCGGGAGCGGGCGGCCAGGGTCAGCGGGAGGGCGGAGTCCGTGTCGGCGTCGGCCAGTTGCCACCGGTCGCCGTCCGGGACCGGTATCACCCGGTCCAGGGTCACCGGGACCGACTCCAGCCAGGGGTCGTCGCGCAGCGCCTCGCCGTATCGGGCAGCCGCCTCGGCCGTGGTCGTGCCCGGTGGGCGGAACACGGCCGGTGCGGGTGGGGCGAACCGCTCACCCAGGGCGGACCGGGACTGGCCGGCCCCCGGATAGGCGGACAGCTCCGCGTCCAGGGCCAGGCCGACCGGCAGGGACAGCTCCGGAGCACGGCCGGCCGCGCCGTAGGACAGCAGCAGCCGGGTGCGGCCCGATGCGGCGCCGTGCAGCCATATCCGGCGGGTCGTCAGTTTCGGGTCCACCGTGTCGTACTGGGCGAGGACCAGCCAGCGGTCGCGGATCGGGGCACCGTCGGCCGCTGCGGGCAGGCCCAGCCGGGAGCGGACCGCGGCCGCGAGGGCGTCCGGCAGCCGGTCGCGGCGCAGCCAGCCCTGGTCGAGCAGGTGCAGCAGCGCGCACTCCTCCAGCAGCCGGGCAGGCCAGCCCGCTCCGGACGCCGGGATGGCCGCCAACTCCCGCACACGCGCCGCGAGTCCGGGTGCCTGCGCGTCGACCATGCGGGCGGCCGTCTCGTCCCATGGGCCGTACCCCGCCTGCTCGGCCGCGGCCAGGCCGCCGCGCAGCAGGTCCGCGAGGCGTTGCTCGAGCTCCGTCGCCCCCGCGGTGACCCGCTCGGCCCGGCGCTCCGCCCGCCGCCGCGCCGCCTCGGGATCGGCGGACCCGGCCCCCGAACTCCCCCCGTCCCGGGACTGCTTGCTCTCGGCCCGTGTGCGTCTGCCCGCGAGCCACTGCTCGGCCCAGTCCGGCGGTTCGGCGGACGCCGGCACCGAGCTGTCGCCGCCCGCCCACAGCAGGAGCAGTCCGAGCGCGTGCTTGCACGGGAATTTACGGCTCGGGCAACTGCACTTGTACGCCGGACCGGCCGCGCCCGCGAGGTCGACCACCGTCTGATACGGCCTGCTGCCGCTGCCCCTGCACAGCCCCCACACCGTCCCTTCTCCGCTCCCCGCCTCGGACCACGGACCGGCCGTGCCGAGCTTTCCTCCCGCTTTGCGTGACGCGGCGTCAGGCGCCAGTGACAGCACCTGTTCCGCAGTCCAGCGCACCCCCTGCTCAGTCATGTCTCCGACGGTAGGACCCGCCACTGACAATCGGTCCGGAGCGGGCGTTTGTGCAGGTCAGGGCGATTGTCAGTGGCGTGGTGCACGGTGGATGCCAGATCCGAACCGGCCGAGCTGGAGGGGGCCTCAGCCATGTCTGCCATGCCTGCCATGTCTGCCACGTCTGCCACATCCGAGTCCGTGCGACCGACGACAGCCCAACCGAGCAGCAGCGAGAGCGCCCAGGCGCTCCGACCGCACGCCGAGCACGCCTTCGCCGCCGAACTCTCCGCACTCGCCGCACGGGACGACCGCCCGCGCCCGGCCCGCTGGAAGCTGTCGCCGTGGGCGGTGGCGACGTATCTGCTCGGCGGCGCCCTGCCGGACGGCACGGTGATCACACCCAAGTACGTGGGCCCGCGCCGGATCGTCGAGGTCGCGGTCACCACCCTCGCCACCGACCGTGCCCTGCTCCTGCTCGGCGTGCCCGGCACCGCCAAGACCTGGGTGTCGGAGCATCTGGCGGCAGCGGTCAGCGGCGACTCCACCCTGCTGGTGCAGGGCACCGCCGGCACCCCGGAGGAGGCGATCCGCTACGGCTGGAACTACGCGCAGCTGCTCGCGCACGGCCCTAGCCGCGACGCCCTCGTGCCCAGTCCCGTCATGCGAGCCATGGCCGAGGGCATGACGGCCCGCGTGGAGGAGCTGACCCGTATCCCGGCCGACGTCCAGGACACGCTGATCACGATCCTTTCCGAGAAGACCCTGCCCATTCCGGAGCTCGGCCAGGAGGTCCAGGCGGTCCGCGGATTCAACCTCATCGCCACGGCCAACGACCGGGACAGAGGGGTCAACGACCTCTCCAGCGCGCTGCGCCGCCGCTTCAACACCGTGGTGCTGCCGCTGCCGGAGAGCGCTGACGCCGAGGTCGACATCGTCACCCGCCGGGTCGAGCAGATCGGCCGCTCCCTAGACCTGCCGGCCGCGCCCGACGGCATCGAGGAGATCCGCCGGGTCGTGACCGTCTTCCGTGAGCTGCGCGACGGCATCACCGCCGACGGCCGCACCAAGGTGAAGTCGCCCAGCGGCACGCTCTCCACGGCCGAGGCGATCTCCGTCGTCACCAACGGCCTCGCCCTGTCCGCGCACTTCGGCGACGGCGTGCTGCGCCCGGGCGACATCGCCGCCGGCATCCTCGGGGCGGTCGTGCGCGACCCGGCGGCCGACCGGGTCGTCTGGCAGGAGTATCTGGAGACGGTCGTCCGCGAGCGCGAGGGCTGGACGGACTTCTACCGCGCGTGCCGGGAGGTCAGTGCATGACCGACGACGACACCCGCTGGCCCAAGGCCTACGACTCCGGGCCGCTTCTGCTGGGCGTGCGGCACCACGGCCCCGGCTCCGCCCGCGCGGTGCGCAGCGCCCTGGACACCGCCCGGCCCACCGCCGTGCTGATCGAAGGTCCGCCCGAGGCCGACGCGCTGATCCCGCTCGCCGCCGACCCCGACCTGCGGCCCCCGGTCGCCCTGCTCGCCCATGCCGTGGACGAGCCAGGCCGCTCGGCGTTCTGGCCGTTCGCCGAGTTCAGCCCCGAATGGGTGGCGATCCGCTGGGCCCTGGAGCACGGCGTCCCGGCCCACTTCATCGACCTCCCGGCCGCGCACACGCTCGCCTGGGAGAAGGAGAAGGAGAAGGAGAAGGAGAAGGAGAAGGAGAAGGAGAAGGAGAAGGAGAAGGAGACTGAGGCGGATGCGGAGGCGGACTCTGCCGAGCCCGGATCGCCCGCCGGATCGGGCCCCGAGGAGGCCGCCGCGGATCCGCAGGACATCGATGAGGCACGAGACACCACTGAGAGCAGCGACGAACAGGTACGCATCGATCCGCTCGCCGTGCTCGCCGAGGCCGCCGGATACGACGATCCCGAACGCTGGTGGGAGGACGTGGTCGAGCACCGGGGCCCGGGGGAGCGGGACCCCTTCGCACCCTTCGCCGCGCTGGAGGAGGCCATGGGTGCACTCCGCGAGCGGTGCGGTGCCGGCGGGCACGCCCGGGACCTGGTCCGTGAGGCGCACATGCGGCTCCGGCTGCGCGCGGCACGCAAGGAGTTCGGGGACGAGTTGGCCGTGGTCTGCGGGGCCTGGCACGTGCCCGCGCTGCGGGAGAAGACCACCGTCGCCGCCGACCGGGCCCTGCTGAAGGGGCTGCCCAAGGTCAGGGCCGACCTGACCTGGGTGCCCTGGACCCACCGCAGGCTCGCCCGGTCCAGCGGGTACGGCGCGGGGATCGACTCGCCCGGCTGGTACGGCCATCTGTTCCACGCCCCCGACCGGCCGGTCGAGCGATGGCTGACCAAGGTGGCCCGGCTGCTGCGTGAGGAGGACCGGATCGTGTCCTCCGCCCATGTCATCGAGGCCGTCCGGCTCGCCGAGACCCTGGCGGCGTTGCGTGGCCGCCCGTTGCCCGGGCTGAGCGAGACCACCGATGCCGTGCGCGCGGTGATGGGTGAAGGCTCGGACGTGCCGCTGGCGCTGGTGCACGACCGGTTGGTGGTAGGGGACGTCCTCGGCGAGGTGCCGGAGTCGGCGCCGGCGGTGCCGCTCCAGCGGGACCTGGCCCGGCAGCAGCGTTCGCTGCGGCTCAAGCCGGAGGCGCTGGAGCGCGAACTGGAGCTGGACCTGCGGGGCGGCACCGACGCCGGCCGCAGCAGGCTGCTGCACCGGCTGCGGTTGCTCGGCGTCGGCTGGGGCGAACCCGCGCGGTCACGGGGGAGCACGGGCACATTCCGGGAGACCTGGCGGTTGCGCTGGGAGCCGGAGCTGTCGGTGCGGGTGGCCGAGGCGGGCGTGTGGGGGACGACCGTACTGGCCGCGGCACAGGCCAAGGCCGAGGCGGACGCGACGGCCGCGCGCACCCTCGCCGACGTCACCGCGCTTGCCGAGCAGTGCCTGCTCGCCGGTCTGCCGGACGCCCTGCCGGTCGTCATGCGGGTGCTCGCCGACCGGGCCGCGCTCGATGCGGACGTCGGCCATCTCGCCCAGGCCCTGCCCGCTCTGGTCCGCTCCCTGCGCTACGGCGACGTGCGTGGCACCGACACCGGTGCGCTGGCCGGCGTCGCCGCGGGCCTCGCCGAACGCGTCTTCGTCGGCCTGCCCCCGGCGTGTGCGGCGCTCGACACGGACGCGGCGGAGGAGATGCGCGGCCATGTGGACGCCGTGCATACGGCGATTGGGCTGCTGACGGAGACACTGGCCGGCGCGGGTGGGGGCGCGGCGGAGAGTGCTGGTGCCGGACACGGCGATCTGCGGGACCGCTGGCGGGGCGTGCTCCGGACGTTGTCGTCGCGGGACACCGTGCCCGGTGTGCTGCGGGGGCGGGCGGTGCGGCTGTTGCTGGACGACGGTGAGCTGGGGCCTGAGGAGGCGGCGCGGCTGATGGGACTCGCGCTGTCACCGGGGACGCCGCCCGCCGACGCGGCCGCGTGGATCGAGGGGTTCGTCGGCGGCGCGGGCGGGCTGCTGCTGGTGCACGACGAGCGGCTGCTCGGCCTGGTGGACAGCTGGCTGACGGGGGTGCCGGCGGAGGCATTCACGGACGTACTGCCGTTGCTGCGCCGCACGTTCGCGGCGTATGAGCCGGGGGTGCGCAGAACGCTCGGCGAACTGGTCCGGCGCGGACCGGGAGACGGCCCGGCCGGCCGGGCGGCCCACACCGCCGCGACTCCCGGCTTCGCTGCCGACCCGGACACCGACCGCGCAGACGCCGTGCTGCCGGTACTGCGCCTGCTACTCGGCCTGGAACACCCGGCCGAGCGCGACCCGGCCCAGCGAGGACCGGGCGAGCGCGGCCCGACCGAACGGCATCCGGCCGACGGCGACCCGACCGGGAGTGGCCCAGTGGGGGGCCAGGCGGCCGTGTGGAAAGGGCCCATGCGAGGGGTGGGCGAGCGGGATCCGGTCGGCGGTTGCCCGGCCCGGGGTGGCCCAGTCGGGTGCCAGGCGGCGGCGCGGCAGATACCCGAGCCCGATCCGGCCGAGCAGGGCTCGGCCGCCGGTGGCCCGGCCGGGAGTGGCTCGGCTGAGGGGCAGGCGGCCGTGTGGAAAGGGCCCATGCGAGGGGTGGGCGAGCGGGATCCGGTCGGCGGTGACCCGGCCCGGGGTGGCCTAGTCGGGGGCGAGGCGGCCGTGTGGCAGAAGCCCGAGCCCGGCCCGGCCGAGCAGGGTCCGGCCGCCGGTGGCTCGACCGGGAGTGGCCCGGTCGAGCGCGACGCGGACCGGAGTGGCCCTGACAGGCGGGCAGTGGGCGGGGGCGGTACTGCTGATGACAACAGCTTTGCGGGGGTGGGGGTATGACGAGCCAGTCGGCTCCGGTGGACGTCAGTGATACGGCGCGGGAGCGGTTGCGGCGTTGGCGGCTGGTGCTCGGTGGTGATCAGGCCGACGGCACCGGGTGTGCGCTGTCCGGCCGGGACGCGGCGATGGACGGTGCGCTCGCCGCGCTGTACGGGAAGGGGGACAAGCCGCAGGCGGGGCGGGACCGTTCGGCGGGGCTCGGCGCCTCGGCGCCGTCGGTGGCGCGCTGGCTCGGGGACATCCGTACGTACTTCCCGTCCTCCGTCGTGCAGGTCATGCAGCGCGACGCCATCGACCGGCTCGGCCTCGCCGCACTGCTGCTGGAGCCGGAGATGCTGGAAGCGGTGGAGGCGGACGTGCACCTGGTCGGCACGCTGCTCTCGCTGAACAAGGCGATGCCAGAGACGACGAAGGAGACGGCACGCGCGGTCGTGCGCAAGGTTGTGGAGGACCTGGAGAAGCGGCTGGCGAACCGTACGCGGGCCACCCTCACCGGCGCCCTCGACCGCAGCGCGCGGATCAGCCGTCCGCGCCACCACGACATCGACTGGAACCGCACCATCGCGGCCAACCTCAAGCACTATCTGCCCGAGTACCGCACGGTCGTTCCGGAACGGCTTGTCGGCTACGGGCGAGCCGCGCGGTCGGTGAAGAAGGAGGTCGTGCTCTGCATCGACCAGTCCGGGTCCATGGCCGCGTCCATGGTCTACGCGTCCGTGTTCGGCGCGGTCCTCGCCTCCATGCGGTCGATCAGCACCCGGCTGGTCGTCTTCGACACGGCGGTGGTCGACCTCACCGACCAGCTGGACGACCCGGTCGACGTCCTCTTCGCTACACAGCTCGGCGGCGGCACGGACATCAACCGGGCGCTCGCCTACTGCCAGTCGCAGATCACCCGGCCCGCCGAGACCGTGGTCGTGCTGATCAGCGACCTCTACGAGGGCGGCATACGCGACGAGATGCTCAAGCGGGTGGCGGCGATGAAGGCGTCCGGGGTGCAGTTCGTGGCGCTGCTCGCGCTGTCGGACGAGGGCGCACCCGCGTACGACCGGGAGCACGCGGCGGCGCTCGCGGCGCTCGGCGCACCGGCCTTCGCGTGCACGCCCGATCTGTTCCCCGAGGTCATGGCCGCGGCGTTGGAGAAGCGGCCGTTGCCGATACCGGACACCGTGTGACTCCGGCCACGAAAGAGGAGGGAAAAGGGACATGACTACCCATCGGTAACAGGGGGGTTGCGCGGTCTCGGGCGGACCGTGCAAGGATCGGCGGAGCCCATGCCCTGCCGAGCCGAGGATGTTCAGCTCCTTGACCTTCCCAGCAGCCCTCCTTGGTACCACCGTGCGCGTGCTGCGTACGGCGGCCGGGCGGCGTACGCTCCAACTGGTGCTGCTGGTGGGCGGACTGTTCGCGCTGGGCTTCCTGTGTGGCGAACAGGCGCACGCGGCCGACGAGACCCCGGCGCCCGCGAAGGTGACCTCGGCGCCCGCGAAGGTGACCTCGGTACCGGCCGAGGTGACTTCGGTACCGGCGAAGGTGACGTCGGCGCGGTCCGGTGGGACGGCGGCGGGTGAGGATCCGGCCCGGGCGGTCCGCACGGTCGCCGAGCGGCTCGCAGCCCCCGTTCACACGGTCGCCGCACAGGCCGTCACCCCCGTACAGGACGCGGTGACCACGGTCTCGCGGCCCCTGGAGGCCGCGGCCGACCAAGGCGTCGACAAGCCCGGGACCTCGACACCCTCCCTGCCCCTGCCCGACCTCCCCCAGCCCCGGGTTCCGGACGTATCCGCACCCCTGCCGCCGGGACCGAAGTCCGAGGCGCCCCGCCCGCAGGGGCACGGCGGTGCGGCGGTGCCCGCCCCGGCGGAGCTGAACGAGCGGCACGCCCGCGTCCAGGGCCGTAGCACTGCCGTCGGCGCACCTGCGTCGGTCGTCCCGTACGGCCCCGAGGCCACCCTCGCGCCGCAGCCGCAGCCGCAGCCGCAGCTCGTGGCGCGTACCTTCGCGCACCGCGGCACCGCCGGCGTGGGCGTTCCCGGGCGGCCCGCGCCCACCGGGGACACGGACGGCGTGCTCGGCAAGCAGGCCGCCGATGGCAGCGCCTCCCGCCACGGCGACGCGCACGCCGTCACCCTCGACGGCCGGGCGCCGCAGCGGCTCGCGCCCGGCTCCGCCGCGCGCGTCGACGCGCCCCGCACCCGGGAACGGCACCGGGACATCCCCGTCTTCCCCGGCTAGGCAACAGGGCCGACCTCCCCGCCACAGACCTGTCGCGCGGGGGCGGAACAGGTCTGCCCGCCCGTCCGGACCCTCCGAAGCGTTCACCGCGACCGGTGTGCAGCGGTCTGCGGTCTCCGGACGGCACCCCTAGCCGATTCCAGCCGTTCCCGGCCATTTACGGCCGTTTCCAGAGGACTTGACGCACGTAATGAACAAGAACATCCGTCGTTCGATCGTGATAGCCGCCGGTGTCACCGGTGCGTGGGCGCTCGGCTCGGCCGTCGCCAGCGCCGACGAGCTGTCGGCCACCTCCGTCTCCGCGCCGGACGCGGGTACCGACAGCGTGGCCGGGACGGTCGACGGCGTCCTCAGCGGCGTCCACGACACCGTCTCCGGCGTCCAGAACACCGTCGGGGACACCGTCTCCGGCCTGACCGGCACGGCCGCCGCGGCCACCCCGGCAGCCCCGGCCGCCTCCTCCACCTCGCTCACCTCGACGGCGTCCACCGCCACCGGCACCGCCGACCAGGCCCGCCGCTACGTCGACGCCAAGGTCCCGGCCGCCGCGAAGATCCGGGGCGCCGAGGCCGTCAAGGGCGCCCAGGCTGCCCGTAAGACGCAGGCCCAGGCTCGCGTCCAGGCCGACGGCACGCACGTCACCGGCCGTGCCGACCAGGCCCACGCCGTCGCCGGTGTCACCCACGCCGCCGCGCACGCCGCCTCGACCGCGTCCCGGGCCGTCCCCCAGGTCACTCCGCAGGACGAGATCGACTACCTCTTCGGCCCGCTCGGCTCCTTCGCCCCCGAGGTCGAGGAGGCCCTGGCCGCCGCCCAGACCAAGCTCCAGGCCACACAGGCGGCCGCCCGTCTGAAGGCGCGGGGCGTCGAGGGCGTCGTACGGACGACGGCCTGGCAGACCGTCGCCGGCGCGCAGGGGCGGACCGCCGGTGCCGCGGCCGTCGGGCGCGGTACGGCCGCCGAGGCGACCGGTGCGGCGGAGGCCTCCGTCGCGGGTGTGCCCGCGCATGTCACCGGTACGGCCACGGGTGCCGGGCAGCGGGTCGTCGGCACGGTCCGGGCCGTGCCCGGCGCGGTCGCGCCGGTGGTGGACGAGACCACCGCCGCCGTCGTTCCGCCGGTTGTCTCCGTGGCGGTGAACGGCGCGGTGCCGGTCGCCGGCCAGGCCGTGACGGGCGTACAGGGCACGGCGGGGCACGCGGTGACGGGTGTGTACGGGACCGTCGAGGACACGGTCTCCGCCGTGCACGGGGTTGCCGCAGGCGCGGTCCCCGGGGCGCTGGGCTCCGCCGAGGGCGCCGTGTCGGGTGTGTACGGGACCGTCGAGGCCGCCGTGTCGGGGGCGTACGGGACCGCCGCGGACATCGCCCCGGGTGTGTACGGGACGGCCGGGGCCGCCGCGTCCGGCGCGTACGTGACCGCCCAGGGCGCCGTGTCCGGGGTCCACGGGGTCGCCACAGGTGCCGTGGGTGACGTGGCGCCGGTGGCCTCGGGTACGACGGCGTACGCCGGCGGGCTGGGCGGACGGGTCGCGTGGGACGCCACGGACGCCGTGCTGCCGCCGGTGGCCTCCGTCGCCGTGCACGGGGTCGTGCCGGTCGCCGGGCAGGCCGTCGCGGACGCGGGCGCCCTCGGCTACGGCGTGACCGTCGACGTGCGGCCCTTCGCGGACGATGTCGTCGGCACCGTACCGCCGCTCGCGCACGGCGTGACCACGCAGACCGGGGCCTTCGCCGGCGGCGTGACCGCCCAGGTGCCGCCCTTCGCGGCCGGGGTCACGGGCGCGACCGCACCCCTCACGTACACCGCCACCGGCGCGGTCGCACAGACCACGCACACCGCCACCGGAACCGTCCATCACGTGACCGGCACCGCCACAGGAGCCGTGCAGCAGACGGCCGGCACCGCCACCGGCGCCGTGCACCAGGCGGCCGCCACCGCCACCGGAACCGTTCACCAGGTGACCGGCACCGCCACCGCAACCGTCCACCACGTGACCGGCACCGCCACCGGAACCGTTCACCAGGTGACCGGCACCATCGCGCCCGCAGCCCGCCAGGTCACCGGCACCGTGCTGCCCGTGGCCGACGGCGTCGGTGGGAGCGCGGGCGGGCTGGGTCACGGTGTCGCGGGTGAGGCCGGGCCCTTCGCGGCCGGGGTCGCCGGGGCGGCCGGGCCGGTCGGCCGGCAGGCCGGGGGCTTCGCGTACGACCTCCAGGGCACGGTCCGGGAGGGCGGCGGTCCGCTCGCCGGGCACGCCGTCGGCGGGGCCGAAGGAGTCACCCGTACGGCCGAACCGACGTACCTCGAGGACTTCCAGGGCTTCCAGGGGACCCAGGACGGCGTGCGGGGCGTCGCGCAGGGCATCTGGTACCAGGGGTAGCAGGGTCAACAGGGCCGAGTGCCCCCACCGCTCCGCGGGGTGTCCGGACCCGGACGGCCGAATGCCGTCGGCCCGTCCGGCGGGCGTCCCGCGGCACGGGCGGGTGGTCCCCATTGGGGTGGGGATCAACCGCCCCGGCCCCGGCACCGCCGGGGCCGCCCCAGAGGCCTCACCGGGTCAACCCCAGCCCGGTGAGGCCTCGCACATCACTGCGATTGCGGCACGGCGTGTCAGGGAACCCGGCATCATGTGACAGGTATCACCGCTCAGGTGTGACCCTCGATTTAGGGAGCCCCCGCAAGCGGCGATAACCTGCGAGACGGACATGCCGCGCGCTCGGACACCGTGTGCGCCCCCCTTGTGACAAGCGGACGTCACGTTGCCCTTCGCGGCACGCCCACGCATCCAACGAACCGCGAGATCACTGATAGGGACGGAAGCGCGTGGACCTGTTCGAGTACCAGGCGAGGGACCTCTTCGCCAAGCACGATGTACCGGTGCTGGCCGGTGAAGTCATCGACACGCCTGAGGCGGCGCGCGAGATCACCGAGCGGCTGGGCGGCAAGTCCGTCGTCAAGGCGCAGGTGAAGGTCGGTGGTCGCGGTAAGGCCGGTGGCGTCAAGCTGGCTGCCTCCGCGGACGAGGCCGTCGCCCGTGCGACGGACATCCTCGGCATGGACATCAAGGGCCACACGGTCCACAAGGTCATGATTGCCGAGACGGCCCCGGAGATCCTCGAGGAGTACTACGTCTCCTTCCTCCTCGACCGTGCCAACCGCACCTTCCTCTCCATCGCCTCCGTCGAGGGCGGCATGGAGATCGAGGAGGTGGCGGCCACCCGCCCCGAGGCCGTCGCCAAGACGCCGATCAACCCGATCGACGGTGTGGACGAGGCCAAGGCCCGCGAGATCGTCGAGGCCGCCAAGTTCCCGGCCGAGGTCGCGGACAAGGTCGTCAACGTCCTCGTCAAGCTGTGGGACACCTTCATCAAGGAGGACGCCCTCCTGGTCGAGGTGAACCCGCTGGCCAAGGTCGCCTCCGGTGAGGTCATCGCCCTCGACGGCAAGGTCTCCCTGGACGACAACGCCGAGTTCCGTCACCCCGACTTCGAGGAGCTCCACGACAAGGCCGCGGCCAACCCGCTCGAGGCCGCCGCCAAGGAGAAGAACCTCAACTACGTCAAGCTCGACGGCGAGGTCGGCATCATCGGCAACGGCGCGGGTCTCGTCATGAGCACCCTGGACGTCGTCGCCTACGCCGGTGAGAACCACGGTGGCGTCAAGCCCGCCAACTTCCTGGACATCGGCGGTGGCGCCTCCGCCCAGGTCATGGCCAACGGCCTGGAGATCATCCTGGGCGACCCGGACGTCAAGTCCGTGTTCGTGAACGTCTTCGGTGGCATCACCGCCTGCGACGAGGTCGCCAACGGCATCGTGCAGGCCCTGAAGCTCCTCGAGGACCGCGGCGAGAACGTCACCAAGCCGCTGGTCGTCCGCCTCGACGGCAACAACGCCGAGCTGGGCCGGCAGATCCTCACCGACGCCAACCACCCGCTGGTCCAGCGCGTCGACACCATGGACGGCGCGGCCGACAAGGCCGCCGAGCTGGCCCACGCCGCCAAGTAAGCACTCAGGACGAGGACACAACACACCATGGCTATCTGGCTCAACAAGGACAGCAAGGTCATCGTCCAGGGCATGACCGGCGCCACGGGCATGAAGCACACCAAGCTCATGCTCGGTGACGGCACCAACGTCGTGGGCGGCGTGAACCCGCGCAAGGCGGGCACCACCGTGGACTTCGACGGCACCGAGGTACCCGTCTTCGGCACCGTCGAGGAGGCCATCAAGGCCACCGGCGCCAACGTCTCCGTCATCTTCGTGCCGGAGAAGTTCACCAAGGACGCGGTCGTCGAGGCCATCGACGCCGAGATCCCGCTGGCCGTCGTCATCACCGAGGGCATCGCCGTGCACGACACGGCGTCCTTCTGGGCGTACGCCGGCAAGAAGGGCAACAAGACCCGCATCATCGGCCCGAACTGCCCCGGCATCATCACCCCGGGCCAGTCGAACGTCGGCATCATCCCGGGCGACATCACCAAGCCGGGCCGCATCGGCCTGGTGTCGAAGTCCGGCACGCTGACGTACCAGATGATGTACGAGCTGCGTGACATCGGCTTCTCGACGGCCGTCGGCATCGGTGGTGACCCGATCATCGGCTCCACCCACATCGACGCCCTGGCCGCGTTCCAGGACGACCCGGAGACCGAGCTCATCGTGATGATCGGTGAGATCGGTGGCGACGCGGAGGAGCGCGCCGCGGCGTTCATCAAGGAGAACGTGACCAAGCCGGTCGTCGGTTACGTCGCGGGCTTCACCGCGCCCGAGGGCAAGACGATGGGCCACGCGGGTGCCATCGTCTCCGGTTCGTCCGGCACCGCCCAGGCGAAGAAGGAGGCCCTCGAGGCCGCGGGCGTCAAGGTCGGCAAGACCCCGACCGAGACGGCGAAGCTGGCCCGCGAGATCCTGGGCGGCTGAGCTTCTCAGATCCAGGTCGGCAGGCCCGTCCCGTTCGCCGGGGCGGGCCTGCCGGCGTTTCTGGCGGCGGGCCGTCGGACGTTCACCGCGGCTGCGGCGCCAGTCTCTCCGGCCCCCTCGCGGCGGCGCCCCGCAGCTTCGCCCGCAGCGCCTGTTCCTTCTTGGACAGCGGCCCCGTCACCCCCACCGGCGGAACCCCCTCCACGGCCTGGGCCGGAGCGATCGGTGCCTCGTAGTGGGTGGGCGCCGTCCGTAGCGTGAGTGTCGTCGCGCCGATGATCGTCATCGTGAAGGCGATCGCGGCCCGGGTCCAGAAGACGTTCCGCCGTTCGCCCTCGCGCCGCACCGGCTCCGGCCCGGCCGCGCGCAAACGCTCCGTCGAGGCCAGCACCAGCAGCCGGCGATGCAGCTCGGCGGGGTCGGCCAGTTCCGGCAGCCGGGCGGCCACTTCCTCGCGGGCGTGGGTCAGCCGGTGCGCGGCCGCCGGTGTGCTGGCCTCCGTCTCCGCCGCCGTCTCCGGCAGGCCGAGGCCCACACCGTCGTAGAGGACGAGCGTGCGCCGGTACGACGGCGGCAGCTTCAGCAGGGCGTGCAGCAGCGCACGGTCGGCCGGGTGGGCCGGTGGCGGCTCCGGGTGCCGGTACCGGGGCCGGAAGCGGTGCCAGGGCGAGAGCGCGCAGTCGTACGCCACCGACCGCACCCAGCCGGCCGGATCCCGGTCCCGGGCCACCTCGGGCCAGCGCTGCCAGGCCGCCTGGAAGGCCCGTTCCACGGCCTCGCGGGCCAGCTCGCGGCGCCCGGTGAGCAGATAGGTCTGCCGTACGAGGGCCGGGGCGCAGAACGCGTACAGCGCGTCGAAGGCCTGAGCCGGCGTCATCTGCCTCGTCACCATACGCCCTTCCGTACACCCGTCCGTGCGAAAAAGAACATAAACATATATTGAGCGACACATCGGAGGTTCGCCTGTTGCGGGAGGAATGCGTGTGCCGTTGGGAGCATGGCGCGCGTGAACCTGATGACCGCTCACCGAACGTCGCTGGCACCCCTCATGAGCCGGATGCGGGACCGGGAGCCCGGACTGGGCGCGAGCCTCCTGGGCGGCGCCGTCGCGGCCGGACTCGGCTGCGCCTCGTTCGCCGCGCTGCTGATGGTGCTGTGGGTCAGCTCGCCGTACCCCGACAACGGTCCGGGCGGCGCGCTGCATGTCGCCGCCGCGCTGTGGCTGCTGGCGCACGGCGTCGAACTGGTCCGCACCGACACGCTCTCCGGCGCGCCCATGCCGATGGGGGTGACCCCGCTGTTGCTGGTGGTGCTGCCCGTGTGGCGGGTGTACCGGGCGGCCAGGGACGCGGTGGACGCGCCCGCCGACGCCGACGGGCCGCCGCCCGTTCCCGCGCGCACGGTGCTGACCGGGGTCGTCCTCGGCTATCTCGGGGTCGGCGGCGCGGTCGCGCTGTACTGCTCGGGCGGTGAACTACGACCCGAGTGGCTCTGGGTGACGGTCTGTCTGCCACTGGTCGCGGCGGCCTCGGCGGCGGCCGGGGTGTGGTCGGCGTACGGCCGCCCGCGCGAGGTGGTGCTGCGTGTGCTGGTGGTGCTGCCGGCGCCGGTGCGGCGGCTGGTGTTCGGCGAGGACGCACGCGTCCGGCTGGGTACGGCCGTACGGGCCACCGGTGCCGCGATGGCGGTCCTCTTCGGGGGCGGGGCACTGCTGCTCGGGGTGTCGCTGGTGTGGCACGGCGGGGCGGCGCGGGTGTCCTTCCTTCAGCTGACGGAGGGGTGGGCGGGCCGGTTCGCGGTGCTGCTGCTGGGCATCTCGCTGATCCCCAACGCGGCGGTGTGGGCCGGGTCCTACGCCCTCGGTCCCGGCTTCTTCCTCGGCGCCGGGCATGTGGTGCACCCGTTCGCCTCCGATCCGGCCCCGCTGCTGCCGCCGTTCCCGCTGCTGGCGGCGGTGCCGGACGCGGGTGCCGGGACGCCGCTGAACTGGGCGGCGGGGGTGGTGCCGGTGGCGGCCGGGGTGACGGCGGGGTGGTTCGTGGCGCGGCGTGCGGTGCGGCGGCGGGAGCCGGGCGTGCCGGTGTCCGCGCGCTGGTCGGCCGTCCGTACCGGCGGGGTCATGCTGCTGACGGCGACGCTCTGCGCGGCGGCCTTCGCCCTGCTCGCGGTGGTTTCGGGTGGCCCCCTGGGCGTGTCCGCGCTGGCCCGCTTCGGCCCGGTGTGGTGGCAGGCCGGGGGAGCGGCGGGGGCGTGGACGGCGGCGTTCGGGGTACCGACGGCGCTGACCGTACGGGCGTGGCGGCTGTGGGGCTGGTGCGTGGGGGGTGGTGAGATCCCGGCGCAGGGGGCGGGGGCCGGCGAAAGCTCCGGGAACGGAAAGGAGCAGGGGGAGACGAGGGGGAAGGAGACGCCCAAGGGCGAGGAGACGGGTGAGGGCAAGGAGATGACCAAGGCCAAGGCGAAAGCCAAGGCGAAGGCGAAGGCGAAGGAGGAAGGGGAGGGGAAGGGGAAGGAGGAGAGCAAGCCCCCGGCTCAGCGGAAGCTGGTGCCCGGCGCGGGCGGCGCGGCCGAGGAGGAGCCGTACGAGGTCCTGCCGGCCGAGGGCCCGTTCACCCCGGAGTGGCAGGAGGACCTGGCACGCGCTTCCCGCTGGGCGGTGCAACAGGAAGCCGCCGCCCCGGGCGACCGCCCCGACCCCTGGCCGAGCCCCACCGCCCCCGTCGACCCCTGCCCGGACCTCACCGACCCATTGCCCGACTCCTCGGAACCCCCCGACGCGACCCACTGACCCCTGGCGGCGCCACGGCGCCGCCACGAAGCCGACGGCGCTGCAGTTCCCCAGGGGCGCGGGGAACTGCGCGAGCGGCCACGACGGAGCCGCACCCGCGCACGGTTTTACGCGGCCGGGCGGTGGGCGTTGCCCAGCGGCGGCACCACACGGCCGGCGGTGCTGCAGTTCCCCAGGGGAGCGGGGAACTGCGCGAGCGGCCACGACGGAGCTGCGCCCGCGCATGGTCTTGTGTGTCCGGGCGGTGGGCGTTGCCCAGCGGCGCGACCGCCGGCAGCGGAGGCGCCGCACGGCCGGCGGCATTGCCTGCTGCCCGCAGCCCCACGCCCCCGCCGGGCCGCGCAGCGAACCCGCTCAGCTGTTGCCGACCCCCAGGACCCCCCGCAGCTCCTGCGGCAGCAGTCTGTCGCAGGACTGTTTGGCCTCGTGGGTGAGGGCGTCGTTGACGCAGGTGTAGTAGTCGCGGTAGACGAACTGGACCGTGAAGGTCGAGGCCACCAGGACCAGCGCCAGGGAGGCCGTGACCAGGCCGCCGACGGCCGCCGTCGTCTGGGGGCGGCCCGCTCCCGGCTGCGGCGGGGTGTCCGGGTCCGGGCGGCGCGGCTTGGCGCGCAGCGCGCTGACGCCCCAGTACAGCGCCAGCACGCCCAGCAGCAGGGCCACGTACGGCCAGCTGAACAGGGCGAAGAAGACGGCCCACATGCCGGACAGGAGGGCGTAGCGCGCGCGGCGCTGGGCGGGGTCGGTCGGGTCCCAGCGCATGCCGGAGCCGGCCGGTCCGCCGGGGCCCTGCGGTCCGCCGCCGGGCCGCTCGCCGAAGCCGCCCGGTGAGCGTCCGGGCTGGCGGTCGCTCCACTGGCTGCCCCACGGGGAGCCATGCCCAGGACCGCCTCCGGGACCGCCGCCCGAACCACCTCCAGGACCACTCCCTGAGCCGGAGTCACCGCCCGAGCCGTGACCGGTGCCATGACCGGGGCCGCCCTGGGAACCCCCGGGATGACGCGGCTGCCAGGGCCGGTCCGGCGCGCCCTCGGGCGGCGGCGCGAACGGGTTGTCGTCCTGCTGCCCACCGTGACCCGCATGCCCGCCCTGACCGGCCTCCCCGCCCCAAGGCGCCTGCGGAGGCGAAGCCGGCCGGTCTCGCAGCAGCACGGGGACACGCTCGCCTCCCTGGAGCGGGTGCGGAGGGAACGTGAGGAGTCGCAGGCTGCGAGCGGGCATCAAAAGAGCGTCTTCCCCTAGGTGGATACGGCAGTCCGACGTGGGCTTCCACCCCGTGAACGCACCGTACGACGACCGCGTTCCCGAGGCTGCCCCCACGTGGCTCCCTGCGAACGCTACCTTCCGGCCACGCCCCCGTCCCGTGGGGGCCTTCCGGAGTGCCGGTATCGTTGCTGACGATCGCCCGCTTCGTAGACTTCCCCGTATCCGGGGGTGCGAAGCATTCGTACGACCGTACAAAGACACTCCCGAGAAAGGGCTCCACCGTGGCCAAGCGCCTCGTCGTGCTGGTCTCCGGATCCGGCACCAATCTGCAGGCGCTCCTCGACGAGATCGCCGCCGCCGGTGCCGAGGCCTACGGGGCCGAGGTCGTGGCCGTCGGCGCCGACCGCGAGGGCATCGAAGGGCTCGCCCGCGCCGAGCGGGCCGGGTTGCCGACCTTCGTGCGGAAGGTCAAGGACTACGGAACCCGCGAGGAGTGGGACGCCGCCCTCGCCGAGGCCGTGGCGGCGTACGAGCCCGACCTCGTCGTCTCCGCCGGGTTCATGAAGATCGTGGGGAAGGAGTTCCTCGCCCGTTTCGGCGGGCGCTTCGTGAACACCCACCCCGCCCTCCTCCCCAGTTTTCCGGGGGCCCACGGCGTGCGCGACGCGCTCGCGTACGGCGCCAAGGTCACCGGCTGCACCGTCCACTTCGTCGACGACGGCGTCGACACCGGCCCGATCATCGCCCAGGGCGTGGTCGAGGTCCGGGACGAGGACGACGAGAGCGCGCTGCACGAGCGCATCAAGGAAGTCGAGCGAAGGCTGCTCGTCGAGGTCGTGGGGCGGATCGCCCGCAACGGCTATCGCATTGAGGGACGAAAGGTAGTTATCCAGTGACCGCCGAGAGCATCGAGAGCGGCAAGCGGGTCATCCGTCGCGCGCTCGTCAGCGTCTACGACAAGACCGGGCTGGAAGAGCTTGCGCGCGGGCTGCACGAGGCCGGTGTCGAGCTCGTCTCCACCGGCTCCACGGCCTCCCGGATCGCCGCCGCCGGCGTCCCCGTCACCAAGGTCGAGGAGCTGACCGGCTTCCCCGAGTGCCTGGACGGCCGGGTCAAGACCCTGCACCCGAAGGTGCACGCGGGCATCCTCGCCGACCTGCGGCTGGACAGCCACCGGCAGCAGCTCGCCGAGCTCGGCGTCGAGCCGTTCGACCTCGTCGTCGTCAACCTCTACCCCTTCCGCGAGACCGTCGCCTCGGGCGCGAGCGACGACGAATGCGTCGAGCAGATCGACATCGGCGGCCCGTCGATGGTCCGCGCCGCCGCCAAGAACCACCCGTCGGTCGCCGTGGTCACCAGCCCCGAGCGGTATGCGGACGTGCTGGCCGCGGTCAAGGGAGGCGGCTTCGACCTCGCCGCCCGCAAGCGGCTCGCGGCCGAGGCGTTCCAGCACACGGCCTCTTACGACGTGGCGGTCGCCTCCTGGTTCGCGTCCTCGTACGCCCCGGTCGACGAGTCCCGGTTCCCCGACTTCCTCGGCGCCACCTTCGAGCGCGCCAACACCCTCCGCTACGGCGAGAACCCGCACCAGGGTGCCGCCCTCTACGTCGACGGCACGGGCGGTCTCGCCGAGGCCGAGCAGCTGCACGGCAAGGAGATGTCGTACAACAACTACACGGACACGGACGCCGCGCGCCGTGCCGCGTACGACCACGACGAGCCCTGTGTCGCGATCATCAAGCACGCCAACCCCTGCGGCATCGCGGTCGGTTCGGACGTCGCCGAGGCGCACCGCAAGGCGCACGCCTGCGACCCGGTCTCCGCGTACGGCGGTGTCATCGCCGTCAACCGGCCGGTCAGCAAGGAGATGGCCGAGCAGGTCGCCGAGATCTTCACCGAGGTCATCGTCGCCCCGGACTACGAGGAGGGGGCCCTGGAGGCCCTCGGCAGGAAGAAGAACATCCGTGTCCTGAAGGCTCCGGGCGCGCCCTGCAACCAGGTCGAGGCCAAGCAGGTCGACGGCGGTCTCCTGCTCCAGGTCACCGACCGGCTCCAGGCCGACGGGGACGACCCCGCGGGCTGGACCCTGGCGAGTGGCGAGGCCCTGAGCGAGCGGGAGCTCGCAGAGCTGGCCTTCGCCTGGAAGGCCTGCCGGGCCGTCAAGTCCAACGCCATCCTCCTCGCCAAGGACGGCGCCTCGGTCGGCGTCGGCATGGGCCAGGTCAACCGCGTCGACTCCTGCAAGCTGGCCGTCGAGCGGGCCGGCGAGGAGCGCGCGCGGGGTTCCTACGCGGCCTCCGACGCCTTCTTCCCCTTCCCCGACGGCCCGCAGATCCTCATCGACGCCGGTGTCCGCGCGATCGTCCAGCCGGGCGGCTCGATCCGTGACGAGCAGGTCGTCGAGGCCGCGAAGAAGGCGGGCGTGACGATGTACTTCACGGGCACGCGCCACTTCTTCCACTGATGCCTCCGGCGGTTTCGCCGGGCGGTTCGCACCAGCGGCAGGCCCCGGCACGGACTCCTCGTCCGTGCCGGGGCCTGCTTCGTCGACGGTCTCCGGCCCTCCCCCGAGGGGGCCGGAGACCGTCCGCCCTGCTGGATCAGGTCAGCAGGGGCGCAGGGAGTAGATCGGGTCCCAGGTTGCCGTGCCGGCTTCGTACGCCGTCGAGGTCCAGCGGACGCTGCCGTCCTGGTTGAAGAACTTGGCGACCGTGCCCGGGGTCTGGTTGTTGGTGAACGGGCCGTCCCCGGTCCAGTTGTTCACGGTCCAGGTCTGGCACTTGTAGAAGTCGAACTTGGTGCCCTTGACGACCATGCACAGGTGACCGTAGGCACAGTCCAGGTCCTTGGCGGTGACCTTGCCCTTCGGGGCCTTGGTGAGGGTCAGGCCGTCGTAGCGGACCTTGTCGGCGGAAGCCGAAAGCGGCTTCGGGTGGCCGGTGAGGACCTGGTCGGCCGTGGCCTGGACGCCGGTGACCCGGGTGCCGTCCAAAGTGGCGGCGGTCGCCGCCACCGTGGAGCCGGCGAGCAGGGCGGTGGCCGCGACGAGCAGCGCGGCCGGCTTGGCGATGTTCACGATTCCCCCATGTGAACGAATGGTGTCGGTCGCTCCGCCGTGACGCTCTGGCGGAGTGGTTCCACCGTGCCGCCGTAATCCGTACGCCGGTACCTCGGAAGTCTCAGGGTCACTTCTTTCCCGGCGGCGTGTACTCCTTGAGGTAGTGGGCGACACGGGCGGCGTAGTCGCGGTACTTCGGGGGAACTCCGCCCGTGTCGTTCACCTTCTTGTACGACGTCCGGTAGCCGGCCGCGACCAGCACCCGCTTGTCGCCGGGCAGGCCGTCCTTCAGATGGGAGTCGATGAAGCACAGGTAGCGGCCCATGGCCGGGATGGACACGGAGGGGCTCAGCGGTGGCGTGGGCGTGGCCGCTGCGGGGACGCCGTCCTCGCGCATCCACCAGCGCAGTACGCCGGGGGTCCAGCGGGCGATGCCGAACTCCTGCTTGCCGGGGTCGGAGAGGTTCGGGTCGAAGTCGCTCTCGGACTTCAGCATCGCCGCGATGAGCGCGGGGCTGACGTCGGGCTGGGCGCAGGCGTGCGCGGAGTTCACGATGAGCCGGCGGTAGGCGACGGGAACGCCCTGGCCGGTGCGCAGTTCCGAGGCGCCGTAGGCCGCGGAGGACGCGTCGCTCGAACCGCGGTTGCCGCCGGAGGCCCACGTGCTGATGCCGTAGCCGAGGACCGCGACGGCGGCGGTGGCGGCCGCGGCGCCGGCGATCAGTGCCGACCGGCGTCTGCGGCGCGGGAAGAGGCGGGGCGGGCGCGGCGAGCGGGCCGTGCCGGCGGCGGACTCGACGCGGCGCAGCAGCGGCTCGGTGGTGATGCGGGCGGCGTGCGTGCGGGCCAGGCAGTCGCGGATGATCTCCCGCCAGGCGTCCGGGAGTTCGGGCGACAGGCGCAGTTCATCGGTGCCGTGGGCGTAGGCGGCGGCCGCGTCGCGGCGGGCCGTCGGGGTGGCGCCGGACAGCGGGAAGGAGTCGGTGAGGACGAGATGGGCGAGCACGCCGAAGGCCCATACGTCGGCGGACGGACGGATCCGCCGGCCGCGTTCGCCGATCTCGCCCCACAGCAGCTCGGGCGGGGTGTAGTCGGGGGTGGAGAAGGCCGGGGTGTAGGCGTGGGTGCCCTCCAGTTCGGCGGCCATGTTGAAGTCGGCGAGCCGCGCCGAACCGTCCGCCATCAGCAGCACGTTGGCCGGTTTCAGATCGCCGTGCACCCAGCCCGCCCGGTGCAGCTGGGCCAGCCCCTCGCAGACCTGGGCCAGCAGGGCGGGCCCGGCGGCCGGGCGGGGCGAGGCGGCGAGCAGGGCGGACACAGAGCCTTCGGCCCGCTCCAGGACGAGGACGGTGGCGCCGTCGAGTTCGGGGTGGTCCGGGTCGTCGACGACGAGGGACTCGTACATCCGGATCAGCCGCGGCTGCCTCAGCCGCCGGTGCAAGCCGACCTCGCGCTCGATGAGTTCGCGCAGGTGGGCCAGCTGGCGCGGGGTTCCGGTGCCGGTGGGCAGGAACTTCAGCGCGGCGGTGTCGGGCGACTCCTCGCAGCCGCCGGTGCGCCGGCCCGTGTAGACGCTGCCGAAGGCCCCTGTCGCGATCGGCTCACGCACCTCCCAGGCGCCGACCCGGTAGCCCCTGGGCACGGGAACGGCGTACGGCTCGGTCACCGGGCCGACCGGCTCGCGGAGGCGGACCCGGTGCCGGACAGGACGAGCAGGTCGTCCTCCCGTACGAGGTCGAAGCGGAGCGCCAGGGAGACCAGGGACTCCTTCTTGCCGTTGAGGCGGGGACCGGTGTCCGCGGTCTCCGGGCCGGGCTTGAGCCGCAGTTTCACGGCGAGGTAGTCGATGTTCCACTGCACCGAGGTGCGCGAGGCGGCCGGCCAGGCGGGGCTCAGCCGGTCGACGACCTGGTCGACGGTGGGCAGCGGGGCGTGCGGGTCGCCGCGCAGGCGCGGTTCGCACAGGGCGGCCAGCACGGCGAAGTAGCGTTTGGTGCGGTCGACGGAGAAGGCGGGGGCGGTGGTGTCGCCGTCCGCTCCGACGCCGTCGCGCAGATAGTCATGGCGTGGCGCCCACACCTCGATCGTCAGCAGCTCGCCGGCGGCGGGCAGCACGATCCGCGAGAACTCGAACGGGATCGGCGCCTCGAGTCTGCCCGGGCCGACCTTGATGTGCTCGCCCGCGCCCTCCGGGTTCTCCACGACGTACGTCTGCCGCGCGGACAGGTTGCTCAGTATCCAGAACGCGCCCTGCGCGCTCAGCTCACCGGCCCGGCGCGAGACGCCCTCGTGCGGGATCGTCAGACCGTTGCCGGCCGCCCGCCCGAAGGCGAGGCGCTCGCCGGGGGCGAGCCGGATCTGGCTGCTTTGCTGCCGGTCCTCCGGGGTCGGCGGAGGTACGACGATGATGCTGTACAAGGTGCCTCTCCCCGTCCCTGACGGCCACCCCAGTCAGCCTAGGGGGAGACACCGGGGCCGTGCCTCCCCCTGGACGGGTGAGACACGGCCCTCGACGTTGAATGGCGCGAACTGTTCTGTCGCGCGGGCGGGTTCAGTAGCGCGGGCGGTTGAACCAGGCCGCGCCGGACGGGGCGATCATCGCCGCCGCCATGATGCCGCCGAAGCTCATCCACAGCAGCGCCGAGATCAGGCCGGCGCTGGTGCCCTGGTTGGCCGCGCCGATCAGGATCAGGACACCGACGAGGGCGCCGAGGATGCCATAGATCATCGTGGTGATGCGGATGCCCTGGCCGCCGCGGGTGAACTTCACGCCCAGCGTGATCGACAGCGCGGAGAGCCCCAGGAAGATCAGCGCGGTGACGAGGGCGATGCCGGCGCCGTCGTGACCGATGTCGGAGAAGGCGTTGTCGCCGAAGGTGTCTTCGCCCGCGTTGGACACGTCGTTGATCGTTGCGGCGAGGTACAGGACGAAGAGACCGATGATGATCTGGACGGCCGCCACGATGTACAGCATGACCCGCGCGGTGACCATCAGGCCCGGCATCGTCTGCGGCATCGTGTTGGCGGCCGCGTAGCCGGGGTACATGGGCTGCTGCGGGTAGCCGCCGGCCTGCGGGTAGCCGCCGGGCTGCGGTGGGACGCCGGGGGCCTGCGGGTAGCCATAGCCGGGTGCGGCCGGAGGCTGCTGGGGCGGCGGGCCGTAGGGGTTGTTCGGGTCGCCGAAGCTCATGGCGGTGATTCCTCCGTTGATCGAGTGCTGGGGACGAGGCGCGGCACTGCACGGAGGAGGCTTCTACAGATGCGGTCCGTCCCCCCGTTGAGCTGCCCGCTGCACTGTCTGCTCATCGTTCTTTAGGTCGGTCCGACTTGTCCAGCCGGAATCGTGAGGTGTTGTGCAAGTGCAACATCGCTGATCATGCTGTGACAGATCGGAAGGGCGGCGGGGTACCCGGATTGGAACCGGGGCCGGGTCATCCGCGAGGATGGGGGTATGACCGCCCAGATTCTCGATGGCAAGGCCACCGCAGCCGCGATCAAGTCCGATCTGACCGCCCGCGTGGCGGCGCTGAAGGAGAGGGGCGTCACGCCCGGCCTCGGCACGATCCTGGTCGGGGACGACCCCGGCAGCCAGAAGTACGTCGCCGGCAAGCACCGCGACTGCGCGCAGGTCGGCATCGCCTCCATCCAGCGCGAGCTGCCCGCCACCGCCACCCAGGAGGAGATCGAGGCGGTCGTACGGGAGCTGAACGAGGACCCGGCCTGCACCGGTTACATCGTCCAGCTGCCGTTGCCCAAGGGCATCGACGAGAACCGCATCCTGGAGCTGATGGACCCGGCCAAGGACGCCGACGGGCTCCACCCGATGAACCTCGGGCGGCTGGTCCTGAACGAGCCGGCTCCGCTGCCCTGCACCCCCAACGGCATCCTCAGCCTGCTGCGGGCCCACGGCGTGGAGATCAAGGGCGCCGAGGTCGTGGTCGTCGGACGGGGCGTGACCATCGGGCGTCCGATGCCGCTGCTGCTCACCCGCCGCAGCGAGAACGCCACCGTGACCCAGTGCCACACCGGCACCCGCGATCTGTCCGCCCACCTGAAGCGGGCCGACATCATCATCGCGGCCGCCGGCTCCCCGCACCTGATCCGCGCCGAGGACATCAAGCCGGGTGCCGCCGTCCTCGACGTCGGTGTCTCCCGCAACGCCGAGGGCAAGATCCTCGGCGACGTCCACCCGGACGTCGTCGAGGTGGCGGGCTGGATCTCCCCGAACCCCGGTGGCGTGGGCCCGATGACCCGGGCGCAGCTGCTGGTCAACGTGGTCGAGGCGGCGGAGCGCAGTGCCGGCTGAGGAAGCCCGCGCGGGGGCGGTCACCCGCGCAGCGCAGAACGCGGGCACCCGCGGTGCCGACGGCGGCGAGGACCGTCCCGAGCGGACCACCCGCCGCTTCCCGCGGATCACCAGGGACACCGCCCGGCCCGAGGGCGGCGGCCGGGCCGCCCGCCGTGACGCCCCGGCCCCGGCACGGCAGTGGCCCCTGCTCGTCGTGGTGTGCGGGGTCGCGCTCGGCCTGCTGCTGACCGCCCTCGACCTGTTCCGCGGCGGCACCCTGTTGATCGGCGCGGCCCTGCTGGCCGGCGCGGTCATGCGCTGGATCCTGCCCGGCGTCGGCATGCTCGCCGTCCGCTCCCGCTTCACCGACATCGCCACCTACGGCATCCTCGGCCTCGCGATCGTCCTGCTGGCGATGATGGCCCAGCCGGATCCGTGGCTGCAGATACCGTTCCTGAAGGACCTCCTGCACGTCACGCTCAGCAACAAGTAGCGTCACGAGAAACAGCGCGCCGGTGGCCCGCGCCTCCCCCGGGGGTGCGGGCCACCGGCGTGTCCCCGTCCCCGACGCTACGGCCGCCCGCCCCGGCCCCGCCTCCACCGGAGGACGGAACTCCCGTACCACCCCGGGCGGTAGCCGGCGGATGACTGCAACTTCCGCGGTACCACCACGGGTTGACTCCCCTGCCCGGCCCCGGGCGTTACCCTGCGGCGATGCGACCGCCGACCCCCCGCCCGCTCGTCGTGGACACGCTGATCGCGGTCGCCATGACCGTGGTCGCCGTCCTGCTCGGGCAGGAGTCGCGCTCGCAGGGCTGGCCGGAACTCGACGCCCGCGCCTACGCCCTGGTCGCCCTCGCCCATCTGCCGGTCGCCCTGCGCGGCCGTCGGCCCCTCACCGTCTTCGCCGTCGTCCAGGCCGCCGCGATCGTCTACACCACCCTCGGCTACTGGCCGGTGGTGTGCACCTTCGGCTCCATGCTCGCGCTGTACACCGTGGCCTCCGTACGCCCCGTGCGCACCGCGCTGGTCTGCGCGGCCTGCATGACCGGGGTCTGGGCGTACGCCGGTGTCGTCAGCCACACCCCGTCCATGGCGTCCGTGCTCGGCCAGGCGCTGCTGTACTGCTCGGTGCTGGTCTGGTTCGGGCACCTGGCCCGCCGCTCCGCCGAACTCACCCGCCGGCTGCGTGCCGAGCAGGCCGAGCGGGCCCGGCGCGCGGTCGCCGAGGAGCGGGGGCGGATCGCGCGGGAGCTGCACGACGTGGTCGCCCACCACATGTCCGTCATCTCGGTGCAGGCGGGGCTCGCCCGGTTCGTCTTCGACTCCAACCCGGGCCGGGCCCGCGGCGCGCTCGGCACCATCGCGGACACCAGCGGCGAGGCCCTGGAGGAGCTGCGCCGCATGCTGCAGGTGCTGCGCGAGGAGGACCCCGAGGCGCCCGAGCGGGCCCCGATGCCCACGCTGGCCCGGCTCGGTGAACTCCTCGACCGGGTCCGCTCCGGCGGACTGCCCGTGGACCTCGCCGTGACCGGTACCGAGCGCCCGCTGCCGCCCGGCGTCGAACTGTGCGCCTACCGCGTCGTCCAGGAGGCCCTCACCAACGCCATCAAGCACGCAGGTCCCGCGCACGCGCGCGTGGAACTCCGGTACGGCGCCCACGAGCTGACCGTCCGGGTCACCGACGACGGACAGGGGACGATTCCGGCCAGAGTGCCCGCAGGCGGTGGCCACGGCTTGATAGGCATGCGCGAACGGGCCAAGCTCTACGGCGGGACGATCACGGTCGGCCCACGCTCCGAGGGCGGATTCGAGGTCCTGCTGACCCTGCCCACCTCGGCCGCCGAGCGCGGCCGTGCCGGCTCGCCGGAAGCGGAGCGGTAAGGGACGGCGCACGTCGGGGGGACGACCGTACGGCATGACCAGAGTGCTCGTCGTCGACGACCAGTTCCTCATCCGCGCCGGGCTCGTCGGCCTGCTGGAGGCCGCGCCCGGCTTCGAGGTGGTGGGCGAGGCCGGGGACGGCGAGCAGGCCGTACGGCTCGCCGCCGAGACCCGCCCCGATGTGATCCTCATGGACATCCGGATGCCCGGCGTCAACGGCATCGAGGCCACCGAGCGGATCCTCGCCGAGGCCGACGGCCACCCGCCCCGGGTGCTGGTGCTGACCACCTTCGACCTCGACGAGTATGTGTACGGGGCGCTGCGCGCCGGGGCCTCCGGGTTTCTGCTGAAGGACTCAGGGCCGGAGCGGCTGCTCGCCGCGGTCACCGCGGTCGACGGCGGCGACGCGCTGTTCGCGCCCAGCGTCACCCGGCGCCTGGTGGAGGCCTTCGCCAGCCGGCAGGCCCCGGCCGACCCGGCCCCGCCCGACCTCGGTGTCCTCACCTCCCGCGAGGTGGAGGTCCTCAAGCTCACCGCCCGCGGGCTGTCCAACGTGGAGATCGCCGACCGCCTCTACATCAGCGAGGCCACCGTCAAGACCCATCTCAACCGCACGATGAGCAAGCTGGACCTGGGCAGCCGGGCCCAGGCGGTGGTGCTGGCGTACGAGACGGGACTGGTGACGCCGGGCGGCTGAACGGTGGCTCGCCCCCACCCCCGTAGAGGGGCGAACCACCGTCGTCAACCACCCTTCCGCCTGCGAACTGCCTGTTCAACGCCTGTCCTTGCGCTGTGGCACGGAAGTGACCGTTCCGCTACGGAGTCCGAGCGCGCCGTCCGTGCACCCGCGCGCCCCCACTCCGGGAACTGGGATCCTTAGGCAGTGCATCCTTGTGGGTAGTCAGGACGGGGGGAAAGCAGGGGGGAAGCGATGCCTCGTTGGAAAGATCTGCCGGACGAACTGGATCCGCAGATCAAGGAGTTCACCCAGCAGGTGCGGCGGCTGGTGGACCGCAGCGGCCTGAGCGTCGCGGCACTCGCCGACCGCACGGGCTACAGCAAGACGTCCTGGGAGCGTTACCTGGGCGGCCGATTGCTCGCGCCCAAGGGTGCGATCGTCGCGCTCGCCGAGGTCACCGGCACCAACCCCGTGCACCTGACCACGATGTGGGAGCTGGCCGAACGCGCCTGGAGCCGGGCGGAGATGCGGCACGACCGCACCATGGAGGCGATCCGCATCTCCCAGGCGCGCGCCGCGCTCGGGGAGTTCGGCGCGGCGGAGGCCACCGGGGGCCCGTCCGTCCGCAAGGCCAACGGCACCGGCGCGACCACGGGGGTCGCCGGCCCGGCCGGCGTCTCCCCGACGATCCCCACCCAGCCGACGGCCCCGGACGCGGACGCCCGGGAGGGTGCGGGACGGGAGGGCACAGGGCGCGACCGGGCCGACCGGGCCGATCGAGCCGATGGTTCCGGTCGTGGGCCGGCCGATGGCGGGGGGAGCGGGCCGGTCGACGGTTCGGGCCGTGGTCCGGGGGACGACCGTGACGGTGCCGGAGGCGAGGGGAGTTCGGGCGGCAACTCCTGGCGGCTTGCGGGGTATCAGGGCCCGTCCCGGGCGAGCGTCCGGCCTGGTCCCGGTACCGGGGCACGACCCGGTGCCGGTGCCGGTGCCGCCGCCGGGTCCGCCGTCTCCTCCGACGGCTCCGGCCGGACACCGGGGACCCCGAACCCGTACGACGGTCATCCCCAGGCAGGCCGCCCCGCTGGGGGTACCCCCTCCGGGGGAGGCACCACGGCCCCGGGGAGTGCCGGCCGGCAGCGGGTGATCATGTTCCTCGCGGGGCTGGTCGGGGTGCTCGTCGTCATCGTCGCCGTCTTCTACTTCACCGACCGGGATGCCAGGCACGGGAGCGCCGCCAAGCGGCCGTCCCCGACCGCGAGCACGCACGCGAGCCCGCCGCCCGGGGTCAAGTGCACCGGCTCCGCCTGCAACGGCAAGGACGCCGAGGCCATGGGGTGCAGCGGTGAACTGGTGACCACCGCCGAGACCGCCACCGTCGGAACCACCACCCTGGAGGTCCGTTACAGCAAGGCCTGCGGCACCGCCTGGGGCCGGATCACCGGCGCCGCCCAGGGCGACAAGGTCCAGGTCTCGGCCGGGACGGTCCGGCAGACCGGCGAGACCAGCGGCGCCGGCGACACCATCGCCTACACCCCGATGGTCGCCGTGAAGAACGCGACGGAGGCCAAGGCCTGCGCGACGCTGGCGTCCGGGCGGACGGGGTGCACGAAGTAGGCGCCGCTGAGGCGTGGGTGGTGCCCTGACGCGTGGCGGGCGAGTGCGCGAAACGGGCGGGGATTAGCGAAACGGGCGTGGCGCGCGGGTCCGTGAAAACAGGGAAGGTGAAATTCCGCGATCGGAGGCATGGCGGCGCGGATCCCGGGCACGCGAGGGATACCCCCACGGGAGTCCGGCAATCCGGTACCCCCCACCCGGCGGCCGCTCCTGTCCTCTCCCTCTCCCGGACGAGCGGCCGCCCCCTCTTTTCGACACGCGTCCGACTTGTGGGGTGATCCACAGGGCCCTGTACGTCTCGCATGCCGGATGCGCGATAGCCTGACCGCTGGATCGATCTCTTGACGCCGAGAGATCGATCATCCGCCCGGGGCAGGGAAGCCCCACCGCCAGCTGTCATACGGAGAACGCCATGACCCGCACTCCCGTGAACGTCACCGTCACCGGCGCGGCCGGCCAGATCGGTTACGCCCTGCTCTTCCGCATCGCCTCCGGCCAGCTGCTCGGCGCGGACGTGCCGGTCAAGCTGCGCCTGCTGGAGATCACCCCGGCCCTCAAGGCCGCCGAGGGCACGGCCATGGAGCTGGACGACTGTGCCTTCCCGCTGCTTCAGGGCATCGACATCACCGACGACCCGAACGTGGCCTTCGACGGCACCAACGTAGCCCTGCTGGTAGGCGCCCGTCCGCGCACCAAGGGCATGGAGCGCGGCGACCTGCTGGAGGCCAACGGCGGCATCTTCAAGCCGCAGGGCAAGGCCATCAACGACCACGCCGCGGACGACATCAAGGTCCTGGTCGTCGGCAACCCGGCCAACACCAACGCGCTCATCGCGCAGGCCGCCGCGCCGGACGTCCCGGCCGAGCGCTTCACCGCGATGACCCGTCTGGACCACAACCGCGCGCTGACCCAGCTCGCGAAGAGGACGGGTTCGACGGTCGCCGACATCAAGCGGCTGACCATCTGGGGCAACCACTCCGCCACCCAGTACCCGGACATCTTCCACGCCACGGTCGCCGGCAAGAACGCCGCCGAGGTCGTGAACGACGAGAAGTGGCTGGCCGAGGACTTCATCCCGACCGTCGCCAAGCGCGGCGCGGCCATCATCGAGGCCCGCGGTGCCTCGTCGGCGGCCTCCGCCGCCAACGCCGCGATCGACCACGTGTACACCTGGGTCAACGGCACCGCCGAGGGCGACTGGGCCTCCATGGGCATCCCGTCGGACGGCTCCTACGGCGTCCCGGAGGGCCTGATCTCCTCCTTCCCGGTCACCACCAAGGACGGCAAGTACGAGATCGTCCAGGGCCTGGACATCAACGAGTTCTCGCGTGCGCGCATCGACGCGTCGGTGAAGGAGCTGGAGGAGGAGCGCGAGGCGGTTCGCTCGCTGGGCCTCATCTAAGGGTCCCGTCAGACGCGGTAACGCTCGGCATCCCGCTGCGGGAATGCCGGGCGTTTGCCGTGTGCGGGTCCGTCGTGGTCGCTCGCGCGGTTCCCCGCGCCCCTTCGGGGCGCTTTCCATATCCCGCCACCACCAGCGCCGTAGCGGCCAGTACGACCAGGGACACCACCCGCAGCGCCGGCCCCAAACCGTGGAGCAGGTCCGCGTGGGCCGACAGCACCGTGCCGGTGACGGCCACGCCGAGGGCGGCGCCCGTCTCGCGGGCCGTGGTGCCGAGGCCGGAGCCGAGGCCCGCCTGGTGGGTCGGCAGGGAGGTGACCACGCCGACGGTCAGGGCGGGCATGGACAGTCCGGCGCCGGCCGAGATGACCAGCAGCCAGATCACGAACACCGCGTACGGTGTCGCCGCGTCGGCCGTGGACGCGCCCAGCAGGCCGAGGCCGATCAACACGAGACCCGTTCCGATAACCGCGCGGGGACGGCCCGACCAGCGCGTGGCCAGTTTCTGGGCGGCGGCCATCCCGAAGATCAGGGGCATGATCGCCACCCCGGTGACGGCGGCCCCGAAGCCCTTCACGCCCTGTAGGTACTGCGAGTTGACGAAGAACAGCGAGAACAGGCCGAAGAAGCAGGTGGCCGTGCCGAGGGAGGCCGCCCGCAGACGCGCGGAGGCGAAGACCCGCGGGTCGAACAACGGGGCCGGCGAGCGCAGGGCGTGCAGGGTGAAGGCGGTGATCAGCAGCGCGCCCGCCGCGAAGGCGCCGAGGATGCGGGCCGAGGTCCAGCCGTAGGCCGGGCCCTCGATGATGCCGAAGAGGACGGCGACCAGGCCGGCGGTGAGGAGCAGGGTGCCGAGCGGGTCGGCGTTGCTGTGGGGGGAGCGTTCGGTGCGCGGGACCGACACCCACACCGCCACGGCGAGTACGGCCGCCAGCGGGACCATCACCGCGAACAGGGCGCGCCAGGTGAGGAACTGGCCGGCCAGGCCGCCGCCCAGGTTGCCCGCCGCGCCGCCGAGGCCGATCGACAGCGTCCAGGCGCCCATCGAGCGGGCCCGGTGCTCGGACGCGGACAGCTGCATGAGGATCGAGAGGGTGGCCGGGGTGATCAGGGCTGCTCCGGCGCCGGACAGGCCCCGGCCCGCTATGAGGACGGCCGGGACGGACGCGAGCGCGCTGGTGGCGGCGCCCGCCGCGAACAGGGCGAGCCCGGTGAGCAGGGCGCCCTTGCGGCCGTGGCGGTCGCCGAGGGCCCCGGCCGGGATGAGCAGGCCCGCGAAGACGATGACGTAGGCGTCGACCGTCCACAGGATCTGGGTGTGCGAGGGGTGCAGGGAGGACGAACTCAGCTGTGGGATGAGGAGGTTGATGGCGGCGACCATGCTCTGCGCGACCAGGACGCAGGCGCACAGCGCGAGCAGGGTGGGGCGTTTCAGGGCGTGCGTGGGCACGGCTCCTCCCGGGAGCTTCGGTGGGTGGTGTGGGCTGCGCACTCACCGTAGGCTCGCCGGTGACCTGCTTTCCAGTGCAACCTTTGCAAGGGATTCCTGCGTATGACGCAATCCACCGGGCCGGACCTGATGAGACTGGACCTGAATCTGCTGGTCGCCCTGGACGTGCTGCTGGAGGAGCAGAGCGTGCAGGGCGCCGCCCACCGGCTGCACCTGTCCGAGCCGGCCATGAGTCGCACGCTCGGCCGGATCCGCAAGGCGCTCGGCGATCCGATCCTGGTGCGGGCCGGCCGCCGGATGGTGCCCACCCCGCACGCGCTGGCCGTGCGGGCCGAGGTGAGCGCGGTCGTGGAGCGGGCCCGGGCCCTGTTCGCGCCCGGCCGGGACACCGACCTGCGGACCGTCTCGCGCACCTTCACGATCCTCGGCCACGACGCGATCGCCGCCACCCACGGCGCCGCCCTCTTCGCCCGAGCCGCCCGCGAGGCGCCCGGCATCCGCCTGCGCTTTCTGTCCGAGAGCCACCTGGACGCACCGTTCCTGCGCCAGGGCACCGCCGACCTGGAGGTCGGCGTGATCGACACGACCGCGCCCGAGGTGCACGTGGAGACGGTCTACGAGGAACGCATGCTGGGCGTCGTACGGGCCGGACACCCGCTGCTCACCGGGGAGTTGACGCCCGAGCGGTTCGCCGGGGAGGCCGGGCACCTGATCGTCTCCCGGCGCGGCAAGCAGCACGGGCCGATCGACGACGCCCTGGCCGGGCTCGGCCTCGGCCGCCGGGTGGTGGGCAGCGTCGGCACCTTCCCGGCCTCGCTGTTCGTGCTGCGCGAGACCGACCTGATCGGGCTGACCACCTCCTACGGCCGCCCGATGACCGAGGCTCTCGGTCTGGTCACCTTCGAGATCCCGCTCCGGCTCCCGTCGTTCGACGTGGGCTTCGCCTGGCACCCCCGGCACGACGCCGACCCCGCCCACGCCTGGCTGCGCGGGTGCGTGCGGGACCTGATGCTCCAGGGGTCAGCGGCCGGTTAGCCGCTTCTCGAACCAGTGGGCGGCGTAGACGTTGTCGTCGTAGCGCGGGATCTCGGTGTATCCGCACGTCCGGTACATCGCCTGCGCCTCGGTGAGCGCGGCGTGCGTGTCCAGTCGTACGACGTCCAGGCCGCGCGCCCGGGCCTGCTGCTCCAGTCCGTCGAGCAGCCGCCGCGCGAGCCCCAGCCGCCGGGCCTCGGGGGCCACCCACACGTGCCGGATCTCGCCCACGCCCGGCTCCAGGCGCCTGAGGGCCCCGCAGCCCACCGGCCGCCGCTCCTCGTACGCCACCAGGAAGGCGCCGGCGTCCCCGGTGACCTCCTCGGGCCGGACCAGGGCCGCCTTGTCGAAGCCCTCGGGGAAGCGTGCGTCGATGTCGGCGGCGTAGGCGTCCAGGCAGGACCGGGCGTCCTGTGCGGCGCCGTCGACCACCTCGACGGTGATCCCGGCCAGCCGCAGCAGCCGCTGCGCGGTGGTCATGGCCCCCGTCAGCTCGGTCCGCTGGGCGGGGGTGAGGCCCTGGAGGAGGCCGGTGACGAGGGCGTCGGACCGGCGGTGCTGCTCGGCGACCTCCGCACGCCCGGCCGGGGTCAGCTCGATCATCCGCAGCCGGCTGTCGTGCTCGGGCGTCTCCAGCCGGACCATGCCCTGCGTCTGCAGCGCCTTCGCCATGCGGCTGAGATAACCGGCGTCCAGACCGAGCCGCCCCCGCAGCTCCCGCAAGGACACCCCCTCGCCGATCTCGAACAGCAGCCGGGCCTCGCCGAGCGGCCGGTCCTGGCCGAGGTAGTGGTCGTCCAGGACGCCGATGCGGCGGGTGAAGTACCTGTTGAAGCGGCGGAAGGCGGCGACGTCCGCCGCCGGGACCTCGTTTCTTTGACCATGGTCAAAGGTTTCCATTCTTTGACTGTAGTCAGAGATCTGCGCCGCGTCCACAGTCCCGTTTGTCCATTTCTGATGGCATTTCCGATCGTGTCTTCAGTGACGCCGCGCACTTTGGGCGTCGGATACGCATGCCCTCCGCGGGGCCGGGGCAGGCGGACGCGGTCCCCGAGCGTGGCACGTGCGTGACACAGGGGCACGGATCAGGAACGGAAGGCAACACCGAACATGGCGGACAGAACGGCACGACAGGCCCAGGCGACCATCCACGCGGGAGGCGAGTGGCTGGCAGCGATCTCCGGCGCGACCCGCGAGATCCTCGACCCCGCGGACGCCCGGCCGTTCGCCGTGGTCGCGGAGGGTGACGAGAAGGACGCCGAGCGCGCGGTGGCCGCGGCCCGGCAGGCCTTCGACCACGGCCCCTGGCCCCGCACCCCGGTCACCGAACGCGCCGCCCTGCTGCGCCGCGTCGCCGACCTCCTCATACGCGACCGCGAGGAACTCGGGCTGCTGGAGAGCCGGGACGCGGGCAAGACCGCCGAGGAGGGCCGGATCGACATCGACTGTGTCGCCGACGCCTTCCGCTACTTCGCCGACCTGGTCGCCGCCGAGGCGCCCGGCCGGGTCGTGGACGCGGGCTCGACCGACATCCACAGCGTCGTCGTACACGAGCCCGTGGGCGTGTGCGTGCTCATCACCCCCTGGAACTACCCGCTCCTCCAGGCCAGCTGGAAGATCGCCCCGGCCCTCGCCGCCGGCAACACCTTCGTCGTCAAGCCCAGCGAGATCACGCCGATGACCACCATCGCGCTGATCGAGCTGCTGGCGGAGGCGGGCCTGCCCGCCGGAGTGGCCAACATCGTCACCGGCCCCGGCCACTCCGTCGGCGCCCGGCTCGCCGAGCACCCCGACGTCGACCTGGTCTCCTTCACCGGCGGCCTGGCCAGCGGCACCAAGGTCGCCCAGGCCGCCGCCCCGACCGTGAAGAAGGTCGCCCTCGAACTCGGCGGCAAGAACCCCAACGTCGTCTTCGCCGACGCCTGCGCCACCGAGGAGGGCTTCGACACCGCAGTCGACCAGGCCCTCAACGCCGCCTTCATCCACAGCGGCCAGGTCTGCTCGGCCGGCGGCCGGCTGATCGTCGAGGAGTCGGTCCGCGAACGCTTCGTCGCCGAACTCGCCCGCCGGGCCCAGAAGATCAGGCTCGGGCGCGGCACGGCGGACGGCGCCGAGTGCGGCCCGCTCGTCTCCGAGCAGCAGCGCGCCAAGGTCGAGGCGTACGTCGCCGGCGCGCTGGCGCAGGGCGCGGTGCTGCGCTGCGGCGGCAAGCGCCCCGAGCCGTCACCGCAGCGCCCCGAGGCCGGCTACTTCTACGAGCCGACCGTCCTCGACGCCTGCCACCGCGAGATGACCGTCGTACGCGAGGAGGTCTTCGGCCCGGTCCTCACCGTCGAGACCTTCCGCACCGAGGACGAGGCGGTGTTCCTCGCCAACGACACCGAGTACGGCCTCGCCGGCGCCGTCTGGAGCGCGGATGGCGCCAAGGCGCGCCGGGTCGCCGGGCGCCTGCGCCACGGCACCGTCTGGATCAACGACTTCCACCCCTACCTGCCGCAGGCGGAGTGGGGCGGCTTCGGCAAGAGCGGCACCGGCCGCGAGCTGGGTCCCGCCGGGCTCGCCGAGTACCGGGAGGCCAAGCACGTCTACCAGAACCTCGCGCCGAAGCCGGTGCGCTGGTTCGCCGGCTGAGCCCCCTCTTATCAACACCCCCTGGAGTAGTACCCCCATGTCCGAGACCACCCCCCACGTCTACGACTACGTCGTCATCGGCGGCGGCACCGCGGGCTCCGTCATCGCCTCCCGCCTCACCGAGAACCCCGACGTCACGGTCGCCGTCATCGAGGGCGGCCCGAGCGACGTCGACCGCGACGACGTCCTCACCCTGCGCCGCTGGATGGGCCTGCTCGGCGGCGACCTCGACTACGACTACCCGACGGTGGAACAGCCGCGCGGCAACTCCCACATCCGGCACAGCCGGGCCCGCGTCCTCGGCGGCTGCTCCTCGCACAACACCCTCATCTCCTTCAAGCCGCTGCCGTCCGACTGGGACGAGTGGGAGGAGGCCGGCGCCAAGGGCTGGGGCGCCGTACCCATGGAGGCCTACTTCGCCCGCCTGAAGAACAACATCGTCTCCGTCGACGAGAAGGACCGGAACGCCATCGCCCGCGACTTCGTCGACGCCGCCCAGGCGGCGCTCGGGGTCCCCCGCGTCGAGGGCTTCAACAAGAAGCCGTTCAGCGAGGGCGTCGGCTTCTTCGACCTCGCCTACCACCCGGAGAACAACAAGCGGTCGAGCGCCTCCGTCGCCTACCTCCACCCGGTGATGGACGAGCGCCCCAACCTGACGATCCTGCTCGAGACCTGGGCGTACAAGCTGGAGCTGAACGGCACCCGCGCCGAGGGCGTCCACGTGCGCACCAAGGACGGCGAGGAGCTGCTGATCCGCGCCCGGGGCGAGGTCGTGCTGTGCGCGGGCGCCGTGGACTCGCCCCGCCTGCTGCTGCACTCGGGCATCGGCCCCCGCGAGGACCTCCAAGAGCTGGGCATCCCCGTCGTCCACGACCTGCCGGGCGTCGGCGAGAACCTGCTCGACCACCCCGAGTCGGTCATCGTCTGGGAGACCCACGGCCCGATCCCGGAGAACTCCGCGATGGACTCCGACGCGGGCCTGTTCGTGCGCCGCGACCCCGGACAGGCGGGCCCGGACCTGATGTTCCACTTCTACCAGATCCCGTTCACGGACAACCCCGAGCGCCTGGGCTACGAGCGCCCGCAGTACGGCGTCTCGATGACCCCGAACATCCCCAAGCCGAAGTCCCGCGGCCGTCTCTACCTGACCAGCGCCGACCCGTCCGTGAAACCCGCCCTGGACTTCCGCTACTTCACCGACGAGGACGACTACGACGGCCAAACCCTCGTCGACGGCATCCGCATCGCCCGCGAGATCGCCAAGACCGAGCCGCTCGCGGGCTGGCTCAAGCGCGAGGTCTGCCCCGGCCCACAGATCCAGGGCGACGCCGAACTCGGTGAATACGCCCGCAAGGTCGCGCACACCGTCTACCACCCGGCCGGCACCTGCAAGATGGGCGCCGCCGACGACGAACTCGCCGTGGTCGACCCGGAGTTGAGGATCCGTGGTCTCGACGGCATTCGCATCGCCGACGCGTCCGTCTTCCCGACCATGACCGCCGTGAACCCGATGATCGGGGTACTCATGGTCGGGGAGAAGGCCGTCGACCTGATCGGAGGTGACGCCTGATGGCGCCGACAGTCCCCACCCGCAAACCCCCCACTCCCGTCTTCTCCGTCTCCGGCCTGTGGAAGGTCTTCGGCCCGAAGCCGGAGCGGATCGCCGCCGACCCCGAACTGGCCGCCCTCGAACCCGCCGACCTGCGCGCCCGGACAGGCTGTACGGCGGCCGTCCGGGACGTGTCCTTCGACGTCCGCAAGGGCGAGGTCTTCGTGGTGATGGGCCTCTCCGGCTCCGGCAAGTCCACCCTGGTCCGCTGCCTCACCCGCCTCATCGAACCGACGGCCGGCACCATCTCCATCGACGGTGAGGACGTCCGCGCGATGGACAAGGCCCGCCTGCGCGAACTGCGCCGGCACCGGGCCGCCATGGTCTTCCAGCACTTCGGCCTGCTCCCGCACCGCACGGTCCTCGACAACGTGGCCTACGGCCTGGAGATCCAGGGCGTCGGCAAGTCCGAGCGTCGCGAACGCGCCGCCGAGGTCGTCGCCAAGGTCGGCCTGGAAGGCATGGAACACCGCCGCCCCGCCCAGCTCTCCGGCGGCCAGCGCCAGCGAGTGGGGCTCGCCCGGGCGCTGGCGGTCGACCCCGAGGTCCTGCTCTTCGATGAGCCCTTCAGCGCCCTGGACCCCCTCATCCGCCGCGACATGCAGGACGAGGTGGCCCGCCTGCACCGCGAGGAGGGCCGCACGATGGTCTTCATCACCCACGACCTGTCCGAGGCCCTCAAGCTGGGTGACCGCATCGCCCTGATGCGCGACGGCAAGGTCGTCCAACTGGGAACACCGGAGGAGATCGTCGGCTCCCCGGCCGACGACTACGTCCGCGAGTTCGTCCGGGACGTCCCGCGCGAGCAGGTGATGACGGTCCGTACGGCGATGAAGCCGGGCGCCTGCGGCGGCCCGGAGCACCCGGGCGCCCTCGCCCCGGACGCGGTGGTCGCGGACGCGATCAGGACGGTGGCCGAGACCGGCACCGCGGCGTGCGTGGTGGAGGACGGCGACTGCATCGGAACCGTGGGCCATGAGCTGCTGCTGGACGTCGTCGCGGGCATCGACGCGTGCGTGCCCGGCCCCCGCACCAGCCCGGAGGCCGTCTGATGGCAACGCTCAGTCTCGCGACCTCCAGTACCGCCAAACCCCGCCTCCTGAAGAACCGTACGGCGGGCAAACTCCTCCTGCTCGCGCTCGTCACCGCGGTGCTGCTGCCCCTGCTCCACGGCGGATCATGGCCCCACCACCTGACCGTCAGCCTGGACAAACCCCTCACCAGCGCCAGCAACTGGGTCATAGACAACCGGGACAGCCACCCCCTGTTCCTCTACTTCTTCGGCCACATCAGCAACGCGGTCGTCCTCTCCGTACGAGCCGTCTACCTCACCCTGCTCGCCGCGGGCTGGACCGGTGTCACGGTCTTCGGCGCCCTGGTGGCCTGGCGCGTGGCCGGTGTCCGCCTGGCCGCCGGCACCGCGGCGGCCTTCCTCACCTGCGGCGCCCTCGGTATGTGGGTCCCCACCATGCAGACCCTCGCGCTCATGGTGGTCGCGGTCCTCGCCTCCGTGATCGTCGGCGCGCTGCTCGGCCTCGCCGCCGGCCTCTCCGACCGCCTGGACCGCGCCCTGCGCCCGGTCCTGGACACCATGCAGGTGCTCCCGGCCTTCGCCTACCTCCTCCCCGTCGTCCTGGTCTTCGGCATCGGCGTCCCCGCGGCCGTCCTCGCCACCGTCGTGTACGCCGCCCCGCCGATGGCCCGCCTCACCGCGCTCGGCCTGCGCGGCGCCGACCCCGAAGTCCTGGAGGCCGTGGAGTCGCTCGGCGCGACCCGCCGCCAGCGGCTGCTGACCGCCCGTATCCCGCTGGCCCGGGGGGAACTCCTCCTCGGCCTCAACCAGACGATCATGATGGCGCTGTCCATGGCCGTCATCGCCTCGGTCATCGGCGCCGGCGGCCTCGGCGACCGCGTCTACCAGGCGCTCGCCTCGGTCGACGTGGGCCAGGCCCTCGCCGCCGGCATCCCGATCGTGCTGCTGGCGATCGTCCTGGACCGCGTGACCGCGGCGGCGGGCGACGGCACCACGCGCCCGAGGACCATCGGCTGGGCCTACGCCCTCGCCGTCACCGTGGCCGTCGCCCTCGCCGCCCGTCTCCTCGGCCGCCTCGACTGGCCGTCCGGCGTCACCCTGAACATCGCCGAACCGGTCAACCGCGCCGTCGACTGGATGACCAACCACCTCTACTCCGGCGTCCCGGTCGTCGGCGGCACGGCCGACTGGGCGGGCCACTTCACCACCTGGGTCCTGGACCCCGTCCGCGGCGGCCTGCAGTGGCTGCCCTGGTGGTCGGTGCTGCTGATCGTCGCCGCCCTGGCCTGGTCGATCGGCACCTGGCGCACCGCCCTGACCGCCGTCCTCGCCATGGCCGCGATCGGTGTGCTCGGGGTGTGGGACCCGGCCCTCGACACGCTCTCCCAGGTGCTGGCCGCCGTAGCCGTGACGCTCGTCCTCGGCTTCGCGACCGGTATCGCCGCCGCCCGCAGCGACCGCGTCGAACGCGCCCTGCGCCCGGTCCTGGACGTGTTCCAGACCATGCCGCAGTTCGTGTACCTGATCCCGGTCGTCGCCCTGTTCGGCGTCGGCCGCGCCCCCGCCGTCGCCGCGGCCGTCGTCTACGCGCTCCCGGCCGTCGTCCGGATCACCGCGCAGGGCCTGCGCCAGGTCGACCCGGCCGCGCTGGAGTCGGCGCGCTCGCTCGGCGCGACCGGCCGCCAGCAGCTGTGGCAGGTCCAGCTCCCGCTCGCGAAACGCTCGTTGCTGCTCGCCGTCAACCAGGGCGTGGTCCTGGTCCTCGCCGTCGTCATCATCGGCGGCCTGGTCGGCGGCGGTGCCCTCGGCTACAGCGTCGTCTTCGGCCTCGCCCAGGGCGACCTGGCGACCGGTCTGGTGGCCGGTGCCGCGATCGTCTGCCTGGGCCTGATGCTGGACCGGGTGACGCAGCCGACCGAGCGACGCGCGAAGAAGGGAGCCTGACATGCGCGTACGTACGACACTCGCGGTGGGCTCGCTGGTGCTGCTGAGCGTGACCGGCTGCGGCGCCGCCGACATGACCAAGCAGGCCTCGCCGTTCGCGAACGCCCAGGGCGCGAAGTCCGTGACCCTGTCCGTGCAGTCCTGGGTGGGCGCCCAGTCCAACGTGGCCGTCGCCCAGTACCTGCTGGAGCACAAGCTCGGCTATCACGTCGACACCGTCCAGGTCGACGAGGTACCCGCCTGGGACGCGCTCAGCCAGGGCCGGGTCGACGCCATCCTGGAGGACTGGGGCCACCCGGACCAGGAGAAGCGGTACGTCGAGGACAAGAAGACGATCGCGCGGGGCGGCGACCTCGGGGTGACCGGTCACATCGGCTGGTTCGTGCCGACGTACCTGGCCCGGCAGCACCCGGACATCACCGACTGGAGGAACCTCGACAAGTACGCCTCCCTCTTCCGCACCGCGGAGAGCGGCGGCAAGGGCCAGCTGATGGACGGCTCACCGTCGTACGTCACCAACGACAAGGCCCTGGTGAACAACCTGAAGCTGGACTACCAGGTCGTCTTCGCCGGTTCCGAGGCCGCCCAGATCACCCAGATGAAACAGTCCGCCAAGCAGAAGAAGCCCTTCCTGACGTACTGGTACGCCCCCCAGTGGCTTTTCAAGAAGGTCCCCATGACGGAGGTGAAGCTGCCGCCGTACAAGGAGGGCTGCGACGCGGACCCGGCGAAGGTCGCCTGCGCCTACCCGCACACCCCGCTGCAGAAGTACCTCAACGCCGACTTCGCCAGGTCGGGCGGCAAGGCGGCGGCCTTCCTGAAGAAGTTCAAGTGGACGACCGAGGACCAGAACGAGGTCTCCCTGATGATCGCCGACCAGAAGCTGTCGCCCCAGGACGCGGCGAAGAAGTGGGTGGACAGCCACCCCGACGTGTGGAAGCGATGGCTGTCCTGAACACCCTCATCCCTTGAGCGAGTCGGCGATCTCCCGGGTGGCGGCCATGGCCCGCCGCTGGAGTCCCGGCCCGAACGTGACGCGGGTGGCCCCCAGTTCGCCGAGTTCGGCGGGCGAGGGGCCGTCCGCGTCCAGGCGGGCCAGCGCGTTCAGCGGGCCCTGGATGCCGGAGCGCAGCAGGGGCAGTACGCCAGTGGGGGCGAGGATCGGGTAGACGCAGTCCGCGCCCGCCGCCACGTACAACGCGGCCCGCTCGATGGCCCGTTCGGGGTCGCCGTCGCCGTGGACGAAGACATCGATGCGGGCGTTGACGAACAGCCGGTCCGCGGCGGCCGAGCGTACCTCGGCGAGGAACTCGGCCTGCTGGTGCGCGTCCTTGAGGACACCCCCGTCGGAGTCCTCAAGGTTGCACCCGACGGCCCCCGCCTCCAGCAGCCGCTCCACCAGCTCCTTCGGCGCGAGCCCGTACCCGCCCTCGACATCCGCCGACACCGGCACGTCCACCGCCCGCGCGATCCGGGCGAGAGCCGCGAACATCTCGTCGGCCGGGGTGGCCCCGTCCTCGTACCCGAGCGAGGCGGCCACCCCCGCGCTCGGCGTGGCCAGCGCCGGGAACCCGGCCTCCGCGAACACACGCGCACTGGCAGCGTCCCAGGGCCCGGGCAGGACCAGCGGGTCGCCCTGGGGGCGCTTGCGGTGCAGCGTGCGGAAGACATCGATCTTGTTCACGGCTGGTAACCCCCGGGTGGAACGCGACGGCTGACCATGATCCGGTTCCAGCCGTTGATGACGCTGATCAGGCCGATGAGATGGGCGAGTGCGGCCTCGTCGAAGTGCTCCGCCGCACGCTCGTACACCTCGTCCGGCACAAAGCCGTCGGTGAGCACCGTGACCGCCTCGGTCAGCGCGAGCGCGGCCCGCTCCCGCTCGCTGTAGAGGTCCTCGGTCTCCTCCCAGGCATTGAGGAGCTGGATGCGGTCCTCCGACTCCCCGTTCCTGCGGGCCGCCCGCAGGTGCATGTCGAGGCAGAAGGCGCAGTGGTTGAGCTGGGAGGCGCGGATCATCACCAGCTCGGCCAGGACCGGATCACCGAGCCCCTTCTTCGCCGCCGCGCTGAGCGCGGACATCGCCTTCCCGACCTCCCGGTCCAGCAGCTGCGTACGGCTCACTTGTGCTGCCCCGGCTGGTAGTGCCCGGGGGTCATCCGGGTGGTCACTCCGAACCGGTTCCAGGCGTTGATCACCGTGATCGCGGCGATCAGCTGGGCCAGCTCGGCCTCCTCGAACTGCTTGGCCACCTTGTCGTACACCTCGTCCGGCACGAAGCCGTCCGTCAGCACGGTGATCGCCTCGGTCAGCTCGATCGCCGCCAGCTCCTTCTCCGTGTAGAAGTGCCGCGACTCCTCCCACGCGCTGAGCTGCACGATCCGCTCCACGCTCTCACCGGCCGCGAGCGCGTCCTTGGTGTGCATGTCGAGGCAGAAGGCGCAGTGGTTGAGCTGCGAGGCGCGGATCTTCACCAGCTCGTACAGCTTGGGGTCCAGGCCCTGCTTGGCGGCGGTGTCCAGGCGGATCATCGCCTTGTAGACCTCGGGGGCGTGCTTGGCCCAGGCCAGCCGGGGGGCCTGCTCGCCGGCGTACTCGACGTTTTCCTGTGTGCTGCTCATGCTTCGACCCTAGGATCGAGGCAGCCCAGGAGTATGGTCCATTTCCATGGCGGAATCCTGGGCCACTTTGGGCGTCGACCTGCATCTCGAACCGGCCGGCGCGGGCGGGCTGCGCCGGGGCCTGACCGACGCCCTGCGCGACGCCGTCCGCACCGGCAGGCTCGCCCCCGGCACCCGGCTGCCCTCCTCCCGCTCCCTCGCCGCCGACCTCGGGATCGCCCGCAACACGGTCGCCGAGGCCTACGCGGACCTGGTGGCGGAGGGCTGGCTCACCGCCCGGCAGGGCTCGGGCACGCGGGTGGCGGAGCTGGCGACCACCCCGTCCTCCGGCGGGGGCACGACACTCCGGCACCGGGCACCCGAACGACCCGCCTACGACCTCGTCCCCGGCACCCCCGACCTCGCCGCCTTCCCGCGCACCGAGTGGCTCAGGGCAGCCCGCCGCGCCCTCACCACCGCCCCGTACCACGCCCTCGGCTACGGCGACCCGCGCGGCCGCCCCGAACTGCGCACCGCCCTCGCCGGCTACCTCGCCCGTGTGCGCGGCGTACGCGCCGGCCCCGAGCAGGTCCTCATCACCTCGGGCTTCGCGCACGCGCTGCGCGTCGCCGGCACGCTGCTGCGGGCGCGCGGGGTGCGCACGGTGGCGGTCGAGTCGTACGGGCTCGACGTGTACCGGGGTCTGCTCCAGCAGTCCCAACTGGCCACACCTGCCCTCCCGTACGACGAACTGGGCACGGACACAAGGGCGTTGGGCGACATGGGTGCGGGCGCGGTGCTCCTCACCCCCGCCCACCAGTTCCCCATGGGCACGGCCCTGCACCCCGACCGGCGGGCCGCCGTGATCGACTGGGCCCGGCGCTCCGGCGGCCTGGTCCTGGAGGACGACTACGACGGTGAGTTCCGCTACGACCGCCAGCCCGTCGGCGCCCTCCAGAACCTCGACCCCGACCGCGTGATCTACTTCGGCACCGCCAGCAAGTCCCTCGCCCCCGGCCTGCGGCTGGGCTGGATGGTGCTCCCGCCGGCCCTCACCGAGGAGGCCGCCTCGGCCAAGGGCGGCACGGAGACCGTCGGGGTGCTGGAACAGCTCACCCTCGCCGAGTTCATCACCTCCGGCGCGTACGACCGCCACGTCCGCTCCTCCCGCCTGCGCTACCGGCGCCGCCGGGACGCCCTCGCCGCATCCGTCTCCGCCCGCGCCCCCGAGGTCACGGTCACCGGCATCGCGGCCGGTCTCCACGCGGTGCTGCGGCTGCCCCCGGGCATGGAACAGTCGGTGATCCAGGCCGCCGCCTGGCAGGGCCTGGCCTTGCACGGCCTGTCGTTCCACCGCCATCCGGAGGCCGTCGCCGAGCCGTTGGACGCGTTGGTCGTGGGATACGGCACACCCCCGGACAGCGCATGGGCGGGAGCCCTGGACGCGTTGTGCAGGGTGCTGCCGTAGGGGGATGGCGCCCGGACGGCCCTCCCCTCACGCGCTCGGCGACTCCTCCGCCGGCGCCTCCCCGAACCGCGCGAGTGCCAACGCCCCCGCCACAGCCACCAGGAAGCCCAGCACCGCCAGCCAGGTCAGCCCCGCACGGGTCCGGTCGCCCAGCCAGATCACCCCCACCGCCGCCGGACCGATCGTCTCGCCGATCACCAGACCGGCGGTGGCGGTCGTCACGGACCCCCGCTGAAGAGCCGACGTCAGCAGTATGAACGCGGCGCCGCCCCCGATGAGCAGCGCGTAAGCCGCCGGGTTGGTGAGCACATCCGTGGGCGCCAGGCTGTCGATGAGCCGGACCGACACCTCCACCACCCCGAAGCCGAACCCGGCCCCGAGCCCGAGCACCAGCGCCCGCCCCGGCCCGGACAGCCGCCCGCCCGCGAGGGCGAGCAGCAGTATCCCGACCGCCACGCCGAGCATCACGTACCGCAACGTGTCCGAACCGGCCTCCTTGCCCTCCGCCCCGGACGCCAGCCCCAGCATCGCGAGCCCGGCGCACACGACGCCCACCGCGCCCCACTCCGTACCGCTCAGCCGCACCCGCAGCAGCCGCGCCGCGACCACCGCCGTCACCGCCAGGCTCGACGCCAGCGCCGCGCCCACCGCGTAGATCGGGATCGAGCGCAGCGCCGCGATCTGGAACAGGAAGCCAAGTCCGTCCAGCGCGAGTCCGGCCATGTACCGCCACTTCCTGAGCGCCCGCAGCAGCAGAGCCGCCTCGCCCCCGCCACCCGTACCGGCCTCCCGCGCGGCCACCGCCTGCAACACCGTCGCGGTACCGAAGCAGACCGCCGCGCCGAGGGCGCACACCATTCCAAAGAGCACGAAGTGACTTTAGGCGAAGGGGAAAACAGCGCAAAGTGGCGCCAGGGGGCGGCTGATCCGGCCACCCCCTGTCGCTTGCGCTCTTACCGTTCTCTAGGCTGACCGCCGGCATCGGGTCACACGGACACGGACACGGACACGGGGGAGACACGAACATGGCCGACACTCGACGGCGGCTGCGCTCCGGCACGGTCGTTCTCGGCGGCATGGGCCTGCTGGCCGCCGCCCTCACCGCCTGCTCGTCCGACCCGGACAAGCGCTGCGTCGACCGCGACAGCTACACCCTGGCCAAGGGCTACAAGGTCGTCTCCGACAAGAACTGCAAGTCGACCAAGGCCGCCGTGAACGGCTCCTGGTACTACGGCGGCAATAAGAAGGGGGCGTGGGTGGACGGCGGCTCCTTCACCAAGCCCCACCGGAGCTCCGGCGGCTCCTCCGGAGGCCACGGAGTCCACCGCGGCGGCTTCGGCGGCGGCCACGGCTCGTCCGGAGGGTGAGGCGGGCGTGGAACGCCGTACCACCACCCCGCGCCCCGGCTGGCAGCGGACCGTCGAGGAACAGGGGCTCATCTACCCCCTCACCCGCCACCCCGACGGCTCGCTGCGCCCGTACTGGGACGAGAGCGCCTACTACGTCTTCACCCTGGACGAGATCGAGGCGCTGGAGGAGACCGTCGAGGAACTGCACCACATGTGCCTCGCGGCCGCCGGGCACATCGTGGCGAAGGACCGCCTCGCCGACCTCGGCATCACCGACCCGCGCCTGGCCGCCGCGGTCACCGAGGCCTGGCACCGCCGTGCCGAACTCCCCTCCCTCTACGGCCGGTTCGACCTCCGCTACGACGGCACGGGCCCGGCCAAGCTGCTGGAGTACAACGCCGACACCCCGACCTCGCTGGTGGAGGCCGCCTCGGCCCAGTGGTTCTGGATGGAGGACCGCTTCCCCGGCGCCGACCAGTGGAACTCCCTGCACGAACGCCTGGTCGAGGGCTGGCGGGCACAGGCCGGGCTCCTCCCGCCCGGCAGCCCGCTGCACTTCGCGCACTCCTCGGCCGACGAACTCGGCGAGGACCTGATGACGGTCGCCTATCTGAAGGAGACCGCCGAACAGGCCGGCCTCGACACCGACTGGCTCGCCATGGAGGAGATCGGCTGGGACACCCTCTCCGGCCGCTTCGTCGACAACCAACTCCGGTTCATCCGCGGCATCTTCAAGCTCTACCCCTGGGAGTGGCTCACCACCGACGCCTTCGCCGGGCACGTCCTGGACACCCTCGACAACGGCGGCGGCACCGGCAGCACCCTGTGGATCGAACCCGCCTGGAAGATGCTGCTCAGCAACAAGGCCCTGCTGGCCGTCCTCTGGGAGCTGTACCCCGGCCACCCCAACCTGCTCCCCGCCCACCTCGACGGCCCCCGGGACCTGGCCCGCTCACCCGGCTACGTCGCCAAGCCCCTGCTCGGCCGCGAGGGGGAGGGCGTCACCGTGCACGAGCCCGGCGCCGAACCCGTCGTACGAGACGAGCCCTGCTGCTACCAGCAGCTCGCCCCGCTCCCCGCCTTCGACGGCAACCACGTCGTCCTCGGCGCCTGGGTCGTCCGGGACGAGCCGGCCGGCCTCGGCATCCGCGAGTCCTTGGGCCTGATCACCGACGAGTACGCCCGCTTCCTGCCGCACGTGATCCTCTGAACCTCCAGGATCCCCCGGACAGGCCCTAGGCTTCCAGGACCGCGCGGAGCTGCTCCAGCCCCCAGTCCAGGTCCTCCTCGCTGATCACCAGGGGAGGGGCGATCCGTACGGTGGGCCCGTGGGTGTCCTTCACCAGCACCCGGCGGTCCATCAGCCGTTCCGAGACCTTCCTGCCCGTACCGATCCTCGGTGCGATGTCCACGCCCGCCCACAGCCCCCGCCCGCGCACCGCCGTCACCGCGCCCGTGGCCGTCAGCGCCGTCAGCGCCCGGTGCATCCGCTCGCCCAGCTCGGCCGCCCGGGCCTGGAACTCGCCCGTGCGCAGCATCGCGATCACCTCCAGCGCCACCGCGCAGGCCAGCGGATTCCCGCCGAACGTCGACCCGTGCTCGCCCGGCCGGAACACCCCGAGCACCTCCGCGCTCGACACCACCGCCGACACCGGCACGATCCCGCCGCCCAGCGCCTTGCCCAGCACATACACGTCCGGCACCACGCCCTCGTGCTCACACGCGAAGGTCCGCCCGGTCCGGCCGAGACCCGACTGGATCTCGTCGGCGACGAACAGCACGTTCCGCTCCCGTGCCAGCTCGCGCACCGCCGGCAGATATCCGGCCGGCGGCACGATCACCCCGGACTCGCCCTGGATCGGCTCCAGCAGCACCGCGACGGTGTTCTCCGTCAGCGCATCCCGCATCGCCGTCAGGTCGCCGTACGGCACGATCTCGAAGCCGGGGGTGTACGGCCCGTAGTCCGCCCGGGCCTCGGGGTCGGTGGAGAAGCTGATGATCGTCGTCGTACGGCCGTGGAAGTTGCCGCCCGCGACCACGATCTTCGCCATCTCGGCGGGCACCCCCTTCACCCGGTACCCCCACTTCCGGGCCGTCTTCACCGCGCTCTCCACCGCCTCGGCGCCGGTGTTCATCGGCAGCACCATCTCCATCCCGCACAGCTCGGCCAGCTCCGTGCAGAACGCGGCGAACCGGTCGTGGTGGAAGGCGCGGGAGGTGAGCGTCACCCGTTCCATCTGCGCTTTGGCCGCATCGATCAGCCGCCGGTTGCCGTGCCCGAAATTGAGCGCCGAGTAACCGGCGAGCAGATCCAGATACCGGCGCCCCTCCACGTCCGTCATCCACGCTCCCTCCGCCGCGGCCACGACGACGGGCAGCGGATGGTAGGTGTGCGCGCTGTGGGCGTCGGCGGCGGCGATGAGGTCTTCTGCAGCGGTCATGGCCTCTCCCGGAGACGACGACAACACGACGGGGACACGACGGTGACCCCCTTCCTATCGTCGCTCGCATGGTGGACGCGGCATCTCCCGCGTACGGCGCGCCCGGTACGCTGATCAACGGGCCGTGACTGGCGCGCTGGGATGGGACGGACCATCGGGGAGCGGCCCGAGCGGGAAAAAACAGTGCCGTGCGCCTGGGCCGAACGTGAACGCTGAACGCACACCGTCCGGAGGTCCCCATGTCACTCTCCACCGAGTCCACCGCCTTCCGCGCCGCCCTCGACGTCATCCGTGCCGTCGAACCACGTGTCGCGGACGCCATCGGTCAGGAGGTCGCCGACCAGCGCGACATGCTCAAGCTGATCGCCTCCGAGAACTACGCCTCCCCGGCCACCCTGCTGGCCATGGGCAACTGGTTCAGCGACAAGTACGCCGAGGGCACCATCGGCCGCCGCTTCTACGCCGGCTGCCGCAACGTCGACACCGTGGAGTCCCTGGCCGCCGAGCACGCGAAGGAACTCTTCGGCGCCCGGCACGCCTACGTCCAGCCGCACTCCGGTATCGACGCCAACCTCGTCGCGTTCTGGGCCGTACTCGCCGACCGGGTCGAGGTCCCGTTCCTGGAGAAGACCGGCGCCCGCCAGGTCAACGACCTCTCCGAGGCCGACTGGGCCGAGCTGCGCCAGGCCTTCGGCAACCAGCGCATGCTCGGCATGTCCCTGGACGCCGGCGGCCACCTCACCCACGGCTTCCGCCCGAACATCTCCGGCAAGATGTTCGACCAGCGCTCCTACGGCACCGACCCGGCCACCGGCCTGATCGACTACGAGGCCCTGCGCGCCCAGGCCCGTGAGTTCAAGCCGCTGATCATCGTGGCCGGCTACTCGGCGTACCCCCGTCTGGTGAACTTCCGGATCATGCGCGAGATCGCCGACGAGGTCGGCGCGACCCTCATGGTCGACATGGCGCACTTCGCGGGCCTCGTCGCCGGCAAGGTCCTCACCGGCGACTTCGACCCGGTCCCGCACGCCCAGATCGTCACCACGACCACCCACAAGTCCCTGCGCGGCCCGCGCGGCGGCATGGTCCTGTGCGACGACTCCCTCAAGGACCAGGTCGACCGCGGCTGCCCGATGGTCCTCGGCGGCCCGCTCCCGCACGTCATGGCCGCCAAGGCCGTCGCCCTGGCCGAGGCGCGGCAGCCCGCCTTCCAGGACTACGCCCAGCGCATCGTCGACAACTCCCGCGCGCTGGCCGAGGGGCTGATGCGCCGGGGCGCCACCCTGGTGACCGGCGGCACGGACAACCACCTCAACCTGATCGACGTCGCCTCCTCCTACGGCCTCACCGGCCGCCAGGCGGAAGCGGCCCTGCTCGACTCCGGCATCGTGACGAACCGCAACGCGATCCCGGCCGACCCGAACGGCGCGTGGTACACGTCCGGCATCCGCATCGGCACGCCCGCCCTGACGACCCGCGGCCTGGGCGTGGCGGAGATGGACGAGGTGGCCGGCCTGATCGACCGCGTCCTGACCGCCACCGAGCCGGGCACCACCAAGTCGGGCGCCCCGAGCAAGGCGGCCCACGTCCTGGACGAGAAGGTGGCCCAGGAGATCGCCCAGAGGGCGACGGACCTGGTGGCGGGTTTCCCGCTGTATCCGCAGGTCGACCTGGGCTGAGCGCCCCGTAAGGGGCGCGGGGAACTGCGCGAGCGACCACGGACTACGCGCAGTTCCCCGCGCACAGAACCCCCCGAGCTCTCTGCGACAATGAAAGACATGGCTTCCGCTGACCGACCCCGCGTGCTCTCCGGCATCCAGCCCACCGCCGGCTCGTTCCACCTCGGCAACTACCTCGGCGCCGTCCGCCAGTGGGTGGCCCTGCAGGAGTCCCACGACGCGTTCTACATGGTCGTCGACCTGCACGCGATCACGGTCCCGCAGGACCCGAAGGAGCTGCGGGCCAACACCCGGCTCGCCGCCGCGCAGCTGCTGGCCGCCGGTCTGGACCCGGACCGCTGCACGCTCTTCGTCCAGAGCCACGTCCCCGAGCACGCCCAGCTCGCCTGGATCATGAACTGCCTCACCGGCTTCGGCGAGGCCAGCCGCATGACCCAGTTCAAGGACAAGTCCGCCAAGCAGGGCGCCGACCGTGCCTCCGTCGGCCTGTTCACGTACCCGGTCCTCCAGGTCGCGGACATCCTCCTGTACCAGGCGAACGAGGTGCCGGTCGGCGAGGACCAGCGCCAGCACATCGAGCTGACCCGCGACCTGGCCGAGCGCTTCAACGGCCGGTTCGGCGACACGTTCACGATCCCGGCGCCGTACATCCTCAAGGAGACGGCGAAGATCTACGACCTGCAGGACCCGTCGATCAAGATGAGCAAGTCGGCGTCCACGCCGAAGGGCCTGGTCAACCTGCTCGACGAGCCGAAGACCACCGCGAAGAAGGTCAAGAGCGCCGTCACCGACACCGACACCGTGATCCGCTACGACGCGGAGAACAAGCCGGGCGTGTCGAACCTCCTCACCATCTACTCCACGCTCACCGGCAAGTCGATCGCCGAGCTGGAGCGGGAGTACGAGGGCAAGATGTACGGCGCCCTCAAGACCGACCTCGCCGATGTCATGGTCGACTTCGTGACGCCGTTCCGGGAGCGCACCCAGCAGTACCTGGACGACTCCGAGACGCTCGACTCGATCCTGGCCAAGGGCGCGGAGAAGGCGCGCGCGGTCGCCGCGGAGACGCTTGCACAGGCGTACGACCGCGTGGGCTTCCTGCCGGCGAAGCACTGAGGAGCACGGTTCGGCGCGGGGAAGCACGGCACCGGGAAGCACGGACCGGCGCTGCGCCGCACGGCCGTACACGCGTCCGAGTGGGCAGAGCGCTGCACATCACTTCCGTTGCGCCTGCCCAGGGGACATCCATGGCCGTACAGTCGATAGCCGACGGCCCGGACGAGACGGCCGGGAAGACGGGCGAGACGGCTGAGAAGACAACGGAAGCGACGACGGGAGACGACGTGGGGACCGTAACGATCGGCGTGTCGATCGCGGTCCCGGAGCCTCACGGCAGCCTGCTCCAGGAGCGGCGCGCGGGCTTCGGCGACGCCGCGGCTCACGGTATCCCCACGCACATCACGCTGCTGCCGCCGACCGAGGTCGACGAGAGCGAGCTGCCGGCCGTCGAGGCGTACCTCACCGAGGTCGCCGGGGCCGGCCGGCCCTTCCCGATGCGACTGTCCGGCACCGGCACGTTCCGTCCCCTGTCCCCGGTGGTCTACGTCCGTGTCGTGCAGGGCGCCGAGGACTGCACGCGGCTGCAGCAGCGGGTGCGGGACGCGTCCGGGCCGGTGGCGCGTGAGCTGCAGTTCCCGTACCACCCCCATGTCACCGTCGCGCACGGCATCGACGAGGCGGCGATGGACCGCGCCTTCGAGGAGCTGGCCGGCTTCGACGCGCAGTGGCCGTGCACCGGCTTCGCGCTCTACGAGCAGGGCGCCGACGGGGTGTGGCGCAAGCTGCGGGAGTACATGTTCGGGGGAGCCGTGGTCCCCGCGCAGCCGGCCCGTGCCGACATCGAGCGCGGGACGATCGCCAGCCGGTAGGCGCCGGGCGTCAGATCGGCAGCATGCGGAAGAGCACCCGCGGTGTGTGCCGTAGTGCCGACATCACCACCCGCAGCACCCCCGGTACCCACACCACCTCCGAACGGCGGCGCAAACCCAGTTCGATCGCCGTGGCCACCGCCTCCGGGGTCGTCGTCAGGGGGCCCTCGGCCCGGACGTACCCGGGCCGTACGAGCATGACGTGCACCCCCGTGCCGTGGAGGGCGTCGCCGAGGCCCTGGGTGAAGGTGTCGAGGCCGGCCTTGCTGGAGCCGTAGATGAAGTCGGTGCGGCGGGCTCGCTCGCCGGCGGCGGCGGACAGGACCACGAGGGAGCCGTGCGCCTGGTCCTGGAGGGTGCGGGCGGCGACCAGGCCGGCGGAGACGGCTCCGGTGTAGTTGGTCTGGGCGACCTGGACGGCACGCAGCGGGTCCCGCTCGTCCTCGGCCTGGTCGCCGAGGATGCCGAACGCGAGCAGCACCAGGTCGATGTCGCCCTCGGCGAAGACCTTGCCGAGGACGGTCTCGTGGGACTCGGGGTCGAGGGCGTCGAAGGCGACGGTGCGGACGTCCGCGCCGAGCACGCGCAGGCTCTCGGCGGCCTGCTCCAGGGCCGGCGAGGGGCGGCCCGCCAGCCACACCGTGCGGGTGCGGCGGGCGATCATCCGGCGCGCGGTGGCCAGCGCGATCTCGGACGTGCCGCCGAGGACGAGCAGGGACTGGGGGAGACCGAAGGCGTCAGGCATGTCGATGACCGTATCGTCCCTATATGGGGGGTTAGTTACGGAACATTCGCCCGCTCCACACAATGGGTGATTAGTGGGATGTCTTACGAGCGCGCCGGGAGGGGCAGGAACGGATCATGGACTGGCTGAAGAGACTCCCCGGCATCGGGCCGGTCGTCGCCCGGCTGATGGAGACGCACGCGTGGCACTGCTACGAACGGCTGGACCGGGTGAAGTGGACGCGGCTGGCCGCCGCCATGACCTTCGTCAGTTTCGTGGCGCTCTTCCCGCTGCTGACCGTGGCCGCCGCGATCAGCGCCGCCGCGCTCAGCCCCGACCAGCAGAAGACCGTCCAGCACAAGATCGCCGAGCAGTTCCCGGGCGTCCTCTCCACCCAGCTCGACCTCACCTCGCTGGTCCACAACGCCGGCACCGTGGGTGTCATCGCGGGCGCCGTGCTGCTGCTCACCGGCATCGGCTGGGTCGGCCAGATGCGGGACTGCCTGCGCGCGGTGTGGGAGCTGCCGGACCAGCAGCAGAATCCGGTGGTGGCCAAGGCCAAGGACGCCGGCATCCTCCTCGGCCTGGGCGGAGCCCTGCTGATCACGCTCGCCGCGTCCACGATCGCCTCGGCCGCCGTCGGCGTGGTCTCGCGCCATCTGGGCCTGGCCGAGTACGGCTGGGGCAGTGTGCTGCTGCGGATCGCCGCGTTCGCCGTCGCCGTGCTCGCCGACTTCCTGGTCCTGCTCTACGTCCTGACCCTGCTGCCCGGGGCAGAGCCGCCACGCCGCCGCCTGCTGGTGGCCGCACTGCTCGGCGCGGTCGGCTTCGAACTGCTGAAACTGCTGCTCAGCGGCTATATCCAGGGCGTCGCCGCAAAGAGCATGTACGGTGCGTTCGGCGTCCCCGTGGCCCTGCTGCTGTGGATCAACTTCACCGCGAAGCTCATCCTGTTCTGCGCCTCCTGGACGGCCACGCAGGGTACGGAGTCCGAACGCGCCGACGTCACGGACGCGGGCGGCGGCGCATCAGGTCCGGGAGCGGCCAGCGACGGTTGACCAGGAACGCGGCGCCCGCGAGCAGCACCAGTGCGCCGCCCGTGATGGCCGCGGCCGTGCCGATGCCGCCCGAGCCGGACTCGGCGGTGGCGCTCGCCACCGGCTTGGCGCCGGACCTGGCGGAGGCGCTGGGGCCCCCGCTCGGCAGGGCGCTCTTCGGCGGCACCAGCTCGCCCACCGGATTGACCTTGCCGACCGCCTGGAAGCCCCAGTCGAACAGCTTGGCGGTCTCCTTGTAGACCTCGTTGTGCTCGTGCTTCTCCGGGTTCATCACCGTGACGAGCAGCACCTTGCCGTTCCGCTCGGCGACCCCGGTGAAGGTAGCGCCCGCGTTCGTGGTGTTGCCGTTCTTCACGCCGGCGATGCCCTGGTAGACGGGCACGTCGGCGTCGCCGGCCAGCAGCCGGTTGGTGTTCTGGATCACGTGGTCGCCGAATGTGGCGTGCACGGTCGAGCAGTAGTCGCGGAAGTCCTTCTTCTGCAGCCCGGAGCGGGCGATCAGGGTCAGGTCGTACGCCGACGAGAGCTGCCCCGGCTCGTCGTAGCCGTCGGGCGAGACCACGTGCGTGTCCAGGGCCTGCAGCTCGTCGGCGTGGTCCTGCATGTCCCTGACGGTCTGCGCGACCCCGTCGTTCATCGCGGACAGCACGTGCACGGCGTCGTTGCCGGAGCGCAGGAAGACGCCGAGCCACAGGTCGTGGACGTTGTAGCTGTGTCCCTCCTTTATCCCGACCACGCTGGAGCCCTCACCCATGCCGGCGAGGTCGGACGGCACCACCTTGTGCTCCATGGTCTTCGGGAACCGGGGCAGCAGGGTGTCCGCGAACAGCATCTTCAGCGTGCTCGCCGGCGGCAGCCGCCAGTGCGCGTTGTGCGCGGCGAGCACCTCGCCGGACTCGGCGTCGGTGACGATCCAGGAGCGCGCGGTGACGTCCTTCGGCAGCACCGGGACACCCGGGGCGAGATTGACCTGGGTGCCGGGCTGACCCAGCCGCTCGCCGCCCAGGCTCGACATACGGGCCGGGGGCGTGGCCGTAGGGCTCGTCGAGGGGGTCGGGGCGGCGAGGGCGGCGGGCGCGGTGGCGGACAGGGACAGCAGCGTGGCGGAGGTGACCAGCAGGGATCGCCGGCCGGTGTTCTTTCGTGCGGGCACGGTCGAGAAAGTACCTTTTGTCGGCCGTGAAGTCCCATGACCCACCTCACTCCCGACACGGAACCGCGATACTGGTGCCATGAAGCTCAGCCGCCCGGTCTCCTGGTTCCTGCTCGCTTTCGGGGTGTGGTCCTGGGTCATCTGGGTCACTTTCGTCAAGAACTTGATCAAGGACAGCAGCGGACTCGCCTTCGACAACGGTCACCCGACCGCGTACTTCTGGGTGCACCTGCTGCTGGCGGTCGTCTCCTTCGTATTGGGGACGGTCATCGGGGGCATCGGGTTGCGCGGCCTGCGCGCACTGCGCCGGACTTCATAGCGGCGCAACGGTAAGTTCTTCCCCCTGCTGGGCAGAAAGCCCTTCCCCCCGGTGAAACCCGTGTGATTAGGTGAGCCGCGCCACTTAGGGGAAGTGGCGAAATTCGTGCTGGGCCAGGGGTAGGGCCTTCAGGGGCCTGGGGAGGGCACCACCATGCGATCTGTTCGCATGCGGATTCTCGTGACACTGCTCGTCATCGCGGTCGTGGGAATCGGCGGCTGGCAACTGCTGCCGTCACAGGGGAACGGGGACAAGGCCATCACGGTCGGTACGACGGACGCCGTCACGGACCTCGATCCGGCCGGCGCCTACGACGCCGGCTCCTGGGCCTTGTTCAGCAATGTCTTCCAGTCGCTGCTGACGTTCGAGCCGGGCGGCGTCGTGCCGGTCCCGGACGCGGCGAAGAGCTGTGCCTTCCAGGGCAGCGGGCTGAAGACGTACCAGTGCACGCTGCGGTCCGGGATCACCTTCCCGAGCGGGCGCGCGATGACGGCCGAGGACGTGAAGTTCTCCTTCGACCGGGTCAAGAAGATCAACTCCGATGTCGGCCCGGCGTCGCTGTTCTCCACCCTCGCCTCGGTGACCGCCGACGACGCGAGGACCGTCACCTTCCATCTGTCGTCCGCGGACGCCACCTTCCCGTCGAAGGTGGCCACCGGCGCCGGGTCGATCGTGGACAAGGACAAGTACCCGGCGAACGCCCTGCGCACCGGCACCGCGGTCGACGGCACCGGCCCGTACGCGCTGGCCTCGTACACCAAGGACCAGCAGGCCGAACTCCAGCCGAACGACCGCTACCGGGGCTACCTGAGCGGCACCGGCCGCCCGATCGAGCTGCGCTACTACACCGACTCCGCGAAGCTCGACAGCGCCTGGAAGGACGGGCAGGTCGACGTCGCCACCCGGACGCTGGCGCCGGACGTGCTCTCCCAGTTGAACCCGAGCGACCCCGACAACCGCGTCACCGAGTCCGACAGCGCCGAGACCCGCAATCTGTACCTCAACACCCGCGCGAACTCCCCGCTGCACGACGTCCGGGTGCGCCGCGCGATGGCCTGGCTGGTCAACCGCGAGGAGCTGGCCAGCACGGTCTACCAGGGCACGGTCGACCCGCTGTACTCGCTGATCCCGACCGGCATCACCGGACACACCACCTCGTTCTTCGACTCCTACCCGGCGCAGAGTGTGAAGAAGGCGCGCGAGCTGCTCACCCAGGCCGGGGTGAGCCTGCCGGTGCGCTTCACCTTCGGCTACGGCATCGGCCGGGGCGCGGGTAAGGAGGAGGCCGGGGCGCTCAAGCAGCAGCTGGAGACGGGCGGCCTGTTCAAGGTCGACGTCCAGGGGTACGAGTGGACCGACTTCCAGAAGCGCTGGGCGGCCGGGAAGATGGACGCGTGGGCGGTCGGCTGGGTGGCCGACTACCCCGACCCGGACACCTTCGGCGCCGCGCTCGTCGGCACCGGCTCCACGATGAGCACCGGATACAGCAACAAGCTCGTCGACCATCTCATCCTGGACAGCCGGCAGTACGCCGACCGCACCCGGGCCGCAGGCGACTTCAAGGACATCCAGGCGGACGTCGCCCAGGACGTCCCGCTGATCCCGTTGTGGCAGCGCAAGGAGTACGTGGTCAGCACCGAGGACGTGGGCGGCGGCCAGTACCTCTCGGACGGCACGGGCGTCTTCCGCCTGTGGCGTCTGCAGTGGATCTGATCAGCCGTTCTCCTTGCGCCCCTCGGCCCGTCCGGTGCCCGGGTCCGGCAGCATCCTCGTCATGCCGGGCAGGAAGTCCGTGAACAGCTCATGGATCTCCAGGACCAGGGGGCGCAGCACCCGGAAGCGGGCGAGCGCCACGCCACGGGCGGTCAGCCGGGCGCCCCGGCGCGCCAGCCGGTAGCTGCGCTCGCGCCCCTCCGTGCGGTCGAAGACCCAGTACAGCACCAGCCCCATCTGGGCGAGCCACATCAACTCCGGCAGTACGTCCCGCAGTTCGGGGGCCACCTTGGACTTGGAGCCGGCCAGTACCTCCCGGTGGACGGCGATGGCCTGCTCGCGGGCGTGCTCGCTCTCCGGGGAGAAGGGGCTGAGCGGGCTGTCCGGGTCGGCCGCGTTCTTGAAGAACTGCACGGCGAACTCGTGGTAGGGCCGGGCGATGTCGAGCCACACCGTCAGCACGCCCGCGAGCCGTGCCTCCAGGTCGGTCTCCCGGTCCAGGACCTCGCGGACCGCCGCCCGGTGCTCGGCGGCGATCCGGTCGTAGAACCCCTGGATCAGGTGTTCCTTGCCCTCGAAGTAGTAGTACGCGTTGCCGACGGAGACCCCGGCCTCCGTGGCGATGGCCCGCATGGTGGTCTTGTCGTACCCGCGCTCCTGGAACAACCGCATCGCGGTCTCCAGGATCAGCGCGCGGGTCTGCTCGGACTTGCTCTGGGGGCCGGCCGACTCGGGGCCGTCGTTCTTCGCGGGCACGGTGATGAGCCTAACGAGTGGCTCCGGCTCCGCTCGAACAGGCCGGTTCAGCCCCTGCGGCCCAGCTCCCGGCGCTTGGTGTAGTCCGTGAACCCGAGCACGTTCCCCCACGGGTCGGCGATCTCCACGGTCCACCCGGTGGCCGTCTGGACCATCTCGTCCAGCGGTGCGATCCCGGCGTCGGCGAGCCGCCGTGCCGCGACCCGTGCGTCCGGCACCTCCAGCCAGACGCGCGGCGAGGGCCACGGCGGTGTCCGGTGCGTCAGCGCCTCCTCGACCCGCAGCAGGATCCCCGGCGTCTCCCCGCCGACCTTCAGCAACGCGATCCCGGCCTCGTCGAACCGGAACCCCACGGCGAACCCCGCCCGTTCGTAGAAGCCGACGGCCTGCGCGAGGTCGCCGACGGGGAGCAGGACGTTGTCGAACCCGAGCAGCTCGTACGACTCATCGTCTGACATGACGTCAGATTAGAACCGAGGGGCGGCAAAACCCGGCAAAAGCGTGCCGAAAACCGCCAAAACAGCCGAGGGCCCTGCTTCCGGAGGATCGGAAGCAGGGCCCTCGGCCCGGATTCGGGAAGACCGGCGAGCCGATCAGTAGCGACGCGTGATCAGCGCGCGCTTCACTTCCTGGATCGCCTTGGTGACCTCGATACCGCGCGGGCAGGCGTCCGTGCAGTTGAAGGTCGTACGGCAACGCCACACGCCGTCACGGTCGTTGAGGATCTCCAGGCGCTGCTCGCCCGCCTCGTCACGGCTGTCGAAGATGAAGCGGTGGGCGTTCACGATCGCCGCCGGACCGAAGTACTGGCCGTCGTTCCAGAACACCGGGCAGGACGACGTGCACGCGGCGCACAGGATGCACTTGGTGGTGTCGTCGAAGCGCTCGCGGTCCTCGGCGGACTGCAGCCGCTCGCGCGTCGGCTCGTTCGTGTCCTTGGTGACCAGGAACGGCATGACGTCCCGGTACGCCTGGAAGAACGGCTCCATGTCCACGACCAGGTCCTTCAGGACCGTCAGGCCCTTGATGGGCTCGACCGTGATCGGCTTCTCGGGGTTGATGTCCTTGATCAGCGTCTTGCAGGCAAGGCGGTTCTTGCCGTTGATCCGCATCGCGTCCGAGCCGCAGATGCCGTGCGCGCACGAGCGGCGGAAGGTCAGGGTGCCGTCGACGTCCCACTTGATCTTGTGGAGGCCGTCGAGGACGCGCTCCTTCGGGTCGATCTCCAGCTGGAAGTCTTCCCAGGTCGCCTCCGCCGAGACCTCCGGGTTGAACCGGCGGATCCGGAAGGTGACCGTGATGTAGGGGGAGGCCGCGGACTCCGCCTCGACCTTGTCCAGAACAGGGGTAGCCATCAGTACTTACGCTCCATCGGCTGGTAGCGGGTCTGGACGACCGGCTTGTAGTCGAGACGGACGGTTTCCGAGCCGTCGGCGCCGACCTCGCGGTACGCCATGGTGTGGCGCATGAAGTTGACGTCGTCGCGGTTCGGGTAGTCCTCGCGGTAGTGACCGCCGCGGGACTCCTTGCGGGCCAGCGCCGAGACGGCCATGACCTCGGCCAGCTCGAGCAGGTTGCCCAGCTCGATGGCCTCCAGCAGGTCGGTGTTGAACCGCTTGCCCTTGTCCTGGATCGCCACGTTCTTGTAGCGCTCGCGCAGCTCGGCGATCTTCTCGACGGCCGTCTTGATCGTCTGCTCGGTGCGGAACACCATGACGTTGGCGTCCATGGTCTCCTGCAGCTCGCGACGGATCGTCGCCACCCGCTCGTTGCCGGTGGAGTTGCGCAGCCGCTCGATCTGCTCGACGACGAAGGCCTCCGGGTTCTCCGGCAGCTCGACGAAGTCGGCCGTGTGGGAGTACTCGGCGGCGGCGATGCCCGCACGGCGGCCGAACACGTTGATGTCCAGCAGCGAGTTGGTGCCGAGGCGGTTGGCGCCGTGCACCGACACACAGGCGACCTCGCCGGCCGCGTACAGACCCGGGACGACCGTGGTGTTGTCCGCCAGGACCTCACCCTCGACGTTCGTCGGGATGCCGCCCATCGCGTAGTGCGCGGTCGGCTGGATCGGGATCGGGTCCGTGTAGGGCTCGATGCCGAGGTAGGTGCGCGCGAACTCGGTGATGTCCGGGAGCTTGGCGTCCAGCTGCTCCGGCGGGAGGTGCGTGAGGTCCAGGTAGACGTGGTCGCCCTCGGGACCGCAGCCGCGGCCCTCACGGATCTCCGTGTAGATGGAGCGGGAGACGACGTCACGGGACGCGAGGTCCTTCATGACCGGCGCGTACTTCTCCATGAAGCGCTCGCCGTCCTTGTTGCGCAGGATGCCGCCCTCACCACGGGCGCCCTCCGTCAGCAGGATGCCCATGCGCCAGATGCCGGTCGGGTGGAACTGGAAGAACTCCATGTCCTCCAGCGGCAGACCGCGGCGGTAGACGGCGGCCTGGCCGTCACCGGTCAGGGTGTGCGCGTTGGAGGTCACCTTGAAGAACTTGCCGGTGCCGCCGGAGGCGTAGATGACGGCCTTCGCCTGGAAGATGTGGATCTCGCCGGTCGCCAGCTCGTACGCGACGACACCGGCCGACTTCTTGACGCCGTCGACCTCGGTGATCAGCTGGTCCAGGACGTAGAACTCGTTGAAGAACTCCACGCCCTCCTTGACGCAGTTCTGGTACAGCGTCTGGAGGATCATGTGGCCGGTGCGGTCGGCCGCGTAGCAGGAGCGGCGGACGGGCGCCTCGCCGTGGTTACGGCTGTGACCGCCGAAGCGGCGCTGGTCGATCGTGCCGTTCGGGGTCCGGTTGAACGGCAGGCCCATCTTCTCCAGGTCGAGGACGGCGTCGATGGCCTCCTTCGCCAGGATCTCGGCGGCGTCCTGGTCGACCAGGTAGTCACCGCCCTTGACCGTGTCGAAGGTGTGCCACTCCCAGTTGTCCTCCTCCACGTTGGCGAGCGCGGCGGCCATACCGCCCTGCGCGGCGCCCGTGTGGGAGCGGGTGGGGTAGAGCTTGGTCAGGACCGCGGTGCGGCTGCGCTTCGTCGACTCGATGGCCGCGCGCATGCCGGCGCCGCCGGCGCCGACGATGACGGTGTCGTACTTGTGGATCTTCATGTTTCTCGCAGCCCCGTGCCTAGCGGATGTTCGGGTCGAAGGTGAAGATCACCAGCGTGCCGAGCAGGATGGTGAACACCGTGGCCGTGTAGAGCAGAGCCTTCAGCCACAGACGGGTGTTCGGGCGCTCGGCGTAGTCGTTGATGACCGTGCGCAGGCCGTTGGCGCCGTGCAGCATCGCGAGCCACAGCATCAGCAGGTCCCAGACCTGCCAGAACGGGGACGCCCAGCGGCCGGCCACGAAGGCGAAGCCGATCTTGGACACGCCGCCGTCCAGCACCAGCTGGATCAGCAGGTGGCCGAGGACCAGGACGACCAGCACGATGCCGGACAGGCGCATGAACAGCCAGGCCGCCAGCTCGAAGTTGCCCCGGGTCGATTTCGGGGTCTTCTTGGTGCGCTTGCGCGGCGCCTCGATCAGCGGGGCCGGGTTGTCGACGTCGTAGGACGGGGCGCCCTCGACGGGGCCGACACCGGACGCGGTGGTTTCAGTGGTGGACATCGGCGTCAGCTCCCAAAGAGGACACGGGCGGCGTGGCCGAGGACCGGGTAGATCGCGCCGGCCATCAGGACGACCCAGACACCCATCACGGTCCAGAACATCTGCTTCTGGTAGCGCGGGCCCTTCGACCAGAAGTCGACGGCGATGACGCGCAGGCCGTTGAGCGCGTGGAAGAGGATGGCGGCGACGAGGCCGTACTCCAGCAGCGCGACGATCGGCGTCTTGTACGTGGCTACGACCTTGTCGTAGTCCTCGGGGGAGACACGCACGAGAGCGGTGTCCAGCACGTGAACGAACAGGAAGAAGAAGATGAGGACGCCGGTGACTCGGTGAGCCACCCAGGACCACATTCCTTCCCGGCCGCGGTACAGCGTTCCAGCCGGCACGGAAGAACCCTCCGGGAGCGGGGACTAGGGCCGCGCCGGCTTCACTGTCGGTCGGGCCCGGCCGGGTACGGTCCACCGGCCCTCAGCATCGTATCCATGCGGTGCGCCGCCGCTTACGGGGGGCCCACCTGTGTGATCAAACTGGCATCGGATGGGCTATTGCCTTGCGGCTACTGGGGTGGGGTGTCCTGTTATTTGCCCGGTGCGGGTGTGTTGCGGCTGGTCGCGCAGTTCTGCGCGGCTCTGAGGAGGTGCGCCAGCCGCTGGCCGGCCAGTCGCCGGAGTTCCTCGGCCGCTATGACCCGCTCCTCCTCCGGATCGTTCGCCAATCGTGATCGGATGCCTTCGAGAATGCGGTCGAGGGCTTCTTCGCGAGGACAATCACCCAGATAGATGACGAAAACATGTCCGAAGCGGGCCTCGTAGGCCGCGTGGGCCGCGCTCAGTGCCGTGTGGGCGACGGAGTAGGTGCCCTCCGGCAGCTCCGGGAGCGACTCGCTCGCCAGGGCCTCGGAGAGGTCGGTCGGTGACAGGTCGTACGCCGCCTCGTCCGCCGCTGCCAGGAGGGAGTCCAGGTCGGGGTAGGGGCGGTGGTCGGCCACCCGGCGGGCCCAGCGCAGGCAGTGCAGGCAGTGCTGGAGCAGGGCGCGGGCCTCGTCGGCGGGGGCGGTGTTGAAGGCGTCGAGGGGCCTCGGGAGATGCGGGAGACGGTGGGCGGGCAGCGTGGGTCCTCGCGTCACATGTGGCGTGGCAGGGGATGCTGTGAAAGATGTGTCGTCAGGTTATCGAGAGTGGTCACTGTGTGTCGCCGTGATGCCTGAAATTCACTCGAACGGGAGAGTTTCGGAACGCCTGGGTGACGAATGAAGCGTGGATCGGTCGTACGTTGGCAGCGTGACCCAGCACAGGCGAAGCGCTTCGGCGCAGCAGGTGATACGGAAACGGGCGGTCGTGGCCGCCGCGGTCGTCGGGACCGTCGCGCTCGGCACGGGGGTCGGCGTGTGGGCCTCTTCGGGCTCGGGCGGCGGGAGGGGGGAGGAGGGCGCGTCGAGGTCGTCCTCCGGCCGGGTGGCCGGCAGTGACTCCGGCGGGGTGGCCACGCCCCCGGCGAGTCCGGCGCCAAGCCGGTCCTATCCGCTGTCCCAGGCGCCGCGCACGATACCCGCGGTGCGCTCCCACACTCCGGCGCGCGGGCCCGGCTGGAAACCGCGGACGGCGGACCGGGTGGTGATCAGCGACGGGGAGCTGGCCGACGAGGGGCGGCTGATAGCCGGGGAGCTGGGGATCGGCTACGCGGGGGAGAAGGACGACGTGCGGGCGGGGGACGTCCGGCTCGCGCTGGGCGGCGGGGGCGGGAACCAGGAGTCGTACACCATGACCGTCCGCGACGGGCGGGTCGACATCAGCGGGCCCGGCGAGGCGGGGGTGTTCTACGGCACCCGCACCCTGAAGCAGGAGGTCCACGGCGGCGGTACGGCCCCGGAGGGCGTCGTGCGGGACGAGCCGGCCAAGCCGGTGCGCGGGTTCATGCTGGACATAGCGCGCAAGCCGTACACCGAGTCCTGGATAGAGGACCGGATACGGGAGCTGGGGGACCTGAAGTTCAACGAGCTGGGGCTGCACTTCTCCGACGACCAGGCCTTCCGGATCGAGTCCAGCACCCATCCCGAGATCGTCTCGACGGACCATCTGACCAAGGCACAGGTCAAGAAGATCGTGGACCTGGCCGCCGGCCGGCACATCACCGTCGTACCCGAGATCGACTCGCCGGGGCATCTGGGCGCCGTCCTCGCCGCCCACCCGGATCTGCAGCTGCGCAATGCGAGCGGGGTGGCGACGAAGGGCGCGATCGACATATCCAAGCCCGCCTCGGCGAAGATCGTGGACGACCTGCTGAACGAGTACGCGGGGCTGTTCACCGGCAACCAGTGGCATCTCGGCGGCGACGAGTACCAGGCGCTGACCGTGAACAACCCGCAGGCCTCCTATCCCCAGCTCGCGGCCGCCGCCCGGCAGGCCTACGGCTCCGGCGGCACCGTCGCCGACCTCGCCACCGGCTGGCTGAACGCGCGGGCCGACACCGTCCGCGCCCACGACAAGACCATGCGGGCCTGGAACGACGGCTTCTACAGCGGTACGTCCGTGCAGGCGGCCAAGGACCTCCAGGTCGCCTACTGGACCGGCAAGGAGATCGGCGCGCGGCCGCCGGCGGACTATCTGAGCGCGGGCCGCAAGGTGCTCAACTACAACGACGAGTTCCTCTACTACGTCCTCGGCCAGCCGCAGACCTTCGTCTATCCGACCGGGCAGCGGATCTACGAGCAGTGGAACCCGCGGGTGCTGCGCGGCACGACCGCCGTACCGGCGAGCTACGACGGGCAGATCCTGGGCGGCTCGTTCGCGGTGTGGTGCGACTTCCCGAACGCGCAGACCGAGAGCCAGGTCGCGGCCGGCATCCGGATGCCGCTGCGGGCCACCGTGCAGAAGCTGTGGGACCCGGGCAAGCCGTCTTTGTCCTGGCAGGACTTCCAGCGACTTTCGGCCAAGCTCGGCTGAACCAACCCAAGGGGCGCGGGGAACGGCGCGACCAATAGCCGCCCCCTGTGACACCCGGAGGGCTCCGCACGCAGTAAGGGGAAGTGCGGGCTCCGTTCCGGTCGGTGCCCCGGCGAGGGAGACATTTCATGAGCCTGGTGGAACGGATCGCACAGGCCGACGAACGCGGACTGGCCGCTAGTGGGCTGGCTTGTTTGGACCGGTGCCTGCCCCTGCTCGGCGCCGACGACGAGTTGCTGCGGCCCCTGTGGGCGAGCCTCGCCGACGGCTCCGACTGGGGCACGAGCCTGGAGAAGGCCCGTGGGGCGCTCGGCGCCGAGGAGCCCGGGGAGGACGAGGCCGCGGGGCTGGCCCGCCGGATGCTTCAGGCGGCCCCGGCCGAGCGGACCGCCGACGCGGTACGGCCATGGGCCGACGCCTGCTCGGTGGCGTCGCTGCGCATCCACCGGCTGCTCGACCCCGCGGCGGACGGCACGCAGGACACGGACGCGCTCGACGCCGGGCGCGCGGGCGACTCGTCGGAGCTGCCGCCGCTGGTCGTCGCGGAACTGCGCCGCCAGAAGGCGGTCCTGGACCTGCTGGCCGAGCACGGCCCCCACGGGCTGCGCCGCGCCCTGGACCTGTCGGTCGAGGGCCGCCGGGTGCTGCGCGCGGTGGTGTCCCGGCGGGCGCGGAGCGAGGCGGAGGCCGGGCAGTGACGAGCGCCCCGTGAGGGCGCACCCGAGCACCCGCGTACCTGCGCACCCGCGTTCAAACGCCCTTGCGTGGGCGAGTCCTGTGACCGTCCTGCGGTGGACCTGGGCTAGTTCCGCGACGGTTGCCGAATCGTTTCGGAATGCCGTGACGGTTGCCCCTCCCCGCTCGCTTTTCCCTATGTGACAGCCCAGTACGTGACAGCACAGCAGGAGACCAGGCCGCACGCCGCGGCGAAGCCCGTGCGGTGGGCCGCGGACGCCGTGGCGACCATGCGCGAGGGCGCCCGGGTGCGGCTCGACTACTCGGCGCAGAGTCTGTGGCGGGTCGACCGGATGATCGAGGAGATACGCCGGGAGGGGCCGCCGTATGCCGCCGTCGAGAGCGTGCTGCGCGACTTCGGTGCCTACGCCGGTGAGGTGATGGTCCGCCAGACCGGCGCCGAGTGGTGGACCGCCGGCGGCGACCACTGGGTGCGCACCCCCGACGGCCGGCTCTGGGATCCCATCGAAGAGGCCAAGCGCGCCTATGGCGGCCACGGCTCGCTGCGGCTGCTGTGCCGGGACGCGACGTCCACTGCCTGAACGGCGGCGGGACCTGGTCAGCCGCGTTCCCGGTGGTTCATGAACCAGTGGGTGTCGAAATAGCGGGCCATTGTGAACGGGTGGTGCGGGTCGATGAGGATGCGGCAGACGAACTCCGCGGCCTGGTAGTCGAAGGCGGCATCCTCGCCGTCGAAGGACCGGACCACGACAGGCCAACGGTCGGGGTTGTCGCCGTCAGCCCTCCAGCAGTACAGATCCTCGTGCTCAGTGCCCGCCCAGATGAGCAGACCGTCCTCCCTGAGGCCCGTCCACGGCTCCTGGTTCAGATCCAGATATCCGTCGAAGGCGCCCTTGCCGAACGTCTCGACCATGCGCTTGTAGTCGCTCGGCAGCTCCGTGCCCAGGCGCGACTCCACCTCCGCCCAGTCCATGTCCGGCCGCTGGGCAGGCTGTGTCCAGCCGGTGATCCGTCTGAGCCGCTCCATCCAGTCGACGTCCTCGTCCGGCGCGACCGCCAAGGGCTCGGGCACCTCCCTGCGAGCAACCACCAGCACCGGCCGCTCGGCCCCCTCGGCGTCCCGCGCCGTACCCGTGCCGATCCACCGATCCCCGTACGCCCACGCCCGTATCGTCACGGCCTGGTCTTCGAACGGGACGAGGAGAGCCGCGCCCCTTGACTCGTCGACCGTCGGATCGGTGAAGCCGTCGAGAACGAGGGTGCGCGGGGCGCCGTACCTGTCGCCGAGTAGGTCGGTCAGGTCCTGCGGGTCCAGGTCGCTGGGCAGGTACATGTATGCATCGCCCGGTCCGAGTTGGTCCAGCAGGTCGTTGACGGTCGCTTGCGTGAGCTCCATGGCGGGTTCCTTTTCCTGCCGGTCTTCCTGCCGGTCGCGGACGAGTGCCTGTGCCGGGACTGCCGTACCGCGTGCCCCCCACCGGCCCCTGCGGTCAGGCCTTGTCGAGGTTGACCACCGTGGACTGGCTGTCCTTCACCGTGACCGCGTAGTCCCTGTCGTCCGCCGTGGCCGTCGCGGACAGGTCCGCCGAGCCACGTCGGAAGGGAAGCGCGTCCACCGAGTTCGTGGGGGTCGCGGTCCAGTGGACCGGGGCGCCGGGGGTGCAGGCGACCGTCGTCCTGAACCAGTTGGTCGCCGTCACGTGCTCCTGGGCCTGGGTGACACGGCCGTCGAGGGTGACATCGGCCGACTTGTTGCAGGTCACCGTGCCGCCGACGGTGGGCTGTCCGCCCGACGCGGGAACGGTGCCCCGGGGGTCGAGCGCGAGGCCGAGGGTCAGCGCGGCCGGCGGCTCGGGCATCACGGCGTGGACCTCGCCCCGCAGGGCCGACGAAGAGCCGTCGCAGTACTGCTCGAAAGTGGCGTCCAGCGAGCGGACCGCGCCGTACGGGCCGAAGCTGATGTTCGAGATGGTGAAGGAACCGGTGCTGGAGCTCGCGCAGTCGCGGTCGGTTCCGCTGAAGTTCAGCTCCGGGTCGGTGGGGGTGGCGTTGGGCCAGCGCAGCGCGCCGGTGTAGCTGGTGCCGCTGGTGAGCTTCTGGCCGTCGGGGGCCGCCATGTCGAGCGACCAGCGGGTGCCGTCGGGGGTGAGGACCTGGACGAAGACACTGTTCTCGTCCCGGGAGCCGGAGACGTCGAAGGCATCGCCCGCGCCGGTCGTGAACTGCTGTGACTGCCCGCCGGATATCCGCTCGCCCGGGTCGCCGCCGAAGGAGAGCGAGCCCGAGTCGGCCGCGTAGGCGGAGGCGGTGCCCGTGAGCGGCCCGGCCGTCGCCACCAGGGCCAGGGCCGCCGTGAGGACCGCCGTGGTGCGGGCCAGCCCGCGTCGGAGCGTGCGGACGGATGGCGCGGTGCGCTGCATGGAGTTCTCCCTCGAAGAGGTTGCCCGGACCGGTGGAACCGGTGGGACCGATGGGCCGGGTGTGATCGAGTGCGTGGCGGGCGGGAGTGTGCCAACTGGTCACGGCTGGATCAACTCACTTGCCATTCAGGGAATTTCGGGTGCGAGGGGTCCTTTGGGGCGCGGCCGCGCCTTGCCTTCCGGTGTGAAGTGACCTGCGCGACGCACGGCAAGGTAAGAAGGTTGTACATGCGGTGAGAATTCCCTTGTGGTGATTGACACTTCGGCGAGCCGTGATGTTGGAGACATGGATTCCGCTTGGTGATCAGGGGGGAACGGGGTCCTGCTCCCCCTGTCCTGAGCCGAGGGGGATCGTTGTCATGGGTGAAGTGGACGCGCGGCCGTATGCGGACGGGATGCGGGCGTGCGCCGCGGCCTTCGTCGCGCGTGCCGCCGCCCGCAACCGGCTGCCGCTGGACTACTCCGAACGCAGCCTGCGGGTCGTGGACTTCCTGATCGACGGGATGCGCAAGGGCGGCACCGACCGGGAGCGGGCGCAGCACGTGTTCTTCGGGCTCGGGGCGTACGTCGGTGAGGTGCTGGTGCGTCACGCGGGGGCCGTGTGGGTGGACTTCGACGCGGAGCAGCGCGCCTACTTCGGGCAGCCGGTCGGGGTGCGGATGCCGGACGGGCGGGTGTGGAACCCCCTCGGCAAGGTGCTCAACCGCTTCGAGGCGGGCGGTACCGAGGACTCGTTGCAGATCTTCTGGCTGACACTCCACGGCCGGGCGCGGCGCAATGTCGGCTAGCGTCCACGGCCGGGCGCGGCGTCGGCATCTTCCTGCATGTGAACGGGAAGGGCGCGACGGCCGGTTGTGTGTCCGTGCCGCGCGCGACGATGGACCGGATCACGGGCTGGATCCAGCCGGGTGCCCACCCCCGCATCGCCATCGGCCGACGACATGCGCAGGTACGGGGGCCCGAAGGGAGTCGAGCGGTCACCGAAGACTGTGACACTTCTGTGAGCTCCGGCGCTGATCTCCCTGGGGACGCGCGACGCGAAAACGCCGTGTCGCCGTGCTGATTCGCTACGAGCACGAGCACAGGTCCCAAGAGGGGCGCGTGCTCGGTACGGACGAGGACTGTTCTTGGGTCACGGAGGGGAACGCCGGCGCCTGCAGGCGTACGACGGTGAGCTGGGGGCGGCCGTCGCGCGGGCCCAGGACGGCGACGAGGCCGCCTTCGCGGTCGCCTACCGCATCGTCCAGCCCGGACTGCTCGGCTATCTGCGCGGCCTGGTCGGCGACGACGCCGAGGACGTGGCCTCCGACGCCTGGCTGGAGATCGCCCGCGACCTCGGCCGGTTCAAGGGCGACGGCGCCGGCTTCCGCGGCTGGACCGCGACCATCGCCCGGCACCGCGCCCTGGACCATCTGCGCCGCCGGAAGGTACGGCCCCGGGTCGCGCCGCTGGAACAGGACGCGCTGGAGCTCCCCGGCCGGCTCAGCACCCACGACCAGGCCCTGGAGTCGCTGTCCACCCGGCGGGCGCTGGAGCTGGTGCGCACCCTGCCGCGCGACCAGGCCGAGGCCGTACTCCTCCGGGTGGTCGTCGGCCTCGACGGCCCCGCCGCCGCACGCGTCCTCGGCAAGCGCCCCGGCGCCGTCCGCACGGCCGCGCACCGCGGCCTGAAGAGCCTCGCCCGACAGCTGGGCACCCGGGACACGGCGACCGAAGGCGGCACGGATGTGACGGACGAGGGCCCCTGGACGCCGGGCGGGTCGACATGAACGGCGCCGGCCATGAGCCGTATGGATATGGGAGCGCCGGGCCGGGCGTCTCCTGTGCGCCGGACGAGGGCGGGACGGGTGTGGGGGACGGCGGCCTCCGGACGTCGGGTGGGGCGATATGAACGGCGGCGGTCGTGAGCCGTATGGATATGGGAGCGCCGGGCCGGGCGTCTCCTGTGCGCCGGACGAGGGCGGGACGGGTGTGGGGGACGGCGGCCTCCGGACGTCGGGT
>NZ_JBSFGB010000038.1:0-15250 GCF_053596375.1 Streptomyces sp. NPDC001709 | reverse complement strand
GTGGGGCGATATGAACGGCGGCGGTCGTGAGCCGTATGGATATGGGAGCGCCGTCGGTCCCCGGAGTCCGTACGAGGGCCGGGGGACCGGGCGGCTCCGGTGCGTCGGACGAGGACGGGACGGGGACAGGCATGGGTGAACGGCACAGCGGCGACGGCCCCTGCGGTCGCCGGCCCGTACACCCCGGCGGCACCCTCTCCGCACCGGACCATGCCGAGGTCGCCCGCGCGGGCTCCGGGCTCGAGGAGCGGCTCGGTGCCGCCCTGCGCGCGGACGGCGTGGACGCCGAGGCCGAGCGCCGGGCCGTGGCCGCCTTCCGCGCCGCCCGCGCGACGCAGTCGCCCCGTCCGCGCACCCGGCGCCGGGACGACTGGCGGCCCGCCGCACCGAGCCGCGTGCGGCGCTCGCGGAAGGTCACGCTCTCGGTGCTGCTCGCGAGCCTCACGCTGGGCGGCGTCGCCGTCGCGGCGATCGGCTCCGCGGGATCCGGCACCGGCGGCCGCCCCGAGGCCCCGCGGCCGGCCCACCCGTCGACGAGCGAGGTGCGTCGGCCGGGTACTCCCGGCCCGTCCGCCGAGTCCGGCGCCCCGGGGTCCGGCGCCCCGGCCGGTCGGCCGGACCACCCGGCGACCGCCCGGGACACCGTGGCCCACTGCCGTACCTACGAGCGGGCCGGGGAGCGCGGCGGCGCCCTGGACTCGACGGCCTGGCAGCGCCTCGTCGCGGCGGCGGGCGGCGCGGACAAGGTCGCGGACTACTGCGCGGCCCAGCCGACGTCTGCCCAGGGGAAGAAGAGCGGCAGCGGTCGCAGTGACCGCGAAACGGGTGGGAGTTCCGGTAGCGGTAAGAGCCGGGTCAAAAGCAGCAATTCGGGACACAAGGTCACCGGGAAGAAGTAGTCCCGTCACTCCGGCCCACCGGCGACAAGCGAACGGCCGGGGCCGCCACCCCCCACAGGAGAGGCCCCGGCCGTCGCGCGGACGGGCCGCGCGCGGCCCGTACTCCCTACAGCGCCGCGGGTGCGTTTTCTGTCACACCCCACCCCCTTCGCCCTCACCCTGCGCACATCCGTACCTGGTCACGAGTTAGTTGCATCTTCTACGGACATGGACGAAGAGAGGTTTCACGCCGTAACGTGCCTTTCGCGCCGACCAGGAAACGGGCGTAAGGGAGTGCGGTGCTGGGGGACGACGCGGAGCTGACCACCGCGGTGCGTGCGGCACAGGACGGAGACGAGACCGCGTTCCGTACGGTGTACCGCGCCGTGCATCCACGGCTGCTCGGATACGTACGCACGCTGGTCGGCGATCCCGACGCCGAGGACGTGACGTCCGAGGCCTGGCTGCAGATCGCCCGCGATCTCGACCGGTTCAGCGGAGACGCCGACCGGTTCCGCGGCTGGGCCGCGAGGATCGCCCGCAACCGTGCCCTGGACCACATACGCATGCGTGGCCGCCGCCCCGCCATCGGCGGCGACGAGACGGAACTGACCGGCCGGGCCGCCGAGTCCGACACGGCCGGCGAGGCCATCGAGGCCCTGGCCACCGACGGCACCCTCTCCCTCATCGCGCGGCTCCCGCAGGACCAGGCCGAGGCGGTCGTCCTGCGCGTCGTGGTCGGCCTCGACGCCAAGAGCGCCGCCGAGACCCTCGGCAAACGCGCCGGTGCCGTACGGACCGCGGCGCACCGCGGTCTGAAGCGGCTCGCGGAGCTGCTCGGTGACGATCCGGAATCGGCGGGCGTGCTGGACGCGCTCCCGCCCCAGCGAGAACCGCGCGGTCGCGCGGTGTCGTCCGCAACTGTGACGGATACGCGGTCGCGGACGCAGAAGGACATGTGATGGCCGACGAGCAGTACAAGTGGCTGAACCGGGAGACGGCGGAACGCCTGCTGCGCGGTGAGTCACTGGAAGCCGTCGACGCCTCCGCCCGTGACCAGGCCGAACGCCTCTCCCGGGCACTCGGCGCGCTGTCCGCGGAGATGGCCTCCGCCCCCGCTGAACTCCCTGGCGAGCAGGCCGCCCTGGCCGCGTTCCGCAAGGCCCGCGAGGCCGCCGACGCCGAACGGACCGCCGCGGGCCGTGCCGACGGCGCCGTCGGCCTGCCCGTGCCCGGCGCCGACTCGGGCCTGGTGCGCATCGGTGTCCCGGCCCGTACCGGAATCCCGGTCCGCCGCCCCCGCTGGGGCCGGCCGGTGCGCCTCGCGCTCGCCGCCGCGCTGGCCGCGGGCACGCTCGGCGGGGTCGCCATGGCCGCCGGAACCGGGATCCTGCCCACGCCGTTCGGGCCGGAGCGCCCCGGCCCCGCCGCCTCCGTCACCGCCGACCAGAGCTCCGCCGGGCCGGTCGGTTCCCCTTCGCCGCGGGGCACCCCGAGCGCCACCGGGAGTTCCGGCCTGCCGAGCGGCAGCGCGGGCGCGGACCGCGGCGGAGCCTCCGGCGAGGCCTCCGGACCCGACGACCGCACGGGCAAGAGCACCGCTCCGGGCACCGGCGACTCCTCCGGCAGCCGGTGGAAGGACGCGGCCGCGGCCTGCCGGGACATCCGGGACGGCAAGGAACTGGACAACGGCCGCCGGCGCGCGCTGGAGAACCTGGCGGGCGGCAGCGCCCGCGTGAGCCGGTACTGCAAGGTCGTCCTGGCCATCGCCCAGTCGGCCGACGGCGCGACGGGCGGCGGCAAGGGCGACGAGAACGGCGACGGCGGCAAGGGCAAGGACAAGGGCCAGGGCGGCGAGAAGGGCCAGGGCGGCGACGAAGAGGGCAACCCCGGCCAGGGCAACCCCGGCCAAGGCGGCGGCGGTCACCCGGGTCAGGGTGATGGCGGCGGCAACGGCCACCCCGGCAAGGGCGGTGGCGGCGGCGACGGCGGAGGTAACGGCGGCGGCAAGGGCCGGCACTGAACCCGCCGGACCGCCTCCCCGTACACCTCCCCGCACCTCATCTGACCTGCGATTTCGTGGTCCGCGAAAAATTTTCGGCGCGGGGTGTGACGTTTTTGGCCCCGGGGGCGCAGTACTAAGTGAGCCGACTGGTCATCGGCCGTCGCACTGAGCCGGGGTTCCCCCCGTACCCACGGCTCGTGCACCTGGCGCGGGCGGGACACGTTCCCCCGGTCCCGCCCGCGCCCCGCATCTCCTCCCGTCACCAATGGATGACGACCTTGTCGCCCACCCGCACCTGAGCGAACAGCTGGGCGATCGCCGTCTCGTCCCGGACGTTCACGCACCCGTGCGAAGCCCCCGCGTAGCCGCGCGCCGCGAAGTCGTACGAGTAGTGCACCGCTTGGCCGCCGCTGAAGAACATCGCGTACGGCATCGGTGAGTGGTAGAGCGTGGACACCCAGTTCCGTGCCTTCCGGTAGATGTGGAACACACCCTCCCGGGTCGGTGTGTACTGCGCCCCGAACCGCACCGACGCCGTCGACAGCGTCCGCCCGCCGACCATCCAGCGCAGCGTCCTGGTCGTCTTGTCGATGCACAGGACGCGTCCGGTCATACAGCGCGGGTCGGGCGCGCCGACGGGCTGACCGCCCATCAGGTACAGCTCCCACATGCCGGGAGCGTGGGTCATCCGCACCAGCCGCTGCCAGGTGACGATGTCCGTCCGCCCGGTCGTCGGCAGCCCGTGCTTGCCCTGGAAGCCCCGGACGGCCCGTTCGGTCAGATAGCCGTACGACCCCGTCGGCCCGTCGAACAGCCAGGCCACCTGGCGCAGCCGGGCCTGCAGCTCCCGTACGCCCGGCCCGCTGTCGCCACGCGACCACAGGACACGGGGAGCGAGCACGGCCGCCGACGGCTGGACCATACGGGTGGGATTCACCGGAGGGCTGACCAGGATCTGCCCCGGTGTCTGTGCCGGTGTCTGTCCCGGGATTTGCCCTGAGGTCTGTCCCGGAATCTGCCCCGGGATCTCTCCCGGGCTCTGGAGCTCCACCGGTGCCCGGGGTTTGCCGTCGGCGTCCGTGGGCTGCACGGTGCAGCTGCACAGGGTGGCGAGGGCGGCGAGGGAGGCGGCGGAGGCGAGTACGGCGGCAGGTCTTCGCGAGATGGTCATGCCGGGATGTTTCCCAGCGTGACCGTCGCCGAACGACGGGGCATGGTGAGGAGTGACAGGACGTACTGCGGAGGCATCCATGACGCGTGAGTCGGAGTCGGGACTGCCGATCGAGCCGGTCTACGGACCGCGGGCTCTGGAGGGCTGGGATCCGGCCGCGAAACTGGGCGAACCGGGGTCGTACCCCTTCACCCGCGGCGTGTACCCCACGATGTACACCGGCCGCCCCTGGACCATGCGCCAGTACGCCGGTTTCGGTACGGCGGCCGAGTCGAACGCCCGGTACCGGCAGCTCATCGCCCACGGCACGACAGGCCTGTCGGTCGCCTTCGACCTGCCCACCCAGATGGGCCACGACTCCGACGCGCCCCTCGCCCACGGTGAGGTCGGCAAGGTCGGCGTGGCGATCGACTCGATCGACGACATGCGGGTGCTGTTCGACGGCATCCCGCTCGACCAGGTCTCCACCTCGATGACCATCAACGCGCCCGCCGCCCTGCTCCTGCTCCTCTACCAGCTGGTGGCGGAGGAACAGGGGGCGCGGGCCGATCAGCTCACGGGCACGATCCAGAACGACGTGCTCAAGGAGTACATCGCGCGCGGGACGTACATCTTCCCGCCGAAGCCGTCCCTGCGCCTGACGGCGGACATCTTCAAGTACTGCACCGCCGAGATCCCGAAGTGGAACACCATCTCGATCTCCGGTTACCACATGGCCGAGGCGGGCGCGTCACCCGCTCAGGAGATCGCGTTCACCCTGGCGGACGGTATCGAGTACGTCCGTACGGCGGTGGCGGCGGGGATGGCCGTCGACGACTTCGCCCCGCGCCTGTCCTTCTTCTTCGTGGCCCGTACGACGCTGCTGGAGGAGGTCGCCAAGTTCCGTGCGGCGCGCCGGATCTGGGCGAGGGTGATGCGGGAGGAGTTCGGGGCGCGGAACCCGAAGTCGCTGATGCTGCGCTTCCACACCCAGACGGCCGGGGTGCAGCTGACGGCCCAGCAGCCGGAGGTGAACCTGGTCCGGGTCGCCGTCCAGGCCCTGGCCGCGGTGCTGGGCGGCACCCAGTCGCTGCACACCAACTCCTTCGACGAGGCCATCGCGCTGCCGACCGACAAGTCCGCCCGCCTGGCCCTGCGCACCCAGCAGGTGCTGGCGCACGAGACGGACGTGACGGCGACGGTCGACCCCTTCGCGGGCTCCTACGCGGTCGAGCGGATGACGGACGACGTCGAGGAGGCGGCCGTCGACCTGATGCGGCGGGTCGAGGACCTGGGCGGGGCGGTCGCGGCGATCGAGCGGGGATTCCAGAAGGCCGAGATCGAGAACAACGCCTACCGGATCGCCCGGGAGACGGACTCCGGGGAACGGGTGGTCGTCGGCGTGAACCGCTTCCACCTGGACGAGGAGGAGCCGTACGAACCCCTGCGCGTGGACCCCGCCATCGAGGCCCGCCAGGCGGAACGCCTGGAGAAGCTCCGGGCCGAGCGGGATCAGCGGGCGGTGGACGCGGCCCTGGACGCGCTGCGGAGGGCGGCGGAGGGGGAGGACGACGTCCTGTACCCGATGAAGGAGGCGTTGCGCCGGCGGGCGACGGTGGGGGAGGTGTGCAACGCGCTGCGGGGAGTCTGGGGGGCGTACGAGCCGTCGGACGTGTTCTGACCGGCAATTGCGTCCGGCGACGACCGACCCGCCCCGAACCGGAGTGTCGTACCCCCGTGCGACACTCCTCCCATGTTCGGTGTCATCGACCTCCCCACCTATCTCGCGGGCCTGATCCTGATCGTGCTGTTGCCCGGGCCCAACTCGCTCTACGTGCTGTCCGTGGCCGCGCGGCGTGGAGTGCGGGCCGGTTATACCGCTGCCGCGGGGGTGTGGTGCGGGGACACCGTGTTGATGACGTTGTCCGCCGCCGGGGTCGCCTCGTTGCTGAAGGCGAACGCCGTGCTGTTCGGGATCGTGAAGTACGCCGGTGCCGGGTATCTGACCTGGCTGGCGATCGGCATGCTGCGGGCCGCCTGGCAGATGTGGCGGACGCGACGGGAGAGGGGCGTGGAGGGGGCCGCGTCCGCCGACGTCGCCGTCACCGATGAGCGGCCCTTCCGGCGTGCCCTCGTCGTCAGTCTCTTCAACCCCAAGGCGATCCTGTTCTTCGTCGCCTTCTTCGTGCAGTTCGTCGACCCGGGCTATGCCTACCCGGCCCTGTCCTTCGTCGTGCTCGGCGCTTTCGCCCAGCTGGCCAGCTTCCTCTACCTCAGCGCGCTGATATTCGGCGGCACGCGTCTCGCCGCCGCGTTCCGGCGCCGTAAGCGGCTGTCGGCGACGGCCACTTCGGCGGCGGGCGCGCTGTTCCTGGGGTTCGCGGTGAAGCTGACGCTGGCCAGCGCATAGGGCGGGGGTCAGACGCCGACCCCGGCCAGATAGGCCTCGACCCCGTCCGACGAGTCGCCTGCCCAGCCCACATAGCCGTCCGGGCGGATCAGGAAGACGCCCGGGCCGTACGACTCCGGTGCCGTCGGGAGCGCTCGTACGCCGGTGGCCGGGCTCTCCGCGCCCAGCAGCGTCCAGTGCGGGCCCCGGAGCGCGTCGAAGAGGCGGACGCCGGCCACCGTGCCGTCCGGGGCGCGGTCGCCCGCCCGGACCCGCGTCGGGTTCTCCCGCGTCTCCACGCTGAGGGACGACTCCCGGTAGTCCAGCCCCAGCTGTACCGTCGCCTTCCCGCGCCGGACCTCTCCCCGGTGCACGCCCGTCGAGAGGTTCAGCATGGCCGCCGCGTTCGGTCGGCGCTCCTCCTCGTAGGTGTCCAGCAACGCCTCCGGCGCCCCGCCCCGCAGCACCGCGCCCAGCTTCCAGCCCAGGTTGTAGGCGTCCTGGACGCTGGTGTTCAGGCCCTGGCCGCCGGCCGGGGAGTGGACGTGGGCCGCGTCGCCCGCGAGGAGGACCCGGCCGGCCCGGAAGCGGTCCGCGAGGGCGGCGCGGGGGTGGAAGTCGGAGGACCAGCGCAGCTCCGTGACGTCCTCGGCGTCCAGGTGGGTGTACGTGGCGACGATCGTGCGGATGCCGTCGAGGGACAGGTCGACGTCCGTCCCCTCCGGGAAGCGCCCCGACAGCTGGAAGTCCTCCGTGCCGGCGAGCGGGCACAGCATGACCCCACTGCCGTCTGGCGCCGGGAACGTGTGCCAGTACTCCCGGTCCAGGCCCTTCACCCGTACGTCCGCCACCAGGAACGGTGCCGGGTCCACCGTCTCCCCGGTCATGCCCACGCCCACCGCACGCCGGACCACCGAGCGTCCGCCGTCCGCCGCCACGACGTACCCCGCGCGGGTGGTCGTACCGTCGGCGAACCGCACGGTCACGCCCGCCGCGTCCTGCTCCAGGCCCGTCACCTCGCGCCCGAACGCCACCTGCCCGCCCAGCTCCACCAGCCGCGCGTAGAGCACCTCCTGGGTGCGCCACTGCGCGACCATCCACGGCTCGGTGTACGGCGCGCCCTCGTCCGCCTCGAACTTCTCGAACATCGGCTGTTCGCCGACCCGCTCGCCGTCCTTCCAGATCATCCGCACCGGGTAGGGGCCGCCCGCCGCCCGGATCGCGTCCTGTACGTCCAGGTCGTCGAAGACCTCCAGGGTGCGGGGCTGGACCCCCTTGCCGCGCGAGCCGGGGAACAGGGCCTGCGACCGTTCCACGACCAGTGCGTCCACGCCCCGGCGGGCGAGATCGATGCCGAGGGTCAGGCCGGTGGGGCCGGCGCCCACGATCAGGACATCCATCGCGATTCTCCTTAACGTCGTTAAGTTCCAACACCCATGAGCGTGCCCTTAACGCTGTTAAGCTGTCAAGTGTGAGCCCCGAGAAACGCGCCCCGCTGGATCGCCGACGCGTCGCCGACACCGCGCTGCGGCTGCTGAACGAGGTCGGTCTGGACGGCCTGACCCTGCGCGCCATCGCCAAGGAGCTGGACGTCAAGGCGCCCGCGCTGTACTGGCACTTCAAGGACAAACAGGCGCTGCTGGACGAGATGGCGACGGAGATGTACCGGCGGATGGTCGCCGGCACCGCGCTCGATCCCGCCGACACCTGGCAGGAGCGGCTGCTGAAGGCGAGCCGCGGACTGCGGGCCGCGCTGCTCGGCTACCGCGACGGCGCCAAGGTCTACAGCGGCTCACGCTTCACGGGCACGGAGCACGCCCCCCAGCTGGAGGCGAACCTGAGGCTGCTCACGGAGGCCGGTTTCACCCTCGCCCAGGCGGTCCACGCGGGCCGTACGGCGAATACCTACACCGTCGGCTTCGTCACCGAGGAGCAGGGCGTGCGGCCCCTCCCGGGCGAGCGCCGGGAGGGGTACGACATAGCGGAACGCGCGCGGCGCCTGGCCGCGTACCCGCTCGCCGCCGAGGCCGGACAACTGCTCTTCGACGGCTACGACGCGCAGTTCGAGGAGGGGCTGGCGCTGGTGATCGCGGGCATCGGGGCGCGGTACGGGATCGACTGAGCGGGCCGTCAGCCCCTGGCCGCGCGGGCGTTGCGGATCGCCCGGGTGACCACGGGCGGCAGGAGGTCGACGGCGACCCGGCGGGCGCGACTCGCGCGGCGGCGCGGCGCGGGCCGAGCCGGTGCCGACGCGGGAGCGGGTGCGGGCGCCGGTGCCGGGGTCTCCTGCGGCGGTTCCGACACCGCCTCCGCGTGCTTGGCGGGCGGGAACTCCGGTGCCCGCATCCCCTTCGACTTCAGCCGGATGATCCGGTGCCCGGCGGCTTCCTGGACGCTCAGATGGCAGTCGGACCGCTCCCGCACCATCGCCAGCAGCTCCTCCTGGACCGGCTCCGGGTCGCCCCAGGTGCCGTAGAGCTTCTGGGTGCTCAGGCAGACCGGGCGCAGGCCGCGGTTGAGCACGGCCTCCCAGGTGGCTATGGAGACCCCCGGGGTGTGCTCGGAGCGGAAGTCGTCCAGGACGACGATCCCGTCCGGGAGCAGCAGTTCGTGGGCGGCTCCGATGTCGCCGTGCACATGCTCGTACAGGTGCGAGGCGTCGATGTGCACGAACCGGCAGGAGCGTGGCTCGACCTCGGCGGGCACCAGTGAGCTGGGGCCCTGCAGCACGCGCGGGAGCTCGTCGTGGAAGGAGAGGTAGTTCTCCTCGAAGACGCGCCGGGTCAGCGCACCGTACGACTTCGCCGACTCGGCCCGGTTGGCGTCGTCGGGGGCGTCGCCCTCGAAGAGGTCGCACACGGTGTACTTCTCGCCGGGCTGCCGGTGCCGGCCGGTGAAGATCGCGCTCTTGCCCATGTAGACCCCGACTTCCAGCAGATCACCCCGCATCCGGGCGGTTTCCTGCCGGCTCAGGAACCAGTCGAAGAGCAGCTGGTCGAGCACCGGGAACCAGCCGGGCACGTCGTCGAGACGGCGGGGCGGTCGCGTCGTTTCCTGGATGGTGGCCATGCGACGGCTCCTTCCCGACGGCCCGGGTCACATCCCAAGTCCAGGTGAACGGCTGCCCAACTTCCGTGTCTTCAGCGCCCTCTTCAGGCGCGGCCCGAACGGCTTCTCCACGAACCGGTGGATCAGCCACGCCAGCACCAGCATGCCCAGCACGGTCACCACGAGCGTCGGCCACGCGGGCAGGCCGAGAGCCCGGTGCAGCACCCGGATGACGAACCAGCCCAGGTGCTCGTGGACCAGGTAGAAGGGGTACGTCAGCGCGCCGGCCGTGGTCAGCCAGCGCCAGGAGGCCCACCGCGTCCAGCCGAGCGCCACCACGGCGACGGCCGCGAAGGCGAGGGTGACGATCACGATGACGACGTACGGATCGCGGTGTGGGTGCGGGCCCCACAGACCGACGGTGGCCTCCCGCTGCGCGAGCAGCCAGGACATCGCGACGATGCCCCACGTCAGCAGGTCGCTGCCGAAGCGGTGGACCAGGTACAGCGCCAGACCGCCGATGAAGAAGGGGGCGTACTCGGGCATGACCACCTGGTCCAGCAGGTTGTCGCCGGAGGTGTGGCACAGGACGGCCGCCAGGGTCCAGACGCCGGCGAACAGCACCACCCGGCGGTAGGTCACCCCGCGCAGGACGACGAACAGGGCGAACAGGACGTAGAAACGCACCTCGACCCAGAGCGTCCAGCACACGCCCAGGACCCGGGTCGCGCCCATCGGCTGCTGGAGCATCGTCAGATTGACCAGGAACTCGTCCAGCCGGACCGCGTGGACCACGGCGGGCAGGGCGAGGGACGCCCCCGTGATCAGGACCAGCGCCACCCAGTAGGCGGGGTAGAGGCGTGCGACCCGGGAGCGGAAGAAGTCGCCGAGGGTGCGGCCCCAGCTGCTCATGCAGATCACGAAACCGCTGATGACGAAGAAGAGCTCGACGCCGAAATTGCCGTAGACGGCTGCCCGGGACAGGGTCGGGAAGAGGTGGGCCGGGCTCCCGTGCCAGGACGCGGAGACCGTGCCGCCGCGTCCGGTGTAGTGGTAGAGGCAGACCATCAGGGCGGCCACGAGGCGTAGGCCGTCCAGGGCGGGCAGACGGCTCCCGCGCCCGCCGGACGACACCGGGGCGGCAGCCGTCCGGGGTATCAGCGGGCCGGGGGCGGCGGTGAGGCCGGGGGGTGAAGCAGCCACGAGTGCTTTCCTTCCTGATTCGGTTGTGCGGCCGGCCGCTGACGGCGCACCGGCTGCCGATGGCTCACCGGCCCGGTGCGGCCCGCCGCCCGGCCCCTGCTAACCGCGTGCGCCCCGGCGCAGACTGCGCGCCTTGCGGGCCACCCGGCGGACCGTCGCATTGCGCGGGATGAACGCCAGCTGGGCCGGCACCCCGCCGGGGAGCGCCAGCGAGGTCAGGCGCCGGCGCTTGAAGTAGCGCACGGTGTGCGCGTTCAGGTTCTTCGCGAGCCAGCCCTCGGCCTCCGTGCGCAGCGTCGGGTAGATCTTCGGCTGCATCGCGAAGCCCACCGCGCGGATCAGCCTGCCGAGTGCCTCCACGTCCATGCCGGTGCGCTGCTCGGTGACCGCGGCACGGTCGCCGAGGTCGGGCAGCAGCGCGTCGACGATGGTCACCGGGACCCGGTTGCTGTTCTCGTACGGCGTCAGCTGCTCCAGCAGCACCTCGGTGCCGATCCGCGCGACCGGGAGGCCGTACAGCGCCTTCGCCGTGAGCAGGGCGGTGGAGAAGCAGCCGACGACCAGCGCCGGACGCATGCGCTGGTACAGCACCTCGGCGAGGACCGGGGTGTCGAGCACGGTCAGCTCGACCTCCATCCGCTCCGCCTCCTGCTCCAGCAGGCGGGTGAAGCGGGCCGGGGCGGACGGGTGCGGCTTGAACACCACCTTGGTGTGGCCGAGCGCGGCCGCGCCCCTCAGCATCCGCACATGCAGGTTCTCCTCCTGCTCGGCGGTGAGGATGTCCAGCGCCGACAGGTACTGGCCGAGCAGCAGCGCGGGCTCCTCGACCTCCGGCAACTCCGCGCCGGACGGGGCGAGTTCGGCGAGCACCTTGGTGAAGGCGGCCGTCTGCACGATCTCGCCGGGCACGCCGAACTCGGTGAGCAGCACCGGCTCCAGGCCCGGCACCAGGTCCAGGTGCAGCACCCGGTCCACCCGGGTGCCGACCAGCGGGTCGATCTTGTTGCGGGTGGGGCCGTAGCTCATCAGACCGTCGGCGTAGACCGTCACCGGGGCGCCGGTGAAGATCTGCGCGAGCGACAGGGACGGGTTGACCTGGATCGACTCGACGGCCAGCTCCACGTCGTCGTCGCCCAGCTGCCACTCGTGCCGCAGGAAGCGTTCCCACAGCGGCATGTCGTCCACGCGGGGCGCCCAGCCGCCCGGGTGGAAGGGGAAGATGGTCTCGTTGTACGAGATCACGTCGTCGAACCGGTCGCGCAGCTTCTCGAAGCCGGGCGCCTCGTCCAGCGCGGGCGTGGTCTCGGGTGTGGCCGCGTTGTTGCAGACCAGCAGGATCCGCCGGTCGGCCGGGCGGAAGCAGCCGGAGTCCAGGGCGGCGGCGAGCGTGGCCGTGCCGTACAGCGTCGACGCCTGGAAGATCTGGGTGGTCACGCGGCGGCCCCCGCGGAGGCGGGGCGGCGGCGCAGCCGGCGCAGCTTGGTGGCGCGCTGGAGGTCCATGGAGTCCAGCGCCTCGTCCAGCACGTCCTGCGGCATGCGCCGCAGGGCCGCGGCACTCATGGATTTCAGTTTCTTCGCCACCGCGGGCTCGAACCTTTCGATGGATCCCAGATGATGGGAAATGATGGCGCAATAGGTACGGACGGCCTTCGGCAGCAGCTGATCGGCCTCCCGGTCCTCGGCGGTTTCCGCGATCACCTGATCGAACGCCCGAATGAAATCGAGTTGCCGGACATCACCGATCTGGGTGAGCGAGGAAGCGACTCCGCGCCGGTAGAACACACCGAGCAGGCTCACCGCGGCGAAGGATTCCGCCTCCCGGTGCAGCTTCCAGATCCACGGCCGGTCCTCGGCGGTGCGCAGTCCGTCGGTGAAGTGCAGCAGCCCCTTGTCCACGAGCCGGCGGTGGTAGACGCCCGCCCACGCGTACGCGTAGTCCACGGACGTGGACCGGTCGGCGGGCAGGATCGCCTCGCGCGGGCTCAGCACCACGTTCCGCCGGCCGACCGGCACCCGGTTCACCGTGCGCGACCGTGCGGTGCACTGCACGTGGTCGGTGCGGATGAAGTCGCAGCCCAGTTCCTCCATGGCCGCAACCGCTTGCGGGAAGTATCCCGGGGCGAGCCAGTCGTCGCCGTCCAGGAAGGTCAGGTACTCGCCGCGCGCCCGGTCGATACCGGTGTTGCGGGCGGTTGCCAGCCCCCCGTTCTGCTCGTGCCGGACATAAACGGCGCCGGGCAGCTCGCGCTCCGCGCGCGCGAGAATCTCTGGTGTCCCGTCGCGGGAACAGTCGTCGACGAGAATGAATTCGAAGTCCTCACGCGCGTTCGCCTTCAGGCTGATGAGCGTGTCGGGCGCGTATTGCTGCACGTTGTAGAACGGCACGATGACGGAGAGCTTGACCACGGCTTGAACGTTAGGACGAAGCCCGTCATTCGTCTTGACCGTTCGCTTGATGCTGAGTGAACGGCACGTGGCGAAGCTGTGAACCAGGCTATTTTCCGGTGCCTTCACGGCCCGATTCGCCATTCGGCGATGTGCTGTTAACCGTTTGTTGCATTCCGGTTGGGCGGAACCTTGGAATGGCTTCCTAGCGTCTTCGGCGTGCCAGCAAGTGCTACGAAGTCCCTGCGGGTCGCCGTCCTCGCCGATTCCGACACCCGGTGGAAGTGGGGTGCGCTCACCGCGCAGCGCCTCGCCCCCACGGACGCGGAGATCGGGCTCGACGGCTACCTCCTGCGGGGGCGCGCCACCCCGACACCCCGCCAGCTGAAGGAGGTCGGCGTCCGGGCGGACTCCCTCCGCGAGGTCACCGGCGTCGAGTTCCTGCGTGTGATGGGCGAGTCGTCCTACGACGTCCTCGTCCTCGCGCTCGTCGGCGGCGGCGTCCAGGCGATGCTGCACGGGCTGCGCGCCGCCTGGGCAGGCGCCGGCAAGCGTCCCGTCGTCGTCACCGGGTACGTCGGTGTCGTCTACGAGAAGCTCGCCGACGGACTGCTGCTGCGGCACGGCGCGGACCTCGTCCTCGCCAACTCCCGCCATGACGCGGACCGGTTCCGGGCCGTGTACGAGGGGGTGGGCGCCGACGCCTCCTCGGTCACCGAGGTCGCGCTGCCCTTCCTCGGCGGGGCGCCGTACACCGGTGAACACGAGCCGTACACGGTCGTCTTCGCGGCCCAGCCGTCCGTCCCGGACAGCCGCAAGGACCGTACGTACCTGCTGAACCGGCTGATCGAGCACGCCCGCAAGCACCCCGAGCGCGAGGTGCTGCTGAAGCTGCGCTCCAAGCCGGGCGAACACACCACCCACATCGAGGAGTTGCCGTACCAGAAGCTGGCGCAGGGCAAGGACCTGCCCGCCAACTTCCGCCTGGTCTACGGCCACATGGGCGAGGTGCTGGACCGCACCGACCTCCTCGTCACGGTCAGCTCCACGGCCGCCCTTGAGGCCCTGCACCGCCGCATCCCCACGGTCGTCCTGACCGACCTGGGCGTGCGCGAGGTGCTCGGCAACCACCACTTCACCGGCTCCGGGTGCCTGGCCTCCTGGGACCAGCTGGACGCCGGGCACCGGCCGCAGGCCGACGAGGAGTGGGTGGCCCGGCAGGGCGTGGCGGCTGGGGGTACCCCCTCCGGGGGAGGCTCGTACGACTCCTATTTCGACACCGCCCGTGAGCGCATCGCCAAGCTGCTGGACCGCACCGGCGGCCTGCCGCCCCTGAACCCCTACTACACCCCCGAGACCGCGCCCGGCTATCTGCCCGGCATCCTCGCCCGGCACCACCTCGGCCCCGACGGCGCCCCGCTGCCCGGCGCGCCCGCCGCCGACAAGGAGCCCGGACCGGTCCGCCAGATCGTGCGCCGCGCCGCCCGTGGCGCCTACCGCCACGGAGTGCAGCGAGTCGCCCCGGTGATCCGCCGGATGGGGGAGCTGTGACCTTTCAAGGAGATCGGATGTCCAACTCGGAAGCGGGCCAGGGCGCGACGGTGCGCCGGGTGCTCGCGGTGATCCCCGCCCGCGGCGGCTCCAAGGGCGTGCCCGCGAAGAACCTCGCGCCCGTCGGCGGCGTCCCGCTGGTGGCGCGCGCGGTGCGCGAGTGCCGGGCGACCCGGCTGGTGACCGACGTCGTCGTCTCCACCGACGACCAGGCCATCGCCGCCGCCGCGCGGGAGGCCGGCGCCGAGGTCGTGCTGCGCCCGGCCGCGATCGCCGGGGACACGGCGACCTCCGAGGCCGCGGTCCTGCACGCCATGGACGCCCACGAGGCGCTGCACGGCGCGGCCGTCGACGTGGTCCTGCTCGTGCAGTGCACCAGCCCGTTCATGGTCCGCGAGGACATCGACGGGGTCGCCTCGGCGGTGATCGAGGACGGTGCGGACACCGCGCTGACGGTCGCGCCGTTCCATGGATTCGTCTGGCGGGAGGCGGTCGGCGAACTCGCCGCGCACGGCGAGCCGTCGGCCACCGGCGCGGTGAGCGGGGGCCGGCCGGCAGCGGAGGGACCCACGGGCACGGCGCGCCCGGCAGCCGGGCCCGGCACGGCCCCGGTGGCCGCGGCGGCGGGCGGCAGCCACG
>NZ_JBSFGB010000037.1:0-85134 GCF_053596375.1 Streptomyces sp. NPDC001709 | reverse complement strand
AAGCTCTTCGAGGCCAACGCCTACCGCGACTACCTCGAACTGCACGGCCTGTCCGTCCAGTTGGCCGAGGCCCTCGCCGAGTACTGGCACGCGCGGGTGCGCTCCGAACTCGGTTTCGGCGGCGAGGACCCGGCCGACATCGAGGACATGTTCGCCCTGAAGTACCGGGGCGCCCGCTTCTCCCTCGGCTACGGCGCCTGCCCCGAACTGGGGGACCGCGCCAAGATCGCGGACCTGCTGCAGCCGGAGCGGATCGGCGTCCACCTGTCCGAGGAGTTCCAGCTGCACCCCGAGCAGTCCACCGACGCGATCGTGATCCATCACCCGGAGGCGAAGTACTTCAACGCCCGCTGAGCCCTCCGGGGGTTTGGCCGTTGCCGCCCACCCGCCGTTGTGCGTCTCGTCCGTGCGCGAGTGCCGGCGGTGGTGGGCTGGTCGCGCCCACGCGGCGGAGCCGTATATCGACACAGCCCCGCGCCCCTGGGGAGCTGCCGTGCCGGCGGCCGCTGCGACCCTGACGGCGGCACGCCGACGGCCCTCTGGCCTGCGGCGAGGGTGATTTTCGGCATACCCCCGGACTCGAGTGATAAACGAGGCGCTTCGGGCGTCGGAGTCGTACACTGGTCGGTCCACTGCAGGCCGGTTCCCTGTCCGGGAACCGGCCTGATCGTCCCTCAAGGAGGTGCGCCCGGATGACCAGCACGGTCCCCGCGCTCGGAACCCTAACGGCCGAAGGCTCCGCCCTGCAGGCGGTGCTCCTCGACATGGACGGCACCCTGGTGGACACCGAGGGTTTCTGGTGGGACGTCGAGGTCGAGATCTTCGCCGCTCTCGGCCACACCCTGGACGACTCCTGGCGGCACGTCGTGGTCGGCGGACCCATGACCCGCAGCGCCGGCTTCCTCATCGAGGCCACCGGCGCCGACATCAGCCTCGCCGAACTCACCGCGCTGCTCAACGAGGGTTTCGAGGACCGCATCGGCCGTACCCTGCCGCTGATGCCGGGCGCCGCCCGCCTGCTCGCCGAACTCCACGAGCACGCCATCCCCACCGCCCTGGTCTCGGCCTCCCACCGGCGCATCATCGACCGCGTGCTGAGCGTGCTCGGACCGCACCACTTCGCCCTGTCCATCGCCGGCGACGAGGTGTCCCGCACCAAGCCCTTCCCCGACCCCTATCTGCTCGCCGCGGCGGGGCTCGGCGCACAGCCGGACAGATGCGCGGTGGTCGAGGACACCGCGACCGGTGTCGCCGCCGCCGAGGCCGCGGGCTGCCGGGTGGTCGCCGTACCCTCCGTCGCCCCCATCACCCCCGCCGCCGGGCGCACCGTGGTGACCTCTCTGGAAGAGGTCGACCTGCCATTTCTGCGCGGCCTGATGACGGAAATGCGCTAGCCGCTCACCCAGCGTGAAAAGTCTATTGGCCCGGTTGGACAAATTTCCGGGGAAGTACACCCGAGTGGAATTCACGGCCGGCCGCCCGGCCGAATTCCACTGACTCACCGCACAGTTGCAGGTGTGACGTTCGCCACCTTGACGGCCCTCGACAGCTCGGGTCGAGTGTGCTGAACGACCCTCTTCCGCCCGGAACGGCAGGTCTTTGTGTCCCGATTGATGGGAAGCTGCACTAATCCTGCCGCTGTCGGGTTTTCGGTGTGTCCGCACCCGGTTCCACTGCGTGATGGGAGGTGAACTCACGCAGCTGTGAACCCCCCTGCGAGCGCGGACTAATCTCGTCGCGAGAACATCGCAGCAACCCCCCGTGATCCGCCGCACCACCATGCATGCCGGATACACGGACCCGAACAGCTCTGGAGAAACTCCCGCATGAACCGCAAGACTTTGGTGCTGCCGGCCGTGGCCGGCCTGCTCACCCCGGTTCTCGCCGCGTGCGGCGGATCGGACAGCGGGAGCAAGAGCGGTGACGCCATCGTCGTCGGCACCACGGACCGGTTCACCGCCACCAGCGACGCCCCGGCTCCCCTCGACCCCGCCTACGCCTACGACGTCGGCACCTGGAACATCCTGCGTCAGACCGTGCAGACCCTGATGACGCAGCCCAGGGGCGAGGGCAACCCCGTAGCGGACGCCGCCGAGAGCTGCTCCTTCACCGACAGCGGCAGCGAACGCTACGCTTGCAAGCTCCGCGACGGCCTGGAGTTCGCGAGCGGCGACCCGGTCACCGCCCAGGACGTCAAGTTCTCCATCGAGCGTGCCCTGCGCCTGAAGTCGAGCAGCGGTGTGTCCTCCCTGCTGAACACCATCGACACCATCGAGACGCAGGGTGACCGCGAGGTCATCTTCCACCTCAAGACCGCCGACGCCACGTTCCCGTACAAGCTGTCCACCCCGGTCGCGGGCATCATCAACCCGAAGGACTACCAGAAGGACAAGCTGCGCGACGGCTTCGAGGTCGACGGCTCCGGCCCGTACACCTTCCACGCCGACGTCCAGGGCAACGCGATCACCAACGCCACCTTCACCAAGAATCCCAATTACAAGGGCTATTTCAAGGTGAACAACGGCGAGGTCGAGCTGCGCTCCTTCACCGACGCCGACGCCATGGGCGCCGCCATCGACAAGGGTGACATCGACGTCATGACCCGCACCATGGCGCCCGCCCAGATCCAGAAGCTGGACGCCGGCGGCGACGACAACGTCGACCTCGTCGACATGCCCGGCCTGGAAATCCGCTACCTGGCCTTCGACACCAACGCGTCCAGCGTGAAGTCCAAGGCCGTACGCCAGGCCATGGCCCAGCTCATCAACCGGGCGGAACTGGTCTCCAAGGTCTACGGCACCCAGGCCGAGCCGCTGTACTCGCTCGTCCCGGCCACCGTCACCGGCCACTCCAACTCGTTCTTCAACAAGTACGGCAACCCCAGCACCGCCAAGGCCAAGGACCTGCTGACCAAGGCCGGCATCACCACCCCGGTGAAGCTGACGCTGCACTACACCACCGACCACTACGGCTCCGCCACGAAGAAGGAGTTCGAGGTCCTGCAGCAGCAGCTCAACGACAGCGGCCTGTTCGACGCCTCCATCCAGGGCCACCCCTGGGAGACCTTCCGGCCCGCCGAGCAGAAGGGCCAGTACGACGTCTACGGCATGGGCTGGTTCCCCGACTTCCCCGACGCCGACAACTTCCTCGCACCCTTCCTCGACAAGGACAACTTCCTCGGCTCGCCGTACTCCAACAGCGCCATCCAGCGCACCCTGATCCCGCAGTCCCGCCGCGAGGCCGACCGGATCAACGCCGCCAAGAGCCTGACGGAGATCCAGGACACCGTCGCCGAGGACGTTCCGATCCTGCCGCTGTGGCAGGGCAAGCAGTACGTCGCCGCACGGAACGACATCACGGGCGTCGCCTACGCCCTCAACTCCTCCTCGACGCTTCAGCTGTGGGAGCTCGGCCGCGGTGTGAGCGGCTGATGGCTCTCTCCTCCGGGGGCCAGGGACGGCTGCCCCGGATAGCCCGGGGCCAGGACGGCGGCCCCGGGGTGACGAACCGACGACAAGGCACACGTAAGTGAATATGCGCAACCAGTGGCCAGTCCTGCCCATCGTGGCAGGGCTGGCCTCCGGCCTGTTGACCGGCTGCGGCTCAGGGTCCGGTGATTCCGGGGGTACCGGCTCCTCCGTGGTGATGGGGATGTCAGACGACGTCCTCGCCACGGACCCGGCCTCCGGCTACGACCCCGGGTCCTGGCTGTTGTTCGACAACGTCTTCCAGTCGCTGCTCAGCTTCCCCAAGGGCGCGACCGAACCCCAGCCCGAACTGGCCAGGGCATGCTCCTTCACCGACTCCCAGGCCACGGTCTACAAGTGCGAGCTGAAGGCCGGCCTGAAGTTCAGCAACGGTGACCCGCTCACCTCGAAGGACGTGAAGTTCTCCTTCGACCGCATGATGAAGATCAACGACCCCGCGGGGCCCGCGATCATGTTCCCGATGCTCGGCCGCATCGACACGCCGGACGCCAAGACGGTGGTCTTCCACCTGAAGTCCTCCGACGCCACCTTCCCCAGCAAGATCGCCTCCGGCGCCGGCTCCATCGTGGACCACAGCCAGTACGACGCGACCGGCCTGCGCCCCGACCACAAGGCCGTCGGCTCAGGCCCCTACAAGCTGGACTCCTTCGACAAGGACAAGGCCGTCTTCTCGGTCAACGGCAACTACAAGGGCACCGCCAAGGTCAAGAACTCCGGCGTCACCCTGAAGTTCTTCCACGGCGACCGCAGCACCCTGAAGAAGGCCCTCCTCGACGGCGACATCGACATCGCCTACCGAGGCCTGTCCGCCTCCGACGTCGCCGGCCTCGACCAGCAAAGCGGCAGCAAGGGCGTCGACGTCATCGAGGGCAGCAGCGCCGAAGTCCAGCACCTGGTCTTCAACATGAAGGACCCGGTCGCCGGAAAACTCGGCGTCCGCAAGGCCATGGCCTACCTCATCGACCGCGACGCCCTCATCAAGAACGTCTACCAGGGCACCGCCACCCCGCTGTACTCGATCATCCCGGCGGGCATCGTCGGCCACAACACCGCCTTCTTCGACACCTACGGCGCCCGCCCCTCGCAGGCCAAGGCCGCCCAGGCCCTGCACGCCGCCGGCATCACCGGCAAGGTCAAGCTCACCCTGTGGTCCACGCCGTCCCGCTACGGCCCCGCCACCGACGAAGAGCTGAAGGCCATCGCCGGCCAGCTCAACGCCAGCGGACTCTTCGACGCGGACGTGAAGTCCGTCGGCTTCGACCAGTACGAGAAGGACATCGCGGCCGGCAAGTACGGCGTCTACGTCAAGGGCTGGGTGCCCGACTACCCGGACGCCGACAACTTCACCGCGCCCTTCTTCGGCAAGGGCAACGTGCTGGACAACAACTACAGCAACCGCACCATCAGCGGCACGCTCATCCCCGACACCGCCGCGCAGAGCGACCGGGCCGCCACCGACAAGGACTTCGGAAGGCTGCAGAACATCGTCGCCGCCGAACTGCCCGTCCTGCCCGTCTGGCAGGCCAAGCAGTACGCGGTCGTCCGTGACGGCGTCTACGGCCTGGAGTACTGCCTGGACGCCTCCACGGTGTTCCGGTTCTGGGAACTCAGCAAGAGCTGAGCGCCACATAAGCACAGGGCGGTGTTTCCCCTCGGGAGGAAACACCGCCCTGTGAAACACCGCCCTGTGCCGTGTACGACGTCCTACTGTGCGCCCGGGCGCACCAGACCGCTCTCGTACGCGTACACCGCCGCCTGCACTCGGTCCCTCAGGCCCAGCTTCGTCAGCACGTGCCCCACATGCGTCTTCACAGTGGTCTCACTGACGAACAGGTCGGCGGCGATCTCCGCATTGGACAGGCCGCGCGCCACCAGCTTCAGCACCTCCACCTCACGGTCGGTGAGAGTGTTCAGCGTGTCCGGCACCGGCTCCTCGCCGGACGGCAGATGCGTGGCGTACTTGTCCAGCAGCCGACGCGTGATGCTCGGCGCCAGCATCGCCTCACCGGCCGCCACCACACGGATGGCCTGCACCAGTTCATTGGCGGGCGCGTCCTTCAACAGGAAGCCGCTGGCGCCGGCCCGCAGCGCCTCCACCACATACTCGTCCAGATCGAACGTGGTCAGCACCAGCACCTTCGCCGGACCGTCCCGTCCGGGCCCGGTGATCTGCCGGGTCGCCTCCACCCCGTCCATCCGCGGCATGCGGATATCCATCAGCACGACATCCGGCTGCAGGGCCCGCACCTGATCGAGGGCCTGCAGACCGTCACCGGCCTCGCCCACGACCGCGATGTCCTGCTCCGCCTCCAGGATCATCCGGAAACCCGTACGCAGCAGGGGCTGGTCGTCGACCAGTAGGACACGGATGGCCACGTGACACTCCTTCGCTAGTCCGGGCCCATTCTGCCCTGCGTCACACGCTCCGACTCGGCCGCCCTCACCGGCAACGGATACGGCGGGGGAGTGCCGCCGAACTCCGGGCAGTGTGCCTGGTGATCGCACCAGCCGCACAGCTTGGTCGGACGGGGCCGCCACTCCCCGGTCTCCGTGGCCTCCTTGATGGCGTCCCACAGCGCGTGCAGCTTGCGCTCCACCCGCTCGAGATCCGCGAGGACCGGGTCGTACGTCAGCACGTCCCCGCTGCCCAGATACACCAGCTGGAGCCGGCGCGGGATCACCCGCTTCAGCCGCCACACCACCAGCGCGTAGAACTTCATCTGGAACAGCGCGCCCTCGGAGTACTCCGGCCTCGGCGCCTTGCCCGTCTTGTAGTCGACGATCCGCACCTCACCGGTCGGCGCCACATCGACCCGGTCGATGATCCCGCGCAGCCGCAGCCCCGACTCCAGCTCGGTCTCCACGAACAGCTCCCGCTCGGCGGGCTCCAGACGCGTCGGATCCTCCAGCGTGAACCAGCGCTCCACGAGCCGCTCGGCCTCCTGAAGCCACCCGGCCAGCCGCTCCCCGTCCGGGTCGTCGGCGAACAGCTCCGTGACCTCCGGCCGGCTCTCCCGCAGCCGGTCCCACTGGCCCGGGATCAGCGCCTTGGCCCGGGGCGCGGTCCGCTCCGCAGCGGGCGCGTCGAACAGCCGCTCCAGCACCGCGTGCACCAGCGTGCCCCGGGTCGCCGCCGCACTCGGCTTCTCCGGCAGCCGGTCGATCACCCGGAACCGGTACAGCAACGGGCACTGCATGAAATCGCCGGCCCGGGACGGGGACAGCGAGCTGGGCGGGATCGCGACGCGCTCGGCGGCGGCATCGGGCTCGGCGGCATCGGGCTCGGCGGCGACTGCAGCCGCTATGGGCGTGGGTCGCGGCGCCTCGGTCTCTTCCGTCTGCTCGGTGGCGCCGCCCGGCAGGGCTCCCGGGTCCTCGATGCTGCTGTCCATGTCCACAGACCTTACGGCCCACCACTGACAGTGACCCAGCCGATGCTTGTGTTCGGCCGCCCGACCGTGGGGCAAACACAAGGGGTGCCGGGGCGAAACGCGCCACCACGGCCGCATACCATCGACCACAGACCCTTCCGTCCGGCAGGTACGGAAGACGCTTCGAACGAGGGGACACCGTGGACGTGAGCGGCGGGAGCGGGCAGCCGCGGTCCGGCAACGACGAGCCGGCCGAGCACCCCGCAGGTCCAACGGCCCCGGCGACCGGCCCCACCGACCACCCCGGCCCGGAGCCCCGGCCCCACACGCCCGGCGCGGACCCCCGCCAGGACAGCAAGGACGGGCACCCCGACGACGCCGAGAACACCACGGCATCGACCAGCCGACCACCGGCCCCGCGACCTGCCCAGGCCGACACGGACCCCACCGGGACCCCGGACCACCCCGACAGCACCGGCACGGGCAGCACCGGCACGGCCGACGGCTCGGACGACACCGGAGCAGACGCCCGCGCGGCCACTTCCGGCCCCGGCGACGACTCGGAAGCCCAAGGCACCCCCGGCGGGACAGGGACCACGGCCTCCAGCGGCGAGACGGACGCATCCCACACCAGCGACCCCGGCACCAGCGGCGCCCCGGACGACGAGAGGCCCACCGGCGGCTCGCCGGCTCCGAGCGGCGGCCCGGCGGCCACGGACCGCCGCACCACGACGGGCGGCGGCACCGGCGACCCGGACTCCCAGGTCCACGGCACCAGCGTCCCCTCCCAGGACAAGCCCGCCCCGCCCCACGACACGACCACCCCGCCCCACGACCACCGGTCCCTCGCCCACTCCGGTATCGCCAAGGGCGAGCCGCCGCAGCCCCGGCCCAAGGAACCGGGCGGAGGCATCCTCATGGGCCGCCCGTTCGGCGTGCCGGTCTACGTCGCACCCAGCTGGTTCCTCGTCGCCGCACTGATCACCTGGGTCTTCGGCGGCCAGCTGGACCGCGTGCTGCCCGAGCTGGGCGCCGCCCGCTACCTGGTCTCCCTGTTCTTCGCCGTCGCCTTCTACGCCTCCGTCCTGGTCCACGAGCTCGCCCACACCGTCGCCGCCATCCGCTTCAAGCTCCCGGTCCGCCGCATCCAGCTGCAGTTCTTCGGCGGTGTCTCCGAGATCGAGAAGGAGGCCGAGACCCCGGGCCGCGAGTTCGTCCTGGCCTTCGTCGGACCGCTGCTCTCACTCGTCCTCGCCGGGCTGTTCTACCTCGCCATGAAGCCCGTCGAGCCCGGCACCGTCCCCGGTGTCCTGCTGGCCGGCCTGATGGTCTCCAACCTCATCGTGGCGATCTTCAACCTCCTGCCCGGCCTGCCCCTCGACGGCGGCCGTATGCTCCGCGCCGTCGTCTGGAAAATCACCGGCAAACCCATGAGCGGCACCATCGCCGCCGCCTGGGTCGGCCGCGCCCTCGCCGTCGCCGTCCTGATCGGCCTGCCCCTGCTCAACCAGTCCGGCGCCCTCGGCGGCAACAACGACAACGTGAACGGCATGGACACCGTCACCGACGCCCTGCTCGCCGCCATCCTCGCCGCGATCATCTGGACCGGCGCCGGCAACAGCCTGCGCATGGCCCGCCTGCGCGAACACCTCCCCGAACTGCGCGCCCGCACCCTCACCCGCCGCGCCGTGCCCGTCCAGACCGACACCCCGCTCTCCGAGGCCCTGCGCCGCGCCAACGCCGCCGGCGCCCGCGCCCTCGTCGTCGTCGACGCCCACGGCAACCCCCTCTCCCTGGTCCGCGAGTCCGCCATCGTCGGCGTACCCGAACACCGCCGCCCCTGGGTAGCCGTCAGCGGCCTCGCCCAGGACCTCACCGACGGCATGCGCGTCTCCGCCGAACTGGCCGGGGAAGAACTCCTCGACGTCCTGCGCGCCACCCCCGCCACCGAGTACCTCGTGGTCGAGGAGACCGGCGAGATCTACGGCGTCCTGTCGGCAGCAGACGTGGAGCGGGCCTTCGTCAAGGCAATGGCAAGGCCCGCCTGAAGCGCCCCTTCAGGGGCGCGGGGAACTGTGCGCGCAGCCACGGACAACCCGCACCGTTCGCACGCACAGCCGCCCCCACCCCCTCCATCGGCCAAGCCCCCGGCAGGGACCCGGTACGCTGGTCACATGTCCGAACCGACCGGTGCCGCCCGCCGTCGCGGGCCCTTCAAGGTCGGGGACCAGGTACAGCTGACCGACCCCAAGGGCCGCCACTACACGTTCACGCTCGAAGCCGGGAAGAACTTCCACACCCACAAGGGTTCCTTCCCGCACGACGAACTGATCGGCGCTCCCGAGGGCAGCGTTGTCCGCACGACCGGCAACGTCGCCTACCTCGCGCTGCGCCCCCTGCTCCCCGACTACGTCCTGTCCATGCCCCGCGGGGCAGCCGTCGTCTACCCGAAGGACGCGGGGCAGATCCTCGCCTTCGCCGACATCTTCCCCGGCGCACGCGTCGTGGAAGCCGGCGTCGGCTCCGGCTCGCTCAGCAGCTTCCTGCTGCGCGCCATCGGCGACCAGGGCATGCTGCACTCCTACGAGCGCCGCGAGGACTTCGCCGAGATCGCGCAAGCGAACGTCGAGCGCTACTTCGGCGGCCCCCACCCCGCCTGGCAGCTCACCGTCGGCGACCTCCAGGACAACCTGTCCGACACCGACGTCGACCGCGTCATCCTCGACATGCTCGCCCCCTGGGAATGCCTCGAGGCCGTCTCCAAGGCACTCGTCCCCGGCGGCATCCTGTGCTGCTACGTGGCCACCACCACCCAGCTCGCCCGGACCGTGGAGTCCATCCGGGAGATCGGCTGCTTCAACGAGCCGACCGCCTGGGAAACCATGATCCGCAACTGGCACATCGAGGGCCTGGCCGTCCGCCCCGACCACCGCATGATCGGCCACACCGGCTTCCTGCTCACCGCCCGCCGCCTCGCCGACGGCGTCGAGCCGCCCATGCGCCGCCGCCGCCCCGCCAAGGGCGCCTACGGCGAGGACTACGCCGGCCCCAACGCCGACGGCGGCGCCGGCCGCTGACCGGCCCGCACAGAACACACAACCCCCCGCACAGAACACAACGCAACGGCGCCGTGCCCGAGTTCCCGCCCACCCGGGGGAACTCGCGCACGGCGCCCGTCCGTTGACAGCACACCAGGGCTCCCCACCGCACGGCCCGTACGCCCGCCACGCGCGCGCGGCGCCCGCCTGCGGAAATACCGGACCCCGCCGTTCCCCCGCACTGTGACGTGTGGCACCATGCTGGCCACCCCACCGGCACAGCCCTCACAGGAGACACTCCTAGTGCAGCAATCCGCCGTTCCGGAGCTCGCCCACACCCACACCCGGCCCATCCACTGGGTCGCCACCGCCACGGCCGTCGCCGGCGTCGTAGCCCTCTCCTCCGTCGTACAGCCCGGATCGGCCACGGCCGCCCAGGCCGCCGGCGGCACGCAGAACAAGTCCGCCCCCGCCGCCGTCGCACCCCCCGGCACCACAGGCGTCGACTTCCCCCTGCAATGCGGACCCGTGAAAGCCGTCGTCGCCAAGAAAGCCAGCGGAGACCTCGACGGCGACGGCAGACCGGAAACCGTCGCCGTCGTGCACTGCGACTCCGCCATGGGCACCCCGCCCGACGGCGTCTACGTCCTCACCCGCTCCACCGACAGCGCCACGCCACGCGTCGGCGCCACCCTCGTCGACCCCAAGGACCGGCTCACCGTCACCGACTTCTCCCTGCGCGCGGGCACGGTCGCCGCCACCCTGCTCGGCTACTCCTCCGACGCCGTCCCCAACTGCTGCCCCGACCTGAAGACCCCGGCCACATGGCACTGGAACGGCAACGTGTTCATCCGCTCCACCACCGACTCCGCCCACAGCGTCTGACCCCGGGCCCGACGTCTGCCCCCGGGCCCGGCCGGACTCACTCCGCGTCGGGCCCGTACACCTCGACCCTGTCCGAAACCCGGCGCACATGAATGCACTCGCCGGGACACTCCCGCGCCGAGTCCACCACATCCACCAGCAACGGCAGCGGCACCGGCACCGTCGCCCCCACGTCCTGCAGCAGCTCCTCGTCCGCGCCCTTCACATAGGCCAGCCCGTCGATGTCCAGCTCGAACACCTCAGGGGCATACTGGGCGCAGATCCCGTCACCGGTACACAGATCCTGGTCGATCCAGACCTCCAGCGCCTCCCCGCCCGGGGCCTCCTGCTGCACGGTCACCTCTCCTGCCGTCGAATGCGCCGGACGAAACCGGCCACCGTCAGGGCCAGCCGGGTCCGCTCCAGCGGCTGTTGAACACCCCCGACCCTACCTCCGCCCGCATTCCAGCCGTCCTCCACCACCACGGGGTTTCCGCCCCCGCCGACCCGGGTACCAGCGCCCGACCAGCAGTCCCACCCGGGAACGACACACATCACCCCGGGACCGACCATTTCAAGCCGGGCCGGCGGTGACACCCCCCGCCCGGACCGTCGCTCTGCGTGATGACCGTACGAGCGCCCTGAGGGCTGCCCGCCTCCACACCGATACAGCCCGGAACAGACAACTCCGGCCGCTCCCGAAGGGATTCGACCACGCCATGCCCGGAACAAGCCGCTTCCACATCACGTTGAGTGGGTATCCCCTCCGTGCGAGGGAGAGCGCACCGGGTGACCGACGACACACCTTGACAGTCTTGGTGATCTAGGGGTTTCAATCGACACCCACCCAGGTAGGGTCTGGAAGCGTCCAGCTCCCCTTGGAGGAGGTGAGGACCGTGGCAGCCCACGACGACGACATGAACCGCGGCATCCGCCCGGGACGAGGGTCCGACGACCCGGCCGGGCAGATCGCCTACCTTGAGCAGGAGATCGCCGTCCTGCGACGTAAGCTCGCCGACTCTCCGCGACACACGAGGATTCTCGAAGAGCGGATCGTCGAGCTGCAGACCAACCTGGCCGGCGTGTCCGCCCAGAACGAACGGCTGGCCAACACCCTCCGCGAGGCCCGCGACCAGATCGTGGCCCTCAAGGAAGAGGTCGACCGGCTCGCCCAGCCACCGGCCGGCTTCGGAGTCTTCCTGCAAGCCAACGAAGACGGCACCGCCGACATCTTCACCGGCGGCCGCAAACTCCGGGTGAACGTCAGCCCGAGCGTCGACCTCGACGACCTCAGGCGCGGCCAGGAAGTCATGCTCAACGAAGCGCTCAACGTGGTCGAAGCCATGGAGTACGAGCGCGTCGGCGACATCGTCACCCTCAAGGAAATCCTCGAGGATGGCGAGCGCGCCCTCGTACTGGGCCACACCGACGAGGAACGGGTGGTACGGCTCGCCGAGCCGCTGCTGGACGTCACCATCCGCCCCGGCGACGCCCTCCTGCTCGAACCCCGCTCCGGCTACGTCTACGAGGTCGTACCCAAGAGCGAGGTCGAAGAGCTCGTCCTCGAAGAGGTCCCCGACATCGGCTACGAAGCCATCGGCGGCCTGGGCAACCAGATCGAAGCCATCCGCGACGCGGTCGAGCTGCCCTACCTCTACCCCGACCTCTTCAAGGAGCACGAGCTGCGCCCACCCAAGGGCGTCCTGCTCTACGGCCCCCCCGGATGCGGCAAGACCCTCATCGCCAAGGCCGTCGCGAACTCACTCGCCAAGAAGGTCGCCGAGGTCACCGGCCAAGCCGCCGGCAAGAGCTTCTTCCTCAACATCAAGGGCCCCGAGCTCCTCAACAAGTACGTCGGCGAGACCGAGCGGCAGATCCGCCTCGTCTTCCAGCGTGCCCGTGAGAAGGCCAGCGAGGGCACACCCGTCATCGTCTTCTTCGACGAGATGGAATCCCTCTTCCGCACCCGAGGCTCCGGCGTCAGTTCCGACGTGGAAAACACCATCGTCCCGCAGCTGCTCGCCGAGATCGACGGCGTGGAAGGCCTGCAGAACGTGGTCGTCATCGGCGCCTCCAACCGCGAGGACATGATCGACCCCGCCATCCTCCGCCCCGGCCGACTCGACGTGAAGATCAAGATCGAGCGTCCCGACGCCGAGGCCGCCAAGGACATCTTCGGCAAGTACCTCACCGAACGCCTCCCGCTGCACGCCGACGACCTCGGCGAACACGGCGGCGACAAGGCCACCACCGTCCAGAGCATGATCCAGACGGCGGTCGAGCAGATGTACGCCGAATCCGAGGAGAACCGCTTCCTGGAAGTCACCTACGCCAACGGCGACAAGGAAGTCCTCTACTTCAAGGACTTCAACTCCGGCGCCATGATCGAGAACATCGTCGGACGCGCCAAGAAAATGGCGATCAAGGACTTCCTCGAAAAGAGCCAGAAGGGCCTCCGCGTCTCCCACCTCCTCCAGGCCTGCGTGGACGAGTTCAAGGAGAACGAAGACCTCCCCAACACCACCAACCCCGACGACTGGGCCCGCATCTCCGGAAAGAAGGGCGAACGGATCGTCTACATCCGCACCCTCATCACCGGAAAACAGGGCGCAGACACCGGACGCTCCATCGACACGGTGGCGAACACCGGTCAGTACCTGTAACAGCAGGGCGGCTGCGGGTGCCCTCACCGGGTACCCGCAGCCCTTGCGTTTTCAGGCCACGACCGGAGCAGCCAATGACGCAAATGATCTCCCCACCAGCGCAAAGGCGTTCTAGGCTCGTTCCTACCGCCGAGTCGCGCAGTGCGGGAACGGGCACCGCACACGCACCGGAGCGCCAGCGGTACTTGAGCGGCGCCCACGACCGAGGGTGCCGCCCGGCAAGGAGGGCCGCATGACCGTACGGCGAGTAATGGGCATCGAGACGGAGTACGGCATCTCCGTCCCCGGCCACCCCAACGCCAATGCCATGCTCACCTCGTCCCAGATCGTCAACGCCTACGCCGCGGCGATGCACCGGGCCCGCCGGGCCCGCTGGGACTTCGAGGAGGAGAACCCGCTACGGGACGCGCGAGGCTTCGACCTCGCCCGGGAGGCCGCCGACGCCAGCCAGCTCACCGACGAGGACATCGGCCTCGCCAACGTGATCCTCACCAACGGCGCGCGACTCTACGTCGACCACGCCCACCCCGAATACAGCGCCCCCGAGGTCACCAACCCCCGCGACGCCGTCCTCTGGGACAAGGCCGGCGAACGGATCATGGCAGAAGCGGCGGAGCGAGCGGCCCAGCTCCCCGGCGCCCAGCCCATCCACCTCTACAAGAACAACACCGACAACAAGGGCGCCAGCTACGGCACACACGAGAACTACCTGATGAAGCGGGAAACCCCCTTCTCGGACATCGTGCGCCACCTCACCCCCTTCTTCGTCTCCCGCCAGGTCTTCGCAGGCGCCGGCCGCGTCGGCATCGGCCAGGACGGCCACGAACACGGCTTCCAGATCAGCCAGCGCGCCGACTACTTCGAAGTCGAGGTCGGCCTCGAAACGACGCTGAAGCGCCCCATCATCAATACGAGGGACGAACCGCACGCGGACGCGGAGAAATACCGCCGCCTGCACGTGATCATCGGCGACGCGAACCTCTCCGAGATCTCGACGTACCTCAAGCTGGGCACGACCTCCCTGGTCCTGGCCATGATCGAAGACGGCTTCATCGCCGTGGACCTCGCGGTCGACCAGCCGGTACGGACGCTGCACCAGGTCTCGCACGACCCGTCACTCAAGCGCCTGGTCACCCTGCGCAGCGGCCGCACACTCACCGCCGTCCAGCTCCAGATGGAGTACTACGAGCTCTCCCGCAAATACGTGGAAGAACGCTACGGCGCGGACGCCGACGAACAGACCAAGGACGTCCTGACCCGCTGGGAAGACACTCTCACCAGGCTCGAGAACGAACCCATGAGCCTCGCCGGCGAACTGGACTGGGTCGCCAAACGGGAACTCATGGAGGGCTACCGACGCCGCGACAGCCTCGACTGGGACGCCGCCCGCCTCCACCTCGTCGACCTCCAGTACGCCGACGTACGCCCCGAGAAGGGCCTCTACAACCGCCTCGTCGCCCGCGGCCGCATCAAGCGCCTCCTCGACGAGACAGACGTCGAGCGAGCCATGACGAGGCCGCCGGAGGACACACGCGCCTACTTCCGCGGCCGCTGCCTGGAGCAATACGCCGACGACGTCGCCGCGGCGAGCTGGGACTCGGTCATTTTCGACCTCCCCGGCCGGGATTCACTGCAGCGCGTTCCAACCCTGGAACCGCTACGCGGAACGCGAAATCACGTCAAAGAACTGCTGGACCGCTGCCGCACCGCGGAAGACCTGGTCAGGGTCCTGTCAGGCGGCTGAGCGGGCCAGGGGGGTACTCGGTGCGGCCCCGGCGGTCAGGGTGGAAATCCCGCCGCCCGGGAATCATCGAGGTGGCCCCCGTACGTTGGAGAAACTGCGGGGCCGATGTCGGACCCGGCTTGTAGGGTCTGATCATCACCGATCGGCAGGCGAACTGAGCGGGGTGAGGGTTATGGCAACCAAGGACACGGGCGGCGGCCAGCAGAAGGCGACGCGCGCGACCGAAGAGGTCGAGGAGCAGGCGCAGGACGCGCAGGCTTCGGAGGACCTCAAGGAGCGGCACGAGAAGCTGAGCGATGACGTGGACTCCGTCCTCGATGAAATCGACGATGTCCTCGAGGAGAATGCCGAGGACTTCGTTCGGTCATTCGTTCAGAAGGGTGGAGAATAGTAGCTTCCATCTTCGAATCGAAGGAAGCTGTCGGGGGTGGGCTTGGAAAGCGGAGAAGGTGCGAAGCGCTGCTCGCGGTGCAAGCAGCACAAGCCGCAGGCAGCGTTCGCGCGAAACAAAGCCATGCGTGACGGGCTGCAGGCCTACTGCCGTGAGTGCTGGGCGGGGTACCACCAGGCCCGTCAGCTGGCAAAGGGCAAGAACGTCAGGCCGCGTGTGGAGACGCCGGAAGGTCACAAGTTCTGTCGGAGTTGCGGGGAGGTCAAGCCGCACAGTGAGTGGCATCGCAACTCAACCGCGTCCGACGGCCTGTGCACGAGTTGCAAGGCGTGCCGTGCAACGAAGGGGCGAGCTGATCACCTGAAGCGCACCTACGGCCTCACCGAAGCCGAGCATGACGCGATGATCGCCTCTCAGCGGGGCCTCTGCGCGATCTGCCTGGCCGCCCCTCCCGCGCATGTGGATCACTGCCACAAGACGGGTAGGGTCCGAGGCGTACTGTGCTTCAACTGCAACTCGGCCATCGGCAAGTTGGGTGACAACCCCGACGCCGTGCGCCGGGCCGCAGCCTATCTGGAAGGAAACTTGTGGAAGCCAATACTCGTGGCACCGGGCGTCTACCAGCTGCCTTCCTGACGCCAGGGTCCTCCTCCTTCATGGACTTCCTGTCCGAGCACCAGCCCGAGATGTTGCCGGGCAACCGGCAGCTGCCGCCCACGCAGGGCGTGATCGAGGCGCCCCACGGCACCACCATCGTCGCCACGACCTTCCCGGGCGGCGTGGTGCTGGCCGGTGACCGTCGGGCCACCATGGGCAACGTCATCGCGCAGCGGGACATCGAGAAGGTGTTCCCGGCGGACGAGTACTCCGCCGTCGGTATCGCGGGTACCGCCGGTCTCGCCGTGGAGATGGTGAAGCTCTTCCAGCTGGAGCTGGAGCACTTCGAGAAGGTCGAGGGTGCTCAGCTGTCGCTGGAGGGCAAGGCGAACCGGTTGTCGACGATGATCCGGTCGAACCTGGGCATGGCGATGCAGGGGCTGGCTGTCGTCCCGCTCTTCGCGGGGTACGACCTGGACCGGGAGAAGGGGCGCATCTTCTCCTACGACGTCACGGGCGGCCGTAGCGAGGAGCACAACTTCGCGGCCACCGGCTCCGGCTCGATCTTCGCGCGTGGTGCGATGAAGAAGTTGTTCCGTGACGATCTGACCGAGGAGCAGGCGACCACGCTGGTGGTGCAGGCGCTCTATGACGCGGCTGACGACGACTCGGCGACCGGTGGTCCCGATGTCGCCCGCCGGATCTACCCGATCATCACCGTGATCACCGAGGACGGCTTCCGCCGGCTCACCGAGGACGAGGCGTCCGAGCTGTCCCGCGCGGTGCTCCAGCGCCGCTTGGAGGAGCCCGACGGTCCCAAGGCCGCGCTGCTCTGAGCGCGGGCCCCGGTTCTTATCAAGGTGATCCAGTGACCATGACAGAAAGGGACGGATAACCGGTGTCGACGCCGTTCTATGTCTCACCCCAGCAGGCGATGGCCGACCGGGCGGAGTATGCCCGGAAGGGGATCGCCCGTGGCCGCAGTCTGGTGGTCATGCAGTTTGCCGACGGCATCGTGTTCGTCGGTGAGAACCCGTCCCGTGCGCTGCACAAGTTCAGCGAGATCTATGACCGGATCGGTTTCGCGGCGGCCGGTAAGTACAACGAGTACGAGAACCTGCGGATCGGTGGTGTCCGTTACGCCGACCTGCGTGGTTACACCTATGACCGTGATGATGTGACCGCTCGTGGTCTCGCCAACGTCTATGCCCAGACGCTGGGCACGATCTTCTCTTCGGCGGCGGAGAAGCCGTACGAGGTGGAGCTGGTCGTGGCCGAGGTGGGGGAGACCCCGGAGGGTGACCAGATCTATCGGTTGCCGCATGACGGTTCGATCGTGGACGAGCATGGCTCGGTCGCGGTGGGTGGCAATGCGGAGCAGATCAGCAGCTTCCTGGATCAGCGTCACCGTGATGGTATGACGCTGGCGGAGGCGCTGAAGCTGGCCGTGCAGGCTCTGTCCCGTGACACCAATGGCAGTGAGCGGGAGATTCCCGCGGAGCGTCTTGAGGTGGCGGTGCTGGACCGTACGCGTCCGCAGAAGCGCAAGTTCAAGCGCATTGTCGGGCGTCAGCTGTCGCGTCTGCTGGCGGCGGAGGGTGCGGCGTCGCAGGCGGAGAGTTCCGAGGAGGACGACTCCGAGGAGGAGTGACTTCCGGGGGTGACTTCCGAGGGGGAGTGACCTCCGCCTCCGAGGGGGGCGAACCCTGTCACCCCCGATCGTCCGTTCTCGTGTGCCCCGGCCGTTCTTCCGGCCGGGGCGCACGGCGTTCGGGTGCGTCTGCGCGGGCCGGAGCGCCTAGGCGGCCTGGGGTGGGGCTGTGGAGCCTCGGACGACCAGTTGGACCGGGATGTCCCCGCTCTGGGGCTGCCGGCCCTCCAGGACGGCCAGCAGGGCCCGCATGCCGCGTTCGCCGAAGAGCTCGGCGTCGAGTCGTACGGTGGTCAGTTCCGGGTCGATGGCGGTGGCCAGTCCGAGGTCGTCGACGCCGGTGACCGATACGTCGTCGGGGACGCGCAGGCCGAGGCGGCGCAGGGCTTTGTAGGCGCCGGCGGCGAGTTTGTCGTCGTCGCAGACCACGGCGGTGGGCCGGGGGCCTGGTGTGGCCATCGCGGTTTCGGTGGCGGTCAGCGCGCCTTCGATGGAGATCGGTGCCCGGGCGGTGTGCAGTTCCGCTCCGGGTACGGCGGCGATGCGTGCCGAGAGTTCCCTTGCGCGGACTTCGAAGGTCCAGGAGGGGATGTCGGCGGCCAGGTGCAGGATCCGGCGGTGGCCGAGGTCCAGCAGGTGTTCGGTGACCTGGCGGAAGCCGTCGGCGATGTCGAGGTTGACGGTGGCGGCGCCCAGGCTGCCTTCGGGGTCGCTGTCGAGCATCACGAGTGGCAGCTGGTCGCCGTGGATCGCGGTGAGGGCGTCGGCGGCCATGGAGGAGGCGATGACGCCGTCCAGGGCGGCTTGTGCGGAGGCGAAGGGGTCGCGGGCGGGGCCGATGCCTTCGGGGGAGGGGTAGAGGACGACGCCGAAGCCGTTCTCGGCGGCGACGCGTGCGGCGCCGGTGTAGACGCCGGCGAAGAATTCGGTCGTCAGGGCGGGTACGACGAGCAGGACGGTCCGGGTGCGGCCGAGGCGCAGGTTGCGGGCGGCGAGGTTGGGGCGGTAGCCGAGTTCGCGTGCGGCGTCGCGGACTCGTTCGGCGGTGGTTGCGGAGACTCGGCCGCGCCATTTGTCGCCCAGGACGAGGGAGACGGCGGCCTGGGAGACCCCGGCTGCCTGGGCGACGTCCCGGCTGGTCGGGCGCGTGCTGCTGCGTGCCACCGTGGGCCTGCCTCTTCGTCTGGACGTCTGAACAGCGCACATGGTACGTATGAGAGGCGAGGTTATACGTAAAACGTCGGGCTGGAGGGCAGCAGATTGGCCACGGGTTATCTGGAGATACTCCGGGCGAGGCATGCGCTGCGGCTGCTGGCCGGCACTCTGGTGGGCCGGCTGCCGAATGCGACGGCCGCCATCGCCCTGGTGCTGTTCGTGCGTGCCGAGGGCGGCACGTACAGCCTGGCGGGCGCGCTCGCTGCGGTCTACGGAGTCGCCAACGCCGTCGGTCAGCCGGTGCTGGGCCGGCTCGTGGATCTGCACGGCCAGCCGCGCGTCCAGCTGCCCGCGGCCGTCCTCGCGGCGCTCTCCATGGCCGTCTTCGCGTTCTTTGGCACCGATCCGCTGCCGCTCGCCTATGGCGCGGTCGCGGCGGCCGGTCTGTTCACCCCGCCGCTGGAGGGCGGTCTGCGCGCCTTGTGGCCGTCGGTGCTGCGCCGCGAGGAGCAGGTGCACACCGCGTACGCCATGGACGCGATCGCCCAGGAGATCATGTTCACGGTCGGGCCGCTGCTGGTGACGCTGTGCGTGTCCCTGTGGGACGAGCGTGTGGCCCTGCTGGTGCTCAGTGTGCTGGGTGTGCTGGGCGCGCTCTCGGTGGTCGTGTCGCCGCCTTCGCGTGCGTGGCGGTCGGATCCGCGTGAGGCGCACTGGCTCGGTGCGCTGCGTTCGCCGGGGCTGCTCGCGTTGCTCGGTGCCTTTCTGTTCGTCGGGATGGCGCTGGGCTCCATCACGGTGGCCTCGGTGTCGTACGCGGACGGTCACGGCGGTGACGCGGTGTACGGCTGGATGATGGCGGGGCTGGGTCTGGGTGCGCTGGTGGGTGGCACGGTGTACGGCGCCCGTCGGTGGGGCGGTTCGCCGGAGCGGCGACTGCGCGTGCTGGTGGCGCTTCTGGCGGTGTGTTATCTGCCGCTGACGCTGGTGCCGGGGGCGGTGGCCATGGTGCTGCTGACGGTGCTCTCCGGGGTGTTCCTGGCGCCGTGTATCGCCTGTGCGTTCATCATCGTGGACCGGCATGCGCCGAGTGGCACGGTCACCGAGGCGTTCTCCTGGCTTGTGACGACGTTCACCGTGGGTGCCTCGGTGGGAACGGGTGTGGCGGGGCCGGTGGTACAGGCCGGTGGCACGGTGTGGGGTTTCGCGGTGCCGGGTGCGGCGGGGGCCGTGTCGTTGCTGGTGTTGCTCGCCACGGGGCGGGTCCTCGCAGCTCCCGCGCGGGGCGGGGTCGTTGCGTCTTCATCGGAAAATGATCCAAATCGTGCTGTCGAACCCCGTTTCAGCTCAGGGGATCGGGCGTAATGTTCAGTCATGGACCGCCGCATTTTCGGGCTGGAGAACGAGTACGGCGTCACGTGCACGTTCAGGGGACAGCGGCGCCTGTCTCCTGACGAGGTGGCGCGGTACCTCTTCCGCCGTGTCGTGTCATGGGGCCGCAGCAGCAATGTCTTTCTGCGAAACGGCGCCCGGCTCTATCTCGACGTGGGCTCACATCCGGAATACGCGACACCCGAATGTGACAACGTGATCGAACTGGTCACCCACGACAAGGCCGGCGAGCGCATTCTCGAGGGACTCCTGGTGGACGCGGAACGACGCCTGCACGAGGAGGGAATCGCAGGCGACGTCTACCTGTTCAAGAACAACACCGACTCGGCGGGCAACTCCTACGGCTGCCACGAGAACTATCTGGTGGCGCGGCACGGGGAGTTCTCCCGGCTCGCGGACATCCTCATCCCGTTCCTGGTGACCCGGCAGCTGCTGTGCGGCGCGGGGAAGGTGCTGCAGACGCCGCGCGGTGCCGTGTACTGCGTGAGCCAGCGTGCGGAGCACATCTGGGAGGGTGTGTCCTCGGCGACGACTCGGTCGAGGCCGATCATCAACACCCGTGACGAGCCGCATGCGGACGCGGAGCGCTACCGTCGGCTGCATGTCATCGTCGGTGACTCGAACATGTCCGAGACGACGATGCTGCTGAAGGTGGGCGCCACGGATCTGGTGCTGCGCATGATCGAGGCGGGCACGGTGATGCGCGACCTGACGCTGGAGAACCCGATCCGGGCGATCCGTGAGGTCAGCCATGACATCACGGGCCGCCGCAAGGTGCGTCTGGCCAGCGGCCGGGAGGCGTCGGCGCTGGAGGTGCAGCGGGAGTACTTCGACAAGGCGGTGGACTTCTGCGACCGCCGGGGGATCCGCACGGGTACGGTCGCGCAGGTCCTGGAGCTGTGGGGTCGTACGCTGGACGCGATCGAGTCCGAGGAGCTGGACCGGATCGGCACCGAGATCGACTGGGTGATGAAGTACAAGCTCATCGAGCGGTACCGGGCCAAGAACAACATGACCATGTCGCATCCGCGGGTGGCGCAGATAGACCTCGCCTACCACGACATCCACCGTCGTCGTGGTCTGTACTACCTGCTGGAGAAGAAGGGGCAGGCGGCCCGGGTCTGCAACGATTTGAAGATCTTCGAGGGCAAGTCGGTTCCGCCGCAGACCACTCGGGCGCGGCTGCGCGGTGACTTCATCCGGCGGGCGCAGGAGCAGCGCAGGGACTTCACGGTCGACTGGGTGCATCTGAAGCTCAACGACCAGGCGCAGCGCACCGTGTTGTGCAAGGACCCGTTCCGTTCGGTGGACGACCGGGTGGAGAAGCTGATCGCCGGTATGTAGCGGAAATGCGGGTGAGTCAAGCGTTTCGGGCGTGAAATGCCGGAACGCCACACGGGCGTCGTACGTTTCCCGTACGGCGCCCTTCTCACGTCGTAGAGTTGCGCGCACGCCATCCGCAAGATCGACCGATTACGAGGCTCTTCCGTGCGCCGACGTTCACTCCTCCTCGCCGCCGTTCCCGCAGGTCTGGTCACGCTCGCCGGATGTGGTGACGGCAAGTCCGGCTCCGGCAAGGTCTCGCCGTCGCCCTCGGTGTCCACGGCGCCTCCGCCGAAGATCGTGGACGCGCCGCTGCCGGCGATCACGGCGGGCACGAAGTTCGGTGAGAAGCCGGCCGTGGCCAAGGGGAAGGGCGAGCCGTCGAAGAACCTCGCGGTGAAGACGGTGATCGCGGGCAGTGGTCGTACGATCGCGGAGAACGACTTCGTCCAGGCGAACTACCTGGGTCAGATCTGGGACACCGGCAAGGTCTTCGACAACTCCTACGACCGGCACAGTCCGCTGGTGCTGCAGCTGGCGCAGGGCAGCGTCATCGACGGCTGGCGGTATGCGCTGGCGGGCAAGAAGGCCGGCAGCCGGGTCCTGATCGCGGTGCCGCCGGCCTTGGGTTATGGCAAGTCGGGCAATGCGCAGGCGGGGATCAAGGGCACGGACACGCTGGTGTTCGTCATCGATCTGATCGACTCCTTCAACTCCAAGAGCTCGGTCAAGGGCAGGGAGGTCGCGCAGAGCGACGCGGCGTTGCCGAAGGTGGCCACGAACACCGACGGCATGGTGCCCAAGGTGACCGTCCCGAAGACGGCCCCGCCGAAGAAGCTCGTGTCGACGTACGTCCTGGAAGGGGACGGCCCCGCGCTGAAGGCGGACCAGACGGTGCTGTGCCAGTTCCAGGGTTTGGTCTGGGACGGCGGGAAGACCTTCCAGCGGACGTACGGCTCGGGCCGGCTCAGCCAGTTCGCGCTGCAGCAGATGGAGCAGGCGGTCAAGGGCCTGGCGCAGGGTTTGACCGGCAAGAAGGTGGGCAGCCGGGTGCTGGTCGTCGTGCCGCCGGAGCTGGGCTACGGCGACACCCCGCCGAGCGGTGGTGTCATCAAGAAGGGTTCGACGCTCGTGTTCACGGTGGACATTCTCGCGGCGATGTAGTCCGTGGTGTCCGTGGCGGGCGTGGGAGCTGCGGAGATGAAAGACTGTCGGCGTTTCGTGTCGTACACAAGCAGGAGCTTTTGACGTGAGCATCGAGAAGCCCGAGATCGACTTCCCGGGCGGCGAGCCCCCGGCGGACCTTGAGATCAAGGACATCTGGGAGGGTGACGGTCCGGTCGCGCAGGCGGGCCAGAACGTCACCGTGCACTACGTGGGTGTCGCCTTCAGCACCGGCGAGGAGTTCGACGCCAGCTGGAACCGTGGCACTCCGTTCCGCTTCCCGCTGGGTGCGGGCCGTGTCATCGCGGGCTGGGACCGGGGCGTGCAGGGCATGAAGGTCGGTGGCCGCCGCCAGCTGACCATCCCGGCCCACCTCGCCTACGGCGACCAGAGCCCGACTCCGGCGATCAAGCCGGGCGAGACCCTGATCTTCGTGGTGGACCTGCTGGGCGTCTGATCCCCGCCTGATCCCCCACTTGATCCACGGGTGATCCACACCTGATCGACCGGCCGTATCCGACCGGATCCGATCACCTGGGGCCCATGCCTGCTCGGGCATGGGCCCTCGGCTTTTGCCACCGCACCCCGGAGCGGTACGGTCATCGGTCGGAAGCACCATAGGGAAGGTGAAGGGCGTCGATGGCCATTGCCAAGGCCGAGCGGCTGATGAACCTCGCGCTGTGTCTGCTCGGCACACGACGGCCTCTGAGCAAGCGTGAGCTGCGTGGATCCATCGAGGCCTACCTCGAGGCGGGCTCGGACGACTCCTTCAACCGGATGTTCGAGCGGGACAAGGACGACCTGCGCGAGCTGGGCCTGGTCATCGCGACGGTCGAGAACCTGGACGGCGAGGTCGGCTATCTGGCCCGCCGGGACAGCAACCGGTTGCCGCCCATCACCCTGGACGCCGAGGAGGCCGCGGCGCTCGGTCTCGCCGCGAAGGTGTGGCAGCAGGCCCGTCTCGCCGGTGCGGCCAGCGGTGCGCTGCAGAAGCTGCGCGCCGCGGGGCTGCCCGAGGACGTCGACCCGTACGAGGCGCACGGTGCCCTGGAACCCCGTATCCCGGTGCACGAGGCCGCCTTCGAGCCGCTGATGCTGGCCTGCCGCGACCGCCGCCCGGTCGTCTTCGACTACCGCAAGGCCTCCGCCGCCCACCCCGAGCCCCGTCATGTGGAGCCGTGGGCGCTCGAGTGCTGGCGCGGGCACTGGTACCTGGCCGGTTTCGACCGGGACCGGGGCGCCGAGCGCGTCTTCAGGCTCTCCCGGATCACCGGCCGGGTCCGCTCGCGCGGTACGGGCTTCACCGCTCCCGTGCCCGATGTCGTCACCGTGCGCGAGACGGTCGCCGGCTGGGCGGGCGAGATCGCCGACGGTACGGCCTTGATCCGGCTGCGTTCCGGTGCCGGTTACCCCCTTCGGGCGAAGGCGACCGAGGTGCGGGAACTCGGTGACGGCTGGGACGAGTTGGAGATTCCGTACGGCCACGGCCTGGACGCCTGGCTGGTGGAGTTCGGGCCGGACGTGGTGGTTCTGGAGCCGGCCGAGCTGCGCGCGGACGTGGTGGACCGGCTGCGGGCCGTGGCCAAGGGCTGAGGGGGGCAGGACTGTGGCAGGTAAACCGGTCAGGGCCGTGAACGCCATCGACCAGACCCGGCGGATGCTCTCCCTGGTCACGTATCTGCGGGAGCGCCCCGGCGCGCGGATCGCGGACGTCGCCCGGGCCTTCGGCATCACCGAGGACGAGCTGGTCGCCGACCTCGATCTGCTGCCCATGTGCGGCACCAGCTTCCGCGGCGGCGATCTGCTGGACATCGACACCGACGGCGAGCGCATCTGGTGGCACAACCCGGCCGCGCTCGGCGAGGAGGCTGCCGAGCCGCTGCGGCTCGCCGCCGACGAGGCCACCGCCCTGCTGGTGGCCGCCCGCGCGGTCTCGACCCTGCCGGGCCTGCGCGAGGGCGACCGGCAGGCGCTGCTGCGGGCGACGGCCAAGGTGGAGGCCGCCGCCGGTGAGGCCGCGGGCGCCAGCTCCCGGCTGTCGGTGACCTTCGAGTCCGAGGGCGGGGTCTTCGCCGACGTCGACCGGGCGATCTCCGAGCGCCGCCGGCTGTGGATCCGCTACTACTCCCCGGCGCGCGACGAGGTCACCGAGCGCGAGATCGACCCCATCCGCCTGGTCAGCGTGGGCCACACCTATGTCGAGGCCTGGTGCCGCCGCTCCGAGGCCCGGCGCACCTTCCGGCTCGACCGGGTTGCCGAGATCAGAATCCTCGACGAGCCGTCCGCGCCGCCCGAGATAGAACTGCGGGACCTCTCCGAGGCCCTGGTGCAGCCGGCCGCCGAGGACCCGGAGGTCGTGGTCGAGGTCGGCCCGGGCGGCCGCTGGGTCGCCGAGTACTACCCGCACGACAGCGCCGATGAGCTTCCCGACGGCGGGCTGCGTATCACTCTGCGCACCCCCGATCCGGCCTCCTTGCGCCGGCTGGCGCTGCGGCTCGGCCGCGACGGCCGGATCGTCTCCCCACCGGACCTGGCCGACAGCGCCCGGAGGGCGGCCGCGGAGGCACTGGCGGCGTACGACACGACGCAGTCGGGATGAGCTGCCGGGGCGCTGTGCAGGGCTGGCGGGGCTAGCGCCCCGTAGGGGTGCGGGGAACTGCGCGACCAGCCACGACGGCGCCGCAGACGAAGACGGCGATCGCTGGCGAACGACCAGAAGAAGGAGCGAGGGCTGTGAGCGAGCGTGCGGGTGAGATGACGGTGGCGGCCGCGTTCGCCGGGATGAAGAGAGTGGTCCCCGTGGTGTTCAAGGCGGGCTGCCCGGACTGCCGGGGCCGCTTCGAACTCGCCGCGAGTGCGCTGCGCCTCGCCATCGGCGCCAGCAGCCGGACGACGTTCTACTCCTTCACCTGCCCCGACTGCGGCGCCGCCGTCCGCAAGCCCGCAGGTGAGCGCATCATCGAGCTGCTCACCGGCGGCGGCGTCAGAACGCTGCGGCTGCACTCCACGGTGTAGGACGCGGGGGCTGGGGGCCAGGTTCCACGGTTCGGGCCCCGATGACGTACGGCACGTGTGGGTGGCTGCGGTGTGCGGTCGTGGACGGTCTAGTCTCGACGTCATGTTCTGGCCGATGTGCGCGGTAGCGGTGGGTTTCCTGGGTCTCGCGGTGCTGGGGGTGCTCGCTGTGCGGGTCTTCCTGGAGGCGCGGCGACTCGGGGAGCAGGTCGCGGACTCCGCGCGTCGTATCAACAGGGCGGCCGAGGACCTGGAGCGGGCGGCCGTGAGCGCGGCCCGTGCCGTGGATGCGCTATAGATTGCCTGCCGCCGTGCGCTTTGGGTCACTTCGCCCTGTCACCTTGCCGGTCCGGCCAGGTACGCTGCTGATCGCGGCCCGGAGAACGAGGCGCGGTCCGCAGAGAGAGCGGGAGTACGCACGGGGATTGTTCTGCGTTCACCCCCGGGCGATACGATCGCTGCCAGCACGATGGTCAGACAAATGTCCGACCGGTCGGACATGCTCCGCCGCCCCGCCTCAGTGAGAAGGTGAAGACTTATGTTCCGCAACGCACTTGAGCCGTGGCACCTGGTGCTCCTGGTTCTGGTGATCGTCCTCGTGTTCGGCTCCAAGAAGCTTCCGGACATGGCGCGCTCCCTCGGCAAGTCCGCGCGCATCCTGAAGAGCGAGGCGAAGGCGATGAAGGACGACGGCGGCAAGCAGTCCACCGCCTCCGCCCAGCCTGCCGAGGAGCAGGCCCCGGCGCAGCGCACGATCCAGGCGTCGCCCGGCGATGTGACCAGCTCCCGGCCGGTCAACGAGCCGACGGACACGACGACCCAGCGCTGACGCGAGGACCGGGGCATCCGGTCCGTTGCACGAGATGAGGATGTGGGTTGCCCAAGCCTGCCCGCAAGAAGGAGAGAGATCCCGAGGGGCGGATGCCGCTCGCGGATCACCTGCGTGAGCTGCGCAACCGGCTCGCGAAGGGAATGCTCGCGATCGCCGTTGTCGCGGTGGTGGCGGCCTTCTTCTACAAGGACATCATCAACTTCGTCACCCAGCCGGTGCTCGACACGGTCGGTTGCGGGCAGTCGTTCGGCGAGCTGGCCAAGAGCAAGAACGCGCACTGCGCGCACCTCACGGTCAGTGGCCTGCTGGCGCCGTTCACCCTGGCCCTGAAGGTCGCGCTGATGTCCGGCGTCGTGCTGGCGGCTCCGGTCTGGCTCTACCAGCTGTGGGCGTTCGTCGCGCCCGGTCTGCACAGGCACGAGAAGAAGTACGCGTACGCGTTCGTCGGATTCGGCTTCCCGCTCTTCCTCGGCGGCGGCTACCTCGCCTACAACGTGCTGCCGATGACGGCGAAGGTGCTGATCGACCTCACGCCGAGCGGTGCGGAGAACCTGCTGCCGCTGGACGAACTGCTCGACCTGGTCACCCGCATGATCGTCGTCTTCGGGCTCGCCTTCGAGATGCCGCTGCTGCTGGTCATGCTGAACCTCACCGGCGTCCTGTCCGGCCGGCGCATGCTCGGCTGGTGGCGCGGCATGATCGTCGGCATCGCCGCCTTCGCGGCCGTGGCCACGCCCAGCCCCGATCCCGGGACGATGCTGGCGCTGGCGGCGCCGATCTGGGCGCTGTTCTTCATCGCCGTGGCCTTCTCGCTGCTCAACGACCGGCGCCGGGCGCGCCGCGAGGGCGAGGGTCTGGCCGACGACGAGGCTTCCGAGCTGGACCTCACCCCCGAGGACATCGGCGAGGTCGAGTCCGTCTCGGCCACCCGGGCCCTGCCCGAGGAGTCGGGCACCGACCGGGTCAACGGCTATGACGACGTGACCTGATCCCGCACCCACACCACATCACGCACGCTGCTGCCCCCGCCCAGGTGGACGGGGGCAGTGCCATGTCGCGAAGTGCACGATCGGGATAATGATCGTCCGGTTGTCAGTGGGGCCCGGTACGCTCGAAAGCACGATGACAGAGGACCTCTCACCGGCCGAGCGGTACGCGGCAGCCCGCAGGCGGGCAGCCGAGCAGGCCACCGCGCTCGCGTCCTTCCGCGAGATGTACGACTTCGGCCTCGACCCCTTCCAGATCGAGGCCTGTGAGGCGCTCGAGGCGGGCAAGGGCGTACTGGTGGCCGCCCCCACCGGCTCGGGCAAGACGATCGTGGGCGAGTTCGCCGTCCACCTCGCCCTCAAGCAGGGCAAGAAGTGCTTCTACACGACACCCATCAAGGCGCTGTCGAACCAGAAATACGCCGACCTGTGCCGTCGCTACGGCACCGGCAAGGTCGGCCTGCTCACCGGCGACAACAGCGTGAACTCCGAGGCCCCGGTGGTCGTGATGACCACCGAGGTCCTGCGGAACATGCTCTATGCCGGCTCCCAGACCCTCCTCGGCCTCGGCTACGTCGTCATGGACGAGGTGCACTACCTCTCCGACCGCTTCCGCGGCGCCGTCTGGGAAGAGGTGATCATCCACCTGCCCGAGTCGGTGACCCTGGTGTCACTGTCGGCGACCGTGTCCAACGCCGAGGAGTTCGGTGACTGGCTGGACACCGTCCGCGGCGACACCGAGGTGATCGTCTCCGAGCACCGGCCCGTGCCACTGTTCCAGCACGTCCTCGCCGGGCGCCGGATGTACGACCTGTTCGAGGAGGGCGAGGGCCACAAGAAGGCCGTCAATCCCGACCTCGCCCGGCTGGCCCGCATGGAGGCCACCAGACCGTCGTACCAGGACCGACGGCGTGGCCGGGCGATGCGCGAGGCCGACCGGGAGCGCGAGCGCAGACAGCGCTCGCGCGTGTGGACACCGGGCCGGCCCGAGGTCATCGAGCGCCTGGACTCCGAGGGCCTGCTCCCGGCCATCACGTTCATCTTCAGCCGTGCCGCCTGCGAGGCCGCCGTCCAGCAGTGCCTGTACGCGGGCCTCAGGCTCAACGACGAGGAGGCGCGGGAACAGGTCCGGGCGCTAGTCGAGGAGCGCACCGCCCACATCGCGTCCGAGGATCTCCACGTCCTCGGCTACTACGAATGGCTGGAGGGCCTGGAGCGCGGCATCGCCGCCCATCACGCGGGCATGCTGCCGACCTTCAAGGAGGTCGTGGAGGAGCTGTTCGTACGCGGCCTGGTCAAGGCGGTGTTCGCCACCGAGACCCTCGCCCTCGGCATCAACATGCCCGCCCGCTCGGTGGTGCTGGAGAAGCTCGTCAAGTGGAACGGCGAGCAGCACGCCGACATCACGCCCGGCGAGTACACCCAGCTGACCGGCCGCGCCGGCCGCCGGGGCATCGACATCGAGGGTCACGCGGTCGTGCTGTGGCAGCGCGGCATGAGCCCCGAGCACCTCGCCGGTCTCGCGGGCACACGCACGTACCCGCTGCGCTCCAGCTTCAAGCCGTCGTACAACATGGCGGTCAACCTGGTCGAGCAGTTCGGCCGGCACCGCTCGCGCGAGCTGCTGGAGACCTCCTTCGCGCAGTTCCAGGCGGACAAGTCGGTCGTCGGGATCTCCCGCCAGGTGCAGCGCAACGAAGAGGGCCTGGCCGGCTACAAGGCCTCCATGACCTGCCATCTCGGCGACTTCGAGGAGTACGCGCGGCTGCGGCGTGAACTGAAGGACCGGGAGACGGAGTTGGTCCGGCAGGGCGCGAACCAGCGGCGCGCGGAGGCCGCGGTCGCCCTGGAGAAGCTGAAGCCGGGCGACGTCATCCACGTCCCCACGGGCAAGTACGCCGGTCTGGCCCTGGTGCTGGACCCCGGCCTGCCCGCGGGCCGCTCCACCGGCCACCGCGGCCTCGACCACCACGACGGGCCGCGCCCGCTGGTGCTGACCGCCGAACGGCAGGTCAAGCGGCTGGCGTCGATGGACTTCCCGGTGCCGGTCGAACCGCTGGACCGGATGCGCATCCCGAAGTCCTTCAACCCGCGCTCGCCGCAGTCCCGCCGCGACCTCGCCTCCGCGCTGCGCACCAAGGCCGGGCACATCCCGCCGGAGCGGGCCCGCAAGAAGCGCTCGCAGGCCGCCGACGACCGCGAGATCGCCCGGCTGCGCACGGCGATCCGTGCGCACCCGTGCCATGGCTGCGACGACCGTGAGGACCACGCCCGTTGGGCCGAGCGCTACCACCGGCTGGTGCGCGACACCTCGCAGCTGGAGCGCCGCATCGAGGGCCGTACGAACACCATCGCGCGCACCTTCGACCGTATCGTCGCCCTGCTGACCGAACTGGACTACCTGCGCGGCGACGAGGTCACCGAGCACGGCAGGCGACTCGCCCGGCTCTACGGCGAACTCGACCTGTTGGCCAGCGAATGCCTGCGCGAGGGGGTCTGGGAGGGCCTCAGCCCCGCCGAACTCGCCGCTTGCGTCTCGGCGTTGGTGTACGAGGCACGGGTCGGCGACGACGCGATGGCGCCCAAGCTGCCCTCGGGCAAGGCGAAGGCCGCGCTCGGTGAGATGGTCCGGATCTGGGGTCGCCTCGACGGTCTGGAGGAGGATTTCCGGATCAGCCAGACCGAGGGTGTCGGCCAGCGTGAGCCGGATCTCGGCTTCGCCTGGGCCGCGTACATGTGGGCCTCCGGCAAGGCGCTCGACGAGGTGCTGCGCGAGGCGGACATGCCCGCGGGGGACTTCGTGCGGTGGTGCAAGCAGGTCATCGACGTTCTGGGACAGATCTCCGCGGCTTCTCCCGCGGAGGGCTCGACGGTGGCCAAGGCCGCGCGCAAGGCCGTGGACCAGTTGCTGCGGGGTGTGGTCGCCTACTCGTCCGTGGGGTGACCTGCCCTCGCCACGTGCGTGAAGGGGCCGCATCTGCGGCCCCTTCACGCATTACGGTGAGTAGTTTTCGCATGCCCATATGCCGCTACCGAACGTGTTCGAATGTCAGCTGAGCGTATAAATGGGGTCGAGCCTACTCCTGTCACATGAGGGATTTCAGGTGCTTGCCGAATATGACACGGCGATGATCCGGTCGGACTAAGCTCGCCCGCGGCGCACCGAGTTGAGGTGAATTCGTGCGTCTGTTCCCAAACATGCGATAGATCCCGACAGTTCTATGAACCTTCCCCCCCCAAAGCTCCCCCGACACCCAGCCGATTCGTCTCAGAAGGCATCCATGGTGAGTGTTCAGAAGCGGCCCGGTGGCCGTGAACGTCCCTATGCGCGCGTGCTGTTGCCGCCGGCCATATTGATGGCCGCGGCGACCGGGGCCGCCGTCGCCCTGGTGCCGGCGTCGGCCCGGATCGCCGTCGGCGCGGTCGGGGCGCTGGCCCTGCTGCTGGTCCTCCTCACGGGCGCGGAGGCCGCCCGCCGCGGCCGCAGGATCCGCGCGGACCAGGCCGAGCACGCCCGTCACACTGCGTATCTGGAGGACCGGCTCGCCGCCCACGACGAGCTGATCGAGCGCTTCGCCGTCGACTACATCCCGCACGGCCTGCTGCGGCTGCGCGCCGGAGAACCACTGCGCGACGTGATGGTCAACGCCTACGACGTCGACCCCGAACTGCGTGCCCTGCCCCGCCCCTACCGCGAGATGTTCCGCGCCGCGATGCGCGGCGCCGACCGCGAGATCTCGATGCGCGACGCCACCGAGCGCTCCTACGTGAGCATCGCCCGCCGTGTCCAGGCCATCGTCCACCAGCAGTCCAACGAACTGCGGGAGATGGAGGAGGACCACGGCCGCAACCCCGAGGTCTTCGACGACCTGCTGCGCATCGACCACGGCACCTCGCTGATCGGCCGCTTCGCCGACACCATCTCCGTCCTGGGCGGCGGCCGCCCCGGCCGCCAGTGGCCCCTGCCGGTCTCCCTCTACAGCACGCTGCGCGGTGCCATGTCGCGCATCCTGGAGTACCGCCGCATCCAGCTGAACTCCATCGTCAACATCAACATCAAGGGCACCTCCGTCGAGCCGGTCATCCACGCCGCCGCCGAGCTCTTCGACAACGCCACCCGCTATTCGCCGCCCACGGCCAAGGTGCACGTCACCGCCACCGAGGTGCAGACCGGTATCGCCATCGAGATCGAGGACGCCGGCGTCAGCCTCAGCGAGGAGTCCCGCGCCCGCATCGAGAAGATGATCGAGGACGCCAAGAACCTCGACGACGCGCACAACCTCGGCGAGAACCCGCGCCTCGGTCTCGCCGTCGTGGGCCGGCTGTGCCGGATGTTCGACATGGAGGTCTCGCTGCGTGCCTCCGCCTACGGCGGCTGCCGCGCGATCCTCATCGTGCCGCGCGTCATGACGACCACCGAACCCGGTGTGGGCGCCGCCCACGGCATCGGCGCCACCGGCACCCCGATGCCCGAGCTGGGAGCCGTCGAGGGCCCCAAGCGCCCGCCGAAGCGGCGCCGCCCCACCAGCCCCAAGATCCCCGCCGGGATCTCCATGGAGGACGACGTCCCCGTCGTCACCGAGTGGACGGCGGGCGGACTGCCGCAGCGCCGCAGCCGGGTCAAGACGCCGCTGAGCCAGCGCTACGCCGAGCAGGCCGAGATCGAGCAGGCCGAGCGCGAGGGCAGGCCCACCATCTGGTCCCAGCCCAAGCCCGCACCGCAGCCCGAGCCCGAGATCGACCCCGAGCGCAAGAAGCTCATGGAACGGCCGATCGGCCAGGGGATCGAGGACTTCTGGAACGGCCTGCGCAAGGGCATGCCCGAGGGCGCCACCGGGCCCGAACTGACCGACTTCACGAGGCACCCGGAAAAGTACGTGCACCTGCTCAACGACTACACGGACGAGCCCGTCGAGGGCGCCACCGAGGCCGACGCAGAGGGGGACCTCAAGTGATCCAGCAGCGAGGCAACATCGACTGGATGCTCAAGCAGCTCAACGACGGTGTGCCGGGCATCGAGATGATCGTGGTCCTCTCCGCCGACGGACTGCGCATCGCCCGCTACGGCGGTGACCCCGACGCCTGCGACCGGGTGGCCGCGGCCTGCGCGGGCATGCAGAGCCTGGCCGGCGCCATCATCCAGGAGCTCCCCGGCGCCGGCGAGATGCAGGTCCTCGTCATCGAGATCGAGGGCGGCTACTTCTACCTCATGAACGCCGGCGACAACGCCTTCCTCGCCGTACTCGCCGATGTGACCTGCGAGCCGGGCCGGATGAGCGGCATGATGCGCGACCTCGTCGTCCGGATCGGCGCCCACCTCACGAGTCCGCCCCGGCGGAACGGGCAGACCGTATGACTCCTCCACGACGCAAACGGCGTGAGCCGAAGCCCCTGCCGCCTCCGCCGCCGTCCCCGCCCCAGACCGAGGCGGCGGACGGCGAACCCGAGCGCAAGAACCCCGAACGGCTGTACACCGTCGCCGGATCGGAGGACGGCGCACGCGCCGAACTCGACCTCGTGACGTTAATCGTGGCGCGCGACGCGCCCCACATGGCCGCCTCACCGGAGCAGGCCTCGGTCCTGCGGCTCTGTACCAACCCCCTGTCCGTGGCCGAGCTCTCGGCCTATCTGAACCTGCCGTTCAGCGCGATGACCGTCCTGATCACCGAGCTGATCACGGCCGAACTGGTGCAGGTGCGCACCCCGGTCGTCCGCCGGGAGCTGCCCGACCGTTCCATCCTCGAAGCGGTGATGCATGGACTTCAACGGCTCTGACACCATCCCCGGCCCACGCACCGAGGACCATCTGCCGCACACGGCCGAGACCGCGGTGAAGATCGTGATCGTGGGCGGTTTCGGCGTCGGCAAGACCACCATGGTCGGTTCCGTCAGCGACATCAGACCGCTGACCACCGAGGAGACCATGACCCAGGCCGGCATCGGAGTGGACGACAACTACGGCTCCGAATCCAAGACGGCCACCACCGTGGCCATGGACTTCGGCCGCATCAGCGTCTCCGACAAGCTGGTGCTCTACCTCTTCGGCACGCCCGGCCAGGAACGCTTCTGGTTCCTGTGGAACGGGCTGTTCGAAGGCGCGCTCGGCGCCGTCGTCCTCGTCGACACCCGGCGGCTGGAAGTCAGCTTCGACGTCATGGGCCGGCTGGAGGAGCGCGGCGTGCCCTTCGTCGTCGCCATCAACTCCTTCCCGGACGCGCCCCGTTACCCGCTCGACGAACTGCGCACCGCGCTCGACCTGACCCCGGAGATCCCGATCATCGAGTGTGACGTACGCCGCCGGGCCTCCAGCAAGGACGTGCTGATGACCCTGATGCGCTTCCTGCATTCCATCGCCCTGTCCCGCGCCCTCACCTGAATCCACAGCCCACCCACCCCCACACCTATTCGTTCCGGAGCGACACCGTGACGTCTGATTCCTCCTCGCTGACCGACACCGACCCCACCCCCGTCCCGCCGCCGGGCTGCCCCGCGCACGGCCTCGGCCCCGGCGGGCTGCACCGGCTCTACGGCCCCGACGCGGCGGACCTGGGCGACCTCTACGCGCGGCTGCGGGAGCAGTACGGCCCCGTGGCACCCGTGCTGCTGCACGACGACGTGCCGATGTGGGTGGTCCTCGGGCACGCCGAGAACCAGCAGCTGGTGCGCAGCCCTTCCGTGTACACCCGCGACAGCCGGATCTGGACCCCGCTGCTGGAGGGCACGGTCAAGCCCGACCACCCGCTCATGCCGCACATCGCCTGGCAGCCGATCTGCTCGCACGCCGAGGGCGACGAGCACCAGCGGCTGCGGGTGGCGGTCACCGCGGCCATGGCCACCATGGACCACCGCACCCTGCGCCGGCACATCGGCCGCCACACGCAGGGCCTGGTGAACAGGTTCTGCGAACGCGGCCGGGCCGACCTGGTCTCCCAGTTCGCCGACCATCTGCCGATGGCCGTCATGTGCGAGATCCTCGGCATGCCGGAGGAGTACAACGACCGGATGGTGCAGGCCGCGCGGGACGCCCTGAAGGGCACCGAGACCGCCATCCAGAGCCACGCCTACGTCATGGACGCGCTGAGCCGGCTCACCACCCGGCGGCGCGCCCAGCCCGAGGAGGACTTCACCAGCCACCTCGTCACCCACCCGGCCGGACTCAGCGACGACGAGGTCCGCGAACACCTGCGGCTCGCCCTCTTCGCGGCCTACGAGGCCACCGCGAACCTCCTCGCCAACGCGCTGCGCATGGTCCTCACCGAACCGGGCTTCCGCGCCCGGCTCAGCGGCGGCCAGATGACCGTGCCGGAGGCGATCGAGCAGTCCCTGTGGGACGAGCCGCCGTTCAGCACCGTCCTCGGCTACTACGCCAAGCAGGACACCGAGCTGGGCGGGCAGCGCATCCGCAAGGGCGACGGCCTGCTCTTCGCGCCCGCACCGGGCAACCTCGACCCGCGCATCCGCCCGGACCTGTCCGCGAGCATGCAGGGCAACCGCTCCCACCTCGCCTTCGGCGGCGGTCCGCACGAGTGCCCGGGTCAGGACATCGGCCGCGCCATCGCCGACGTCGGTGTCGACGCGCTGCTGATGCGGCTGTCCGACATCCAACTGGACTGCGCGGAAGACGAGTTGAGCTGGCGCTCGTCCATCGCCTCCCGGCACCTGGTGTCGCTGCCCGTGCGTTTCGAGCCCAAACCGCAGCAGGACGTCAACGTCCCGCCGAGGCCCGTGGCCGTCCCGCCGCAGCGCTCCACCTGGCAGCCCGGCACCCCACGCCCCGACCAGACCCCGACCCCCGAGCCCGCACCCACCGCACCGGCACCCGCACCCACCGCACCCGACCCCCACCCCACGACACCGGAACCGGCCCGACGCCGCGGCGTCTGGCAACGCCTGCTCCACTGGTGGCGCGGCGAGTAACCGAGGACAGGACCTTCCTCCCGGATCGGCCGGACCCGAGGCGTCGGGGCTTCCCGGCCGATCCGAGCGGGGGTGTTTCGTCCGGCGCGAGCCGGAAGAGGGGGACGCCCGGCCTAGCCCTCGGCCCAGTCGGCGTACGACGTCCAGGCGGTGAGTTCGCGGTCGCTGACGAACGTGTGCTCCGTGCCCGTGACCGGGTCGGTGAACTCCAGTCTCCGGGCCAGCAGTTGGAGCGGGCGGCGGAAGTCGCCGGGCGGCACCGGGGCGGTCACCTCCGGGTACAGCGGGTCGCCGAGGATGGGCACGCCCAGCGTGTTCAGATGCACCCTCAGCTGGTGGGTCTGCCCGGTCGCCGGGACCAGCCGGTACCGGCCCAGCCCGCCCCGCCGCCCGGCCAGCTCGACGTACGTCTCGGCGTTCGGCTCGCCCTCGACCTCCCGGGCCGCCTGCACCCCGCGCTCCTTCACGATCCGGCTGCGTACGGTCCGGGGCAGGACCAGCGAGGGGTCGTACGGCGCGACCGCCTCGTACTCCTTGCGCACCCGCCGGTCCCGGAACAGCGTCTGGTACGCCCCGCGCTCCTCGGGCCGCACGGTGAACAGCACCAGCCCCGCCGTCAGCCGGTCCAGCCGGTGCGCCGCGCTCAGCGCCGGAAGGTCCAGCTCGCGCCGCAGCCGGGCCAGCGCGGTCTGTGTCACATGCGAGCCGCGCGGGGTCGTGGCGAGGAAGTGCGGCTTGTCGGCGACGACGATGTGCGCGTCCCGGTGGACGATCTCCACCGGGAACGGCACCGGCACCTCGGCGGGCAGTTCGCGGTGGAACCACACGAACATCCCCGGCTCGTACGGCGCGTCCGGCGCCACCGACCGCCCGTCGGCGCCGACGACCAGCCCCGCCTCGAACATCGACGCGACCACCCCGGGCCCGGCCCCCGTCAGCCGCTGCACCAGATACTCCCGCGCGGTGGCCCACGTCCCGCCGTGCGGCAGCCGCACCCGCACGGGATCGACACCGTCGCGCTGGGGGAGCGGGGCGGGCGGGGGCGGTGTACGGCGTCTCATCGAGGTCAAGGGTACGAGGCGGAACGTCAGGGGTACGAGGCGGAAAACCGGTACGCCGACGGGTGGGCGCTCGGCAGGATGCTGATCATGCCGTATCTCACCAGCCCGGTCGTACCGGCCGGCACCCTCGCCCGCACCTCCCAGCCCGCCCTTCCCACCGGCTGCCGCGTGGCCCTGAAGGCCGGGTTCGCCCCGGAGGGCGCGCGTGCGCGGTGACCGACCGATCCGTACGTGGTGCATCGGTCGGTGTGAAGATGTAGTCCATGCCGGCCTACGATCTCGCGAACCGACTCGTCGTCGGTGTCGCCTCCAGTGCCCTGTTCGATCTGCGGGAGTCGGACGCGGTCTTCCGCGAGCAGGGCGAGGAGGCCTACCGGGCCTACCAGGAGGAGAACGTGGACGACACGCTCCGGCCCGGGGTCGCGTTCGCGTTCATCCGCCGGCTGCTGTCGCTGAACGACCTCGGCGAGCCGGGAGACCCGCTCGTCGAGGTCATCATCCTCTCCCGCAACGACCCCGACACCGGCCTGCGGGTCATGCGGTCGATCCAGGCCCATGAACTGCCCATCAGCCGGGCCGTGTTCATGCAGGGCCGCTCCCCGTACACGTTCATGCCGGCGCTGAACATGTCCCTGTTCCTGTCGGCCGACGGCAACGACGTGCGGGAGGCCGTCGCCGCCGGACTGCCCGCGGGACATGTGCTCGGAGCGTCGTACCCGGACGACCCCGCCGACCGGGAGCTGCGGATCGCCTTCGACTTCGACGGGGTGCTCGCCAGTGACGCCGCCGAGCAGGTGTACCAGGCCGACGGGCTGGAGGAGTTCCGCGCGCACGAGGCCCGCAACGCGGCCACCCCGCACGACGCCGGGCCGCTGCGCGACTTCCTCGCCGGGGTGAACCGGATACAGCGCCGGGAGGAGGAACGGCGCAAGACCGACCCGGACTACGCGCTCCGGGTGCACGTCTCCATCGTGACCGCGCGCAACGCACCGGCCCACGAGCGGGCCGTGAACAGCCTCAAGAAGTGGGGCGTGACGGTCAACGGCGCCTTCTTCCTCGGCGGCATAGACAAGGGCGCCGTGATGAAGGTGCTGGACCCGCACATCTTCTTCGACGACCAGGTGACCCACCTGGAGAGCACGTCCCGGACCACGCCCAGCGTGCACATCCCCTTCGGCAAGATCAACGAGACCTGAGCGGGGGGCGCTCTCAGGCGGCCGCGCCGCTCTCCTGCTCTGCCTCGATACGGGCGTTCCAGTCCCGCTTGGAGGCCTGCCAGCCGTCCTCGTTGTGACCCAGGCGCCAGTAGCCGGAGATCGACAGGTCCTCGCGCGGGACGGCGAGCTCGACCCGCAGCAGCCGGCGCAGCTCCTTCACGAAGCCCGCCTCGCCGTGCACGAACGCCTGCACCCGGCCCTCGGGGAACCGCAGTGTGCGTACGGCCTCCACCAGGGCCTCGCCGACCGGCCGGTCCCCGCGGTGCAGCCAGACGACCTCCACATCGGAGTCGATCTTCTGCTCCTCCTCGGGGCCGGACACCTCCACGAAGGCGTGGGCGCGGGCACCGGCGGGCAGCGCCTCCAGGGACCGCGCGATCGCGGGCAGCGCGCTCTCGTCACCGGCGAGCAGATGCCAGTCGGCCGCCGGGTCGGGGGCGTAGGCGCCGCCGGGGCCCATGAAGCGCACGGTCTCACCCGGCCGTACCCGGGTGGCCCACGGGCCGGCCAGGCCCTCGTCGCCGTGGACGACGAAGTCCAGTGTCAGCTCCCGGTGTTCGGGATTCCAGGCGCGCACGGTGTACGTCCGGGTCACCGGCCACTGCTCCCGCGGGAACTCCGCACGGATCCGCTCCAGGTCGAAGGGTTCCGGGTAGGTCACGCCGTCCGGGCCGAAGAGCAGCTTCACATAGTGGTCGGTGCAGGTGTCCGCCGCGAAGTCGGCCAGGCCCTCGCCACCGAGCACCACCCGCTGCATGTGCGGGGTCAGTCGCTCGGTGCGGACCACCTGGGCGGTGCGGGTCCTGCGCGGCTTTCGTCCCGGACGCTCTGCCATCACGCCTCCAGTGAAAAGGTTAGGTTTACCTAAGTTAGCACCTCGCTCCCATGCAACACCTCTTTCCCGAGCGCTGGATGAGTGACCTTTGCCGGAATATTCCGGTCAAGGTCACGCAGGTCCCTCCGTGAGTGTGCCGATCAGCCGCTGCAGGGAGCCCCCGAGCCCCCACCGCTTGGCCAGCTGCTCCAGTGCCGCCGGGTCGCGCGGGACCCGCGGCACAGTCGTGTCGACGTCCGGCAGCGGCACGTCGTCGGCCACCCGCACCACCGTCGGGGCGACCGCGACATACGGACGCGCCTCGTCCAGCCGCCTGCGCTGCGACGGTGTGAGCTTCGCCTTCGGGTCGTCGACCGCCGCCATGATCCCGGCCAGGTCACCGAACTCGGCGAGCAGCTTGGCGGCCGTTTTCTCGCCGATCCCGGCGACGCCCGGCAGACCGTCGCTCGGGTCGCCGCGCAGCAGCGCCAGATCCGCGTACCCCCGCCCGTCGACCCCATACTTCTCGCGCAGCACCGCCTCGTCGGTCAGCTGCAGCGTGCCGACGCCCTTCAACGGGTACAGCACCCGGATCCCGCGTGCGTCGTCCACCAGCTGGTACAGATCGCGGTCGCCGGTGACGATGTCCACCGGGCCCCCGGCGCGCGCGGTGAACGTGCCGATCACGTCGTCCGCCTCGTAGCCCGCGACACCGACCCGCGCGATCCCCAGCGCGTCCAGCACGCTCTCGATGACCGGCACCTGCGGGGCGAGGGTGTCCGGCACCTCCTCCTCGTCCGGCGCGCCCTCGTGCTCCTCGGCGACCCGGTGCGCCTTGTAGGTGGGGATGAGGTCCACCCGCCACTGCGGCCGCCAGTCGGCGTCCATGCAGGCCACCAGCCGCTCCGGCTGGTGGTCCCTGACCAGCCGGTCGATGAAGTCCAGCAGCCCGCGCACGGCGTTCACCGGCGTGCCGTCCGGTGCCTTCACCGAGTCCGGGACGCCGAAATAGGCGCGGAAGTACAGCGATGCGGTGTCGAGGAGCATGAGTCGTCCGGTCACGCTCGCATCATGCCGCACGGCACCGACAGTCACCCCACCTCTGCGGGCACGACAGGAATCCGGCCAATCGCAGAGCGTTACGATCATTGTGGTGGGCGGGGGCACCCGGCCCTGCTGATCGGCATGTTCACCCCTGTCCGGGACTCCGTGCCGGGCAGGCCCGGACCTCTGTCACGCTGGCGGGAACCCTGAGGTTGGGAACTCGGTGGCATGGAGGGGATGTGACAGAGGCGTGAAACGGTTTGCCGAACATGCGTAGGGTGCAGTGAAGTCATCAGAAGGGTGCGCCCCGAACCGGGCACCCGGACAGCGGCACGACGAGCGAGGGAGGGAGCCGGAGCGATGGGCGACCACAAAGAACAGCCCGTACGGGTGGGCGCGGCCGTCCGGCGGCGTCGCCGTGCCCTGGAGCTGACGCTCGCCGCCGTGGCCGAGCGCAGCGGTCTCTCGGTGCCCTTCCTCAGCCAGGTGGAGAACGACCGGGCCCGCCCCAGCCGCACCTCGCTGGAGAAGCTCGCCGACGCCCTGCGCACCACGGCCGTCGAACTCCTCGCCGCCGCCGACCCGGCGGCCAGCGTGGACGTCGTGCGTGCCGACCCCGTCGCCGAGGACGACGCCGAGCCCCGGACCCGCTCCCTGGTCCGCGGCCACCACCAGCTGCACGCCTCCGAGTTCACCGGCGACCACGAACCCGGCCGCGAGTTCCAGCACCGCAACGACGAGCTGATGTACGTCGCCGACGGCGCGGTGGAGATCGAGGCGGAGGGGCGCGCGTATCGCCTCGGTCGTGGTGACACGCTTTACCTGACCGGTGGAGTACGGCATCGGTGGCGGGCCACGGTGCCGGACACCCGGGTCATCGTCGTGGCGGTGGCGGAACATATCGAGGCCGTCCAGGACCGGTCCCGCTGAGCGCCCCACGGCCGCGGATCGTCTCGTTGGTTCCCTCGCTGACGGAGGCTGTGGCGCGGACACTCCCCGGAGCCCTCGTCGGTGTCACCGACTGGTGCACCCACCCGGTCGGCCTGGACGTCACCCGGATCGGCGGTACCAAGAACCCGAAGCTTGACCGCGTTGTCGCCCTCGCCCCCGACCTGGTGATCGCCAACGAGGAGGAGAACCGCGCCCCGGACCTCGACGCCCTGCGCGCCGCCGGCCTGGAGGTGCTGGTCACCGAGGTGCGGAGCGTGCCGCAGGCCTTCGCGGAGCTGGACCGGGTGCTCGCCGCGTGCGGTGCGCCGGGGCGTCCGCGCTGGCTGGCGGAGGCGGAGGCCGCCTGGGCGGCGCTGCCGCGGCCCGGGAGCCGTACGACAGCGGTCGTACCGGTCTGGCGCCGGCCCTGGATGGTCCTCGGCCGGGACACCTTCGCCGGTGACGTGCTGGCCCGGCTCGGTGTCGACCACCTGTACGCCGGCCACCCCGAGCGCTACCCCCGCGTCCCGCTGGAGGAGCTGCGCGCGGCGGCCCCGGATCTCGTGGTCCTCCCCGACGAGCCCTACCGCTTCACCGCCGACGACGGCCCGGAGGCCTTCCCCGGTCTGCCCTGTGCCCTGGTCAGCGGGCGGCACCTGACCTGGTACGGCCCTTCGCTGGCCGAGGCGCCACAGGTACTGGCCGGGGCGCTGCGAGCAGCTCGCCGCCGAGCAGGCCGCGTACGGTACCGGTGGCGGCCGCCAGCCAGGCGGCGGCGAGCAGGGCGTACAGCCCGAGGGCCAGCTCGTCGTAGGCCACGAGGCCGGTGTGCCGGGCGAGCGTCATGGCGCCGGTGACGCATGTGCCCACCGGGAAGGTGAACGCCCACCAGGTCATCGCGAACCCCATGCCCTGCCGGCGGGCCCGCACCACGTGCGCGGTCGCCAGCGCCAGCCACAGCAGGGCGAACCCCATGACCGGCACCCCGTACAGAACGGCGAAGACGTCCAGGCCACGGGCGTACGAGGCCGGTACGACCCCGGGAGCCGCGTCCGCGATCTTGCCGACCGCGGTGGTGGACTGCCCGAGCGGGCCCAGGACCAGGAACAGCGTCGGGGTGAGCGCGAGCGGCAGCGGGCCGGCGGTGATCAGCCGGGCGAAGACCAGCGTCAGCATCAGCAGCGTCGCGAACAGGCTCAGCCCGAACAGCGCCAGGCACGCCAGCAGCAGGGTCTCGCGGGGCTGCCCCGCCGGCAGATGCGGCACCAGCAGCGGGCCGAGCGCGGCCGACACCATGGGCGCGACCAGCGGCAGCAGCCACGCCGGGGCCGCCTGCGCGGGCTCGACGCGATGCCGTACGGCCATCAGGTACGGCACGGCCACGGCGGACGCGAGCCCGACAGCCGTGCCGGCGGTGAACAGCACGGCGTCCAGGACGACCGCCGTGCCGGTGCCGATCATGCCCCGGCCGGCCGTCATGGCGCCGCCGCCGACCGCCAGCAGGCCCATCGACAGACAGCCGTAGAAGGGGGCCATGGCCGGGTCGAGGAGATGGGCGCGGGCCTGGTCGCGGTGGTGGATCCAGTGCAGGGCACGGGCCGCCAGCACGGCGAGCAGCAGCCCGAGGGACAGCGCCCAGGCTGCCGCGAAGACGTCGCGCAGGCCTTCCACGGGCGCGGGCAGTGCCACGCCGGCCGAGCCGAGGATGGCGGTGCCCATGACGGCGGCGTACCAGTTGGGGCCCAGGTGGCGGACCCGCGGGGCACGGTGGACCGAGGCGACGGACAAGGGTGGGGCTGCGGTGACCATGGCTCCACCGTCCCGCCGTCGCCCCGCCCTGACCAGGGACTTCCTGTGTATGAGGGCATAAACTGGGCTTATGAGCGAGGTCGAGGGGCGAAGCGGGCGCACGGAATCACTGGCCCACCGGGTGCCGGATCTGGCCGCGCTGGAGTTGCTGCTGGCCGTGGCGCGGCTGGGCAGTCTCGGCGCGGCGGCACGCGAGGTCGGCATCACCCAGCCCGCCGCCAGCAGCCGGATCCGCTCCATGGAACGGCAGCTGGGCGTGGCCCTGGTCGACCGTTCGCCGCGCGGCTCCCGGCTCACGGACGCCGGCGCCCTGGTGACGGACTGGGCCCGGCGGGTCGTGGAGGCGGCGGCGGCCTTCGACGCCGGTGCGCGGGCGCTGCGGGACCGGCGGGACTCGCGCCTGCGGGTCGCGGCGAGCATGACGATCGCCGAGTACCTGCTGCCGGGCTGGCTCCTCGCGCTGCACGCGGAGCGGCCCGACACCGCGGTGTCCCTCCTCGCCGGCAACTCCGCGAAGGTGGCGGAACTGCTGCTGGCCGACGAGGCCGACCTCGGCTTCGTGGAGGGGCTGACGGTCCCGACCGGCCTGGACTCCACGGTCATCGCCCGCGACCGCCTGATCGTCGTCACCGCGCCCGGCCATCCCTGGGCCCGCCGCCGGCGCCCCGTGACGGCGGCGGAACTGGGGGCCACCCCCCTGATCCTCCGCGAGCGCGGCTCCGGCACCCGTCAGGTCCTGGACGCGGCCCTCGGCGGCCTCGCCCGCCCCCTCATCGAGCTGTCCTCCACCACGGCGGTCAAGGCCTCCGCGGTCAGCGGCGCGGGCCCCTCGGTCCTCAGTGAACTGGCGGTGGGGGAGGAGCTGGCGATGCGCCGCCTGGTCAGCATCCCGGTGGAGGGCGTCTCCCTGCGCCGCGACCTGCGAGCGGTCTGGCCGACGGGACATCGCCCCACGGGCCCGGCACGGGAGCTGCTGTCGCTGACACGGGGGTGACGGCACCTTTCGGGGGTGCGACGACTGCAGTTCCCCGGGGGCGCGGGGAACTGCGCGAGCAGCCCACCACGGACCCGCTCCCGGCAACGGTCAGGTACCCCCACGGCGCGACCCCGCCGCCGAGACCACCCCTCGCATCACCCGCAGGTCCTCGCCCATCTCCGGATGCCACTGGACCCCGAGGGCCCAGCCTTCGGACGGCGGGAGTTCCACCGCCTCCACCGTGCCGTCCGCCGCGTACGCCGAGGCGACCAGGCCCCGGCCGAGCCGTTCGACCGCCTGGTGGTGGTAGGTCGGCACGGCGGTCTCCTCCGGTACGAGCCCGGCGTACAGCGTCCCCGGCACCGGCTTGACCGGATGGTGTCCGAAGACCCCGACCACCTCCGCGTGCCCGTCGAGGTGCTGGACGAGCGTGCCGCCCAGGGCGACGTTCAGCAGCTGCATGCCCCGGCAGATGCCGAGCAGCGGCACCCCGGCCGCCAGCGCGGCGTCGATCAGCGCCAGCTCCCACGCGTCCCGCTCCCGCGCGGGCGGCCCCGTGCGCGGCGAGCGCGCGGCGCCGTAGCGGGACGGGTCGACGTCCGGGCCGCCCGCGATGACCAGCCCGTCCAGCCGCGCCACCGCCTGCGCAGCGCGCTCGGGCGCGTCCGGCGGCAGCATCGCGGCCAGCCCGCCGGCCCGCTGCACCAGCCGTGGATAGCCGGCCGGCAGCAGCGCCGCATCCAGCTCCCACACGCCCCAACGCGCGCCGGACTCCAGATAGGTGCTGATGCCGATCAGCGGTCGTACGGTCATGCCGCCCTCCCGGAAGTCAAAGGTTCACTCTCACACCTTTGCAGATCCGTCCTACGTGAGAAAGCCCCGCAGCAGCGCCGCCGTGCCCGCGCAGTGCTCGCGCATCATCTCCCGCGCGCCGTCCGCGTCCCCGTCCAGCACCGCCTCCACCAGCGCGGTGTGCTGGCGCTGTGAGTGCTCCAGGTTGCGCACCAGCAGCGGGATGCAGTCGAGCAGGTCGTTGACCGTGGCTCGAACCGCCGCGTACTGCGCGGTCAGGGAGGGGGAGCCGCACAGCTCCGCCAGCGTCAGGTGCAGCAGGGTGTCCAGGCGCCGGTAGTCGGCGAGCGGGGCGTCGTGCGTGCGGGACAGCGCCTCGCGCAGCCGGTCCGCCTGTTCCTCCGTGAGCCCGTGCGCCGCGCACAGGCCCGCCGCGCCCACCTCCAGCACCTCGCGGAACCGCAGCACGTCCTCGATGTCGACCTCGGCGATCCGCCGCCGCAGCTCGTCCTCGCCGCCGGCGTCCGCGCGCGGCAGGACGAACGTTCCGCCGTAGCGCCCGCGCCGCGCCTCCACCAGCCCCTGGTCCTGGAGCACCTTCAGGACCTCGCGCAGCGTCACCCGGCTGATCCCGAGCCGCTCCGCCAGCTCCCGCTCGGCCGGCAGCCGTTCCCCGCCCGGCACCAGACCGAGCCGCACGACCTGGAGGATCTGCTCCAGCGCCTCCTCGAAGCCGTTGCCCGCCCGCACCGGACGCAGCACCGGAGCGAGCCCGTCGACGGCTCCCGGCGCATGCGCCCCGTGCCACTCCGTCTCCCGCGACATCCGCCGTACCCCCTTCCCAAGCAATGGTTCTGAGCAATACCTTATGGCTCCCGGCCCGGCCGAAAAAAGCGCGAAGGCGCCGAAGGAGGCTCTCCCGTGGCAGACCGCACACCCCCGCTCAGCGTCGAGGAACTGCACGCCCTCGTCGCGAGCGGTGAGATCGACACTGTCGTCCTGGCCTTCCCCGATATGCAAGGGCGCCTCCAGGGCAAGCGGTTCGCCGCCCGCTTCTTCCTCGACGAGGTCCTGCAGCACGGCACCGAGGGCTGCAACTACCTCCTCGCCGTCGACACCGAGATGAACACCGTCGACGGCTACGCGATGTCCTCCTGGGACCGCGGCTACGGCGACTTCGCCATGCACCCCGACCTCGCCACCCTGCGCCGCATCCCCTGGCACCCCGGCACCGCCCTGCTCGTCGCGGACCTGGCCTGGAACGACGGCTCGCCCGTCGTCGCCGCGCCCCGCCAGATCCTGCGCCGCCAGCTGGAGCGGCTCGCCGAACTCGGCTACACCGCCCAGGTCGGCACCGAGCTGGAGTTCATCGTCTTCAAGGACTCCTACGAACAGGCCTGGGACGCGGGCTACCGCGGGCTCACCCCGGCCAACCAGTACAACATCGACTACTCCATCCTCGGCACCGGCCGCATCGAACCCCTGCTGCGCCGGCTGCGCAACGACATGGCGGGCGCGGGCCTGACCGTCGAGTCCGCCAAGGGCGAGTGCAACCCGGGCCAGCACGAGATCGTCTTCCGCTACGACGAGGCCCTCGTCACCTGCGACCAGCACGCGCTGTACAAGACCGGCGCCAAGGAGATCGCCGCCCAGGAAGGCGTCTCGATCACCTTCATGGCCAAGTACAACGAGCGCGAGGGCAACTCCTGCCACATCCACCTCTCGCTCACCGACGCCGACGGCACCAACGCCATGGCCGGGGACGGTCCCGGCGGCATGTCCGACGTCATGCGGCACTTCCTCGCCGGACAGCTCGCCGCGCTGCGCGACTTCTCGCTCCTCTACGCCCCGAACATCAACTCCTACAAGCGGTTCCAGCCCGGTTCCTTCGCCCCCACCGCCGTCGCCTGGGGCCACGACAACCGCACCTGCGCCCTGCGGGTGGTCGGCCACGGCCGCTCCCTGCGCTTCGAGAACCGCCTGCCCGGAGGGGACGTCAACCCGCACCTCGCCGTCGCCGGTCTGGTCGCGGCCGGTCTGTACGGCATCGAGCAGAAGCTCGAACTCCCCGAGCCCTGCCCCGGCAACGCCTACGCCGCCGGTCTCGAACACGTGCCCACCACCCTGCGCGAGGCCGCCGAACTGTGGGAGAACAGCCCCATCGCGAAGGCCGCCTTCGGCGACGAGGTCGTCGCGCACTACCGCAACATGGCGCGCGTCGAGCTGGACGCCTTCGACGCCGCGGTCACCGACTGGGAGCTGCGCCGCTCCTTCGAACGCCTGTGAGCCAGCCTGTGAAAGGTCAATTCGTGTCCGACTCAGACGAGTTGAAGGTCCTCAACCCCGCGACGGAAGAGGTCGTCGCCACCGTCCCCGCCGCGAGCGAGGAGGACGTGGCCGCCGCCGTCGCACGGGCCTCGCGCGCCCAGACCGCATGGGCGGCCCTCGCCCCCGCCGACCGGGCCCGGCTGCTGCGCCGCTTCGCCGACACCGTCGACGCGCACATCGAGGAACTGGCCCTGCTGGAGGTCCGCGAGGCCGGCCACACCGTCGGCAACGCCCGCTGGGAGGCCGGCAACGCCCGCGACCTGCTGCTGTACGCGGCCGGCGGCGCCGAACGCCTCCTCGGCAAGCAGATCCCGGTGCCCGGCGGCTGGAACATCACCTTCCAGGAACCCCTCGGCGTCGTCGGCGTGATCGCCCCCTGGAACTTCCCCATGCCGATCGCCGCCTGGGGCTCCTTCCCGGCGCTCGCGGCGGGCAACACGGTCGTCCTCAAGCCCGCCGAGACCACCCCGCTCACCGCGCTCCGCCTCGCCGAACTCGCCCTGGAGGCGGGCCTGCCCGAGCATGTCTTCCAGGTACTGCCCGGCTACGGCCACACCGCCGGACGCGCCCTGGTGGATCACCCGGACGTCGCCAAGATCGTGTTCACCGGCTCCACCCGCACCGGCCGCGAGGTCATGGAGCGCTGCGCGCAGCTCGTCAAGCCGGTCACCCTCGAACTCGGCGGCAAGAGCCCCAACATCGTCTTCGCCGACGCTGACCTCACATCCGCCCTCGACCCCTTCTCCTTCCTGGACAACTCCGGCCAGGACTGCTGCGCCCGCACCCGCATCCTGGTCCAGGAGACGGTGCTGGAGGAGGCCCGCGAGTTCCTCGCCGACGCGCTCGCCTCCGTGGTCGTGGGCGACCCGGCCGACGAGAAGACCCAGATGGGTCCGCTGATCTCCCGTCAGCAGCTGGAGCGCGTGCGGTCGTACGTTCCCGAGGGCGCCCCGGCCCTGCGGGGCAGCGCCCCCGACGGTCCCGGCTTCTGGTTCCCGCCGACCGTCCTGACGGGGGAGCGGCCGGGCAGCGAGGCGGCCCGCGAGGAGATCTTCGGGCCCGTCGCCGTCCTGCTCCCCTTCACCGACGAGGAGGACGCGATCCGCCTTGCCAACGACACCCCCTACGGCCTCTCCGGCTCCCTGTGGACCCGGGACCTCGGCCGCGCCCTGCGCCTCTCCCAGGCCGTCCGCGCGGGCAACCTGTCCGTCAACTCCCACTCCAGCGTCCGCTACTGGACGCCGTTCGGCGGCTTCAAGCAGTCCGGCCTCGGCCGCGAACTGGGCCCCGACGCCCTGACCGCCTTCACCGAAACCAAGAACGTCTTCATCAGCAACGTCTCCCCCAGCACGGAGGGTCCCGCACAGTGACCGACAACAGTGTTTGCCGCCGCCTGGTCGGCCGTACCGCCGTCGTGACCGGAGCCGGCAGCGGCATCGGCCTCGCCACCGCCCGCCGACTCGCCTCCGAGGGCGCCAACGTGGTCTGCGCGGACGTGGACGAGGCCCGCGGCAAGGCCGTCGCCGACGAGATCGGCGGGCTCTTCGTGAAGGTCGACGTCACCGACCCCGAGCAGGTCGAGGCGCTGTTCGAGACGGCGTACGACACCTACGGCAGCGTCGACATCGCCTTCAACAACGCCGGCATCTCACCGCCCGACGACGACTCCATCCTGGAGACCGGCCTGGAGGCGTGGAAGCGGGTCCAGGAGGTCAACCTCACCTCCGTCTACCTGTGCTGCAAGGCCGCCATCCCCTACATGCGGCGCCAGGGCAAGGGCTCCATCATCAACACCGCGTCCTTCGTGGCCCGGATGGGCGCGGCCACCTCCCAGATCTCGTACACCGCGTCCAAGGGCGGCGTCCTCGCCATGTCCCGTGAGCTGGGCGTGCAGTTCGCGCGCGAGGGCATCCGTGTCAACGCGCTGTGCCCCGGACCGGTCAACACCCCGCTGCTGCAGGAGCTGTTCGCGAAGGACCCCGAGCGGGCCGCCCGCCGGCTGGTGCACATCCCGCTGGGCCGGTTCGCCGAGGCCGAGGAGATCGCCGCCGCCGTCGCCTTCCTGGCCAGCGACGACTCCTCCTTCGTCAACGCCACCGACTTCCTGGTGGACGGCGGTATCGCGGGGGCGTACGTCACGCCCCTGTAGGCCGGCCGGTCAGAGGAACGTGCGTCCCTCACCCCGATAGGTCGGCACGGTCGCTGTCACCTCGTCGCCCTCGACGAGGTGCAGCGCCTCGAACCGCTCGCACAGCTCGCCCGCCTTGGCGTGCCGGAACCACACCTTGTCGCCGATCAGCAGATCGTCGGCGGGCGAGCCGAGTAGCGGGGTCTGCACCTCACCGGGGCCCTCCTGGGGGTCGTACTCCAGCCCCTCCGGCAGGTACGGCACCGGCAGCCGGTCGCGGCCGGCGGCGCCGGAGGCCGGATAGCCACCGCCGAGCACGGTGACCACACCGACGCCCGGTCGCCGTACGACGGGCTGGGCGAACAGGGCCGCCGGACGGCCGTCGAACGACGTGTAGTTGTCGAAGAGCCGCGGCACGTACAGCCCCGAACCGGCCGCTATCTCGGTCACCGCGTCCTCGGCGGCGGTGTGCTGCACACTGCCCGTGCCGCCGCCGTTGACGAACTCCAGGCCGGGCACGACAGCCCGCACCGCCCGCACGACCGCGGCCCGCCGCTCGGCCAGCTCCCGGCGCGCCGCCGCCTGCATCAGCCGGATCGCCCGGGACCTCAGCGGCCGCCCGGCCACCGCGTCCCCGACCCCCGCGATATGCCCCTCGTACGCCATGATCCCCACCAGCCGGAAGCCCGGCCGCCTGGCCACCGACCGGGCCAGTTCGGCGAGTTGGGCGGGGGAGTACAGCGGTGAGCGGCGCGCCCCGACCCGCACCCGGCCGCCCAGCAGCTTCAGCGAGGTGTCCAACTCCAGGCAGACACGCACCACTTCACGCCCGCCGTCGCGGGCGGCGTCGATGAGATCGAGGTGCGCCGGGTCGTCCACCATCACGGTGACCGCACCAGCGAGCTTGGGGTCGGCGGCCAGTTCGGCGAAACCGGTCCGGTCGGCCGACGGATAGGCCAGCAGCACGTCGTCGAACCCGGAACGCGCGAGCCACAGCGACTCGGCCAGCGTGAACGACATGATCCCCTGGAAGCCGTCCATCGCCAGGACGCGCTCCAGCAGGGGCCGGCAGCGCACGGACTTGCTGGCGACCCGCACCGGCTTGCCCGCGGCCCGGCGGACGAGATCGGCCGCGTTGGCGTCGAAGGCGTCCAGGTCCACGATCGCGAGAGGGGCGTCGAGATGGGCGGTGGCCCGGTCGTAACGGGCCCGGTCGGCGGCGCGCGCAGTCATGACGGAAGCCTGCCAGACAGGATTACCGCAGGGTAGGGGGACGTTCCGGGCAGATCCCCCGGCGCTCCGGACTGGTTCTGATTCCGGCCCGGACAACCCGTAGAGTGACGCGCACGTACGGCGGAACGCCCCCGGCCGCTTCACCTGAACCGGGATGCCGGTCCGACCGTACGGGTATGCGTGCCCGGACGGAGCTTGCCGCACCGGGCGCGGCCGAGGAGCAGACCGGCCCGCGTACGTGAAGACGGCCCGGGTACGAGGAAACGGGGGGTGCATGAGCACGGAAGCGCGCCACGCTCCCATCCCGCCGCGCCCCTCGACCCCCCCGGCCCCGGCCATTCCGCCGACCCCGCCCCACCCGCCGGCCCCGCCGCGTCCGTCGACCCCGCCCGGCCGCCCGTCCGACACGGCCGCGCCCGAGGACCCCGACGACGAGCCGTCGGTCTTCACTCCGCGGCCCGGCCGCGCCACCACCGGGGGTGCGCCAGGCGCGACAGGCAGGGCGGAGGCTTCGGCGGGACCGGCCACGGGCTTCCCCCGCGAGGACCGCTCCCCGGCCGGGGCAGCGACAGGCGCGGGCCGGACGTCGACAGGCGACTTCGGGAGCAACGGCGCGGCTTCTGGGGCGGGGCCCGTGGGTAATGGGTCGGCTTCTGGCGGGCGGTCTGCGGGCAACGGTGCGGCTTCCGGGGTGAGGTCCAGGGGTACTGGGTCGGCTTCTGGTGTGCGGTCCGTGGGCAGCGGTGCGGCTTCTGGGGCGGGGCCCGGGGGTACTGGGTCGGTTTCTGGCGGGCGGTCCGTGGGCAACGGTGCGGCTTCTTCCGGGCGGGCCGTGGGCGATGGGTCGTCGTCCGCCGGGCGGTCCGTCGGCAATGGCTCGCCCCTTCCCGGGCAGTCCGCAGGCAATGGTTCGCCGTCCGGCGAGGCCGCCGCGCCTGGGGGCCGGCCGTCCCCTGGGGGCTCCGGTCCCCGTGCCGGGCAAGGGGCTCGGTCCGGGGGGTCGCGCCCCGTCGTGCCCGCGGCCGGTGCGCCCGTGAGTCCGCCTCCGCCGCCGGCCTCCGCCCGGTTCCCCGACGCGCCGCCGAGCCCGGGCCGCGAGGCACACCGGGACGGATCCGGTGCGGGCGGGCCCGATCGCACCGCCCACCGCCCCGGACAGGAGTCCTGGCGGCCGGGAGCCCCGGTCGAGACCGCCACCGAGACGACGGCCCGGCTCCGCCCGGTCACCGCGTCGGAGACCACGGCCCGGCTCCGCCCGATCACGGACTCCCCGAGGACACCGCGCCCCGGCGCCGCGCCCGGACGCTCGCCCGCCGGGCCGAGCGGCGAGCGCCGTACCGCCACCGCATCCGCGTCCGCGGTGTCCGCCGGGCGGGCGCAGGCCGGTGCCTGGAGTCCCCTGGCTCCCGCCCACCCCGTCGGCCCGCCGCCGCCCGCGGCCGGGTCCGGGCCGGACCCGGCGCTGTCCTGGAGCGCCATGGCCGTGCGGCCCGCCATGACGGTCGGGGAGCCCGAGGCGCTCGGCGAGCGGACCTGGTACCGGGTCGGGCCCCGCACCGCCGCCGCTGCCGCCTGTCTCGTACTCGGTCTCGGGCTCATCGGCGGTGCCGTGACCGGGAGTTGGCTCACCGACGACGGCGAGGACGACGCCTCCGGTGACCACTTCGCCACCGCCGGGACGCTCTGGCACAACGCGCCGGTCGACCAGCTGTTCCCGCCCACCGTCCAGGGCACCGGCGCCGGTCCCGGCGGCGCCGACCGCACCTGGACCCGGATCGCCGTGGCCCCGGACAGCGGCTGCGCCCACGCCTTCGACCCGCTGCTGCATAAGGTCCTCGCCCCCGTCGGCTGCCAGCGGCTGCTGCGCGCCACCTACACCGACGCCACCCAGAGCTACGTCACCACCGTCGGCCTGCTGTTCACCAAGGCCGACCCCGCCGCCATGTCCGCACTCGCCCACCGTTTCCGCACCGAGGGCCTGGGCCGGCGCCCCGACCTGATGCCCCGCCCGTACGCGGCCGAGGGCACCGTCGCGGCCGGCTTCGGCGACAAGCAGCGCGCCTCCTGGACCATCTCCGTCCTCACCGACGCCCCCGTCGTGGCGTACGCAGTCTCTGGCTGGGCCGACGGTCGCGGTGCCGACACGCCCCAGCCCGCGGCCGACGCCGTCAGCGCCGGCGCCACCACCGCACCGGCCCAGGCCGGTCTCGGCAACGAGGCACAGGGCCTGGCCGACCGTATCGAGCGGCGGCTGCGCCAGAGCATCGGCACGGCCACGGAGAGTCCTTCATGAGGCGATCGATATGCGGCCACCGCCGCATGGACTCCGCGGGAGCGGCGGTGAGCCTGCTGCTCGCCGGTGCCCTCGCCCTGCTGCCGTCCACCGCGGCCCACGCCGACGGCATCCGCGCCCAGCAGTGGGGCCTCGCCGCGCTGCACCTGGACGAGGCCTGGCGGACCACCAAGGGCCGGGGCGTCACCGTCGCCGTCCTGGACACCGGCGTCGAGGCCGACCACCCGGACCTCGCGGGCAACGTGCTGCCCGCCAAGGACATGATCGGCTTCGGCGCGGGGCCCGGCGACCGCACCTGGGCCCGGCACGGCACCGCCATGGCCGGCATCATCGCCGGGCACGGCCATGGACCCGGCAACGCGGCCGGCGTCATGGGCGTCGCCCCCGAGGCGAAGATCCTGCCCGTCCGCGTGATCCTGGAGGACGGCGACCCCGCCCGCGCCAAGGCCCGTACCACCCGTGGCAACGCCCTCGCCGACGGCATCCGCTGGGCCGCCGACCACGGCGCCGACGTCATCAACCTCTCCCTCGGCGACGACTCGAACTCCGCGCACCCCGAGCCGAGCGAGGACGAGGCCGTGCAGTACGCCCTGAAGAAGGGCGTGGTGGTCGTGGCCTCTGCGGGCAACGGCGGCGACAAGGGTGACCACGTGTCCTACCCGGCCGCCTACCCGGGCGTCATCGCCGCCACCGCCGTCGACCGCTACGACACCCGCGCCTCCTTCTCCACCCGCCGCTGGTACGCGGCGGTCAGCGCGCCCGGCGTCGACGTGGTCATCGCCGACCCCGACCACAAGTACTACGAGGGCTGGGGCACCTCGGCGGCGTCCGCCTTCGTCTCGGGCGCGGCGGCCCTGGTCAAGGCCGCCCACCCGGGCCTGAACCCGGCCCAGATCAAGAAGCTCCTGGAGGACACCGCCCGGGACGCCCCGGCGGGCGGCAGGGACGACTCCCGCGGCTTCGGCATGATCGACCCGGCGGCGGCGTTGCGGGCGGCCGACCGCATCCAGCCGGAGAGCCTGCGCGTGTCGTCGTACGGCAAGAAGTACTTCGGCGCCGGCCCGGACGCCCCCAAGGCCACGTCCTCGACAGCCGACTGGGCGGGCCCGCTGGCCGGCGGTGTCGGCGGTGTCCTCCTGGTGGCGGGCGTGGTGCTGTGGCGGGGCCGCAGGCAGCGGGCTTGAGGGCGTCCGGCGTCGGCGGCTGTCCAGCGATGTACTCGATACCAGGGATCGGTCCGGGACGGGTCGACCAGGTGCAGTTCCACGGAGCCCACCGGGGCGGGTGCCATTCAACGGTTCACACCGATCACTCACCCGCGAACACCGACACCGCCGCCTTCGCCGCCGCCTCCACCAGAGCGATGCCCTCCGCCTGTGTCTCCGTGCCCTTCGAGAGCACCGCCACCAGGTAGTCGGTGCCGCCCGCCGTCACCCGCCCGATGCTGTTCACGTCCCACAGCCCGGTCGTACCGCGTGCCAGCCAACCGTTCTTCAGCGCCCAGGAGTTGCCCTCCGCGGCGGCCGACACGCCCCACTGCTGGTCCGCCTCGACCGACTTCATCAGCCCCTGCACATATGTCCGGGAGGCCACGCTCAGCTTCGAGTCCTCGCCGAACACCTGCTGGAGCAGGGCGAGTTGGTCGGCGGCCGTGGTCTGCGTCAGCCCCCACAGCTCGCCGTCGCCACCGGAGGTCGAGGTCAGTCCGAAGCGCTCGTTCGCCGCGTCCAGGCCGTCCGCCCGCCCGATGGTGTGCCACAGCTCCGTCGCGGACGCGTTGTCGCTGTTCTCGATCATCTTCGTGGCGTACGCCTTCTCGTCCGCCGTCAGCTGCCGGCCCGCGTCCTGCGCCTGGAGCAGCAGCGTGGCCAGGATGTCGACCTTGACGATGCTCGCCGTGTCGAAGGCCGCGCCCCCGTGGACCGCGCTCTCGCCGGAGTCCACCGCCAGCACCGCCGCCGACACCCGCGCACCCGACGGCACGCTCACCCCCGTCATCGCCTTGCTCAGCAGCGCGTCCCGGTCCACGGCCGGCTGCGTCACGGGTTCCACCGAAGCCTCCTCACCCACCCCGGCCGAGGGGGCGGCCGAGGGCGTCGCCGCCGACGATACGGCCGCGGTCCCCGCGTGCGCCCGCGTCTTCACATAGGCCGTGCCCCGGCGGTGACCCCGCCCGTCGGCCTGGGACAGGGATCAGGGAAGGCTGAGATTCCCGTGAAGACTCCCGTGCGGAGGCCGGTGACCGTGCCTATAGGGTCGGTGACCGTGGCGAACAAGAACATTCCCGACCCCGGCTTCTCCGACGACGACGGCTCCGCCGACCCCCGGCTGAGCGCCGCGCTCGCCGCCTGGGCCGAGGACCGCGGCGCCCTGGGGCCCGTGCTGGAGGCGCTCAAGGGTGCCCGGCTGCTGGTGCCCGTGGTGGCCGTGCTCGGCGAGGTCGAGGAGGACGAGAGCGGGCTGCGCCGCGAGAAGACCAGCGACATGGCCGTACCCACCCTGAAGGCCGGCGGCCGCACCGCGCTGCCCGCCTTCACCTCCACCGACTCCCTGGCCCGCTGGGACCCCGCGGCCCGCCCCGTCGCCGTACCCCTGCACCAGGCGCTGCAGGCCGCCGCCCACGAGAAGGCCGACACGGTCGTGCTGGACCTCGCCGGACCGGTGCCGTTCGAGCTGACCGGCCCGGCGCTGCTCGCCCTCGCCGAGGGCCGCACCAGCACCGACCCGCTCGCCGACCCGGCCGTCGTCGAAGCCGTCCGTACGGCGGTGGCGGCCGAGCCCGCCGTGCTGCGCGCCCACCTCGGCCCCGGGCGGGCCGACGGCACGCTCGCCCTCGTCCTGGACCCGGCCGCGCCGCCCGCCGAGGCCGCCCGCGCGGTCGCCGAGCGGCTCGCCGCCGACGAAACACTGAGGGCCCGCCTGGTGCGGGGTCTCGACCTGGCACTGCTGCCGGCCGGGACCACGCCTCCGGGCGAGCCCCTGTACGTGAAGGGTTAGCTCAGCCGTAGACCGGGCCGGTGTACTTCTCGCCCGGCCCCTGGCCCGGCTCGTCCGGCACGATCGATGCCTCGCGGAACGCCAGCTGCAGCGACTTCAGGCCGTCGCGCAGCGGGGCCGCGTGGAAGGAGCTGATCTCGGTCGTGCTCGCGTCCAGCAGGCCGGCGAGCGCGGTGATCAGCTTGCGGGCCTCGTCGAGGTCCTTGTACTTGTCGCCCTCCTCGCTCAGCCCGAGCTTCACGGCGGCGGCGCTCATCAGATTGACGGCGACCGTCACGATCACCTCGACGGCGGGGACCTCGGCGATGTCGCGGGTCATCGCGTCGAAGTCGGGGTTCTCAGGAGGGGTCTCACTCATGCCCCACACGATAAGCGGTGCGCGGGAGAGCCCCGGGGGAGCCCTGGGGGAACCCTCCGATTAGCCCTTCCCGGGCGGTGCTGCTAACCTTGTGTAACGACCGGCTGGACATGCCCTGCCAACAACAGAGCGCCCAGCCCACAAGTGGAGGCTCCGATCTCCCACCTGACCGTCCTCCGGGACGGCGGGTCTCCGGTCAGACGGCCACCATCGTTCCGTACGGACGATGGAGCCGTCCGAGTCGCGCCCCGCGGTCATCGCGGCGGTGCTCCGGTAGTCATTGGAGCCCCGCCTGTGATCGTCCGGGGCATTTTTTGTGCTTCGGCGCGGTTAGGTCTAACGAAAAGAGACGTTACGCGGCTGTCCGCCAGACAACTGTGTGGTGCTACCGAGGAGGATCCATCAGCGCCGAGCCCCGCATCAACGACCGGATTCGCGTTCCCGAGGTGCGACTTGTCGGTCCCAGTGGCGAGCAGGTCGGCATCGTGCCGCTTGCGAAGGCACTGGAGCTTGCGCAGGAGTACGACCTCGACCTGGTCGAGGTCGCGGCGAACGCCCGTCCGCCCGTGTGCAAGCTCATGGACTACGGGAAGTTCAAGTACGAGTCGGCCATGAAGGCCCGTGAGGCGCGCAAGAACCAGGCGCACACGGTCATCAAGGAGATGAAGCTCCGGCCGAAGATCGACCCGCACGACTATGACACCAAGAAGGGTCACGTCGTCCGGTTCCTCAAGCAGGGCGACAAGGTCAAGATCACGATCATGTTCCGTGGTCGCGAGCAGTCCCGGCCCGAGCTGGGCTACCGGCTGCTGCAGCGCCTCGCAGAGGACGTCCAGGACCTCGGTTTCGTGGAGTCGAACCCGAAGCAGGACGGCCGCAACATGATCATGGTCCTCGGTCCGCACAAGAAGAAGACCGAGGCGATGGCCGAGGCCCGCCAGGCGCAGGAGGCCCGCAAGGCCGAAGCGAAGGCGAACCCCGGCAAGTCGCAGAACCCTGCCGAGGCTGAGGCGCCCGCCGAGGAGCCCGCCGAGGCGTGATCCCGGGGGACAGCAGTCCCCAAGGATGTAACCGATAGAAGAGCGACGTTCCGCCGTGCCCGGTTTCGCGACCGGGCACCGGAGCGCCACCGACGAGGAGAGAACGGCGCTATGCCGAAGAACAAGTCGCACAGCGGTGCCAGCAAGCGCTTCAAGGTCACCGGCTCCGGCAAGGTGCTCCGTGAGCGCGCCGGCAAGCGCCACCTGCTCGAGCACAAGTCGTCCCGCGTCACGCGTCGCCTCACCGGCAACGCCGAGATGGCCCCGGGCGACGCCGCGAAGATCAAGAAGCTTCTCGGCAAGTGACGCGGCGGCGCCGTCTGAGCGCCGTGCGTCTGGACCGGGACCGAATCGTTTCCGGGTCGTGTGAGGACCACCACGACCCCGCTACAAGGAGTTAACAAGTGGCACGCGTCAAGCGGGCAGTCAACGCCCACAAGAAGCGCCGGGCGATCCTCGAGCAGGCCTCCGGCTACCGCGGTCAGCGTTCGCGCCTGTACCGCAAGGCCAAGGAGCAGGTCACCCACTCGCTGGTCTACAACTACAACGACCGCAAGAAGCGCAAGGGCGACTTCCGTCAGCTGTGGATCCAGCGCATCAACGCCGCTGCCCGCGCCAACGGCATCACCTACAACCGCTTCATCCAGGGTCTGAAGGCCGCGAACATCGAGGTCGACCGCAAGATCCTGGCCGAGCTGGCCGTCAACGACGCGAACGCCTTCGCGGCGCTCGTCGAGGTCGCGCAGAAGGCGCTTCCGTCGGACGTCAACGCGCCCAAGGCTGCGTGACGCCGCGCTGGCTCTAGGCCGACGTTCACTGGACCCGCAGGCTTTTATGGCTTGCGGGTCCTGTTGTTGGGGTCCCCGGGTGGTCTTTCGGCTGCGGGTGCGTTGTGGTTGCTCGCGCCCGCGCGGCGGAGCCGCATATCGATACAGCCCCGCGCCCCTGACGGGGCGCTGCAGCCCAGCGGCGCCACAAAGACAAGACGTTCTTGAAGGTGAAGAAGAGGATGACCCCCGCCCCCGAGCTGATCTCCCCCCGGTCCGCCCGTGTCAGCGCAGCGCGTCGGCTTGCCAAGCGGAACTTCCGGGGCAAGGACCGGCTGTTCCTCGCGGAGGGGCCGCAGGCCGTCAGGGAGGCGGCCGGGCATCGGGTCGACGGCGACGCCACCCTGGTCGAGCTGTTCGCCACGGTGGAGGCCGCTGAGCGGTACGCCGACATCATCGGCGCCGCGCGCGACGCCGGAGCGCGGGTGCACCTGGCCTCCGAAGAGGTCATCGCCGACATCTCCACGACCGTGACCCCGCAGGGGCTGGTCGGGGTGTGCCGGTTCCTGGACACGCCCTTCGAGGAGATCCTCGCCGCCCGGCCCAGGCTCGTCGCCGTGCTCGCCCATGTGCGGGACCCCGGCAACGCCGGGACCGTGCTGCGGTGTGCCGACGCCGCGGGAGCGGAGGCCGTGATCCTCACCGACGCCTGCGTGGACCTGTACAACCCGAAGGCCGTACGCGCCTCCGTCGGCTCCCACTTCCATCTGCCCGTCGCCGTCGGCGTGCCCGTCGAGCGGGCCGTCGAAGGGCTGAAGGACGCCGGGGTGCGCATCGTCGCCGCCGACGGGGCGGGGGACCGTGACCTCGACGAGGAGCTGGACAAGGGCACCATGGGCGGGCCGACCGCCTGGGTGTTCGGCAACGAGGCCTGGGGGCTGCCGGAGGAGACCCGCGCCCTCGCCGACGCCGTCGTACGCGTCCCCATCCACGGAAAGGCCGAGAGCCTGAACCTCGCCACGGCCGCCGCCGTATGTCTGTACGCGTCGGCCCGTGCACAGCGCGCCTCCGGAGGGTGCCGCTCCGTCACCGAGAGCTAGTAGGGTGACCAGCCGGGGCCCTGCGCCGTCTGAGAGGTGGGCTACGGGGATGAGTGTGGCCGGCACGAGCACCGGGCCGGAGGGACGGGACGCGCGGCACACGCCCGTGCCCAGGCAGGGCGACCGTGCGGACCTCGACCCGGACCAGCTGCCCGACGGCCTCGTCATCGCCGACGAGCACGGGCGTGTCACCTGCTTCAACGCCGCCGCCGCCCGTATCACCGCCGTCCGGGCCGCCGACGCCCTCGGGCAGCCCCTGGAGAAGGCGCTGCCGCTGGAGGATCTGGAGGGGCGTCGCTGGTGGCAGCTCACCGACCCCTACGGCGGGCTCGCCATCCGGGTACGGCAGCCCGAGCGCAATCTGCTGCTGCCCGGCGGGCGGGAGGTGCTGGTCTCCGCCCGGTATGTGCGCGCCCGGCCGCTCGGGCCCGTCCAGCGGGTCGTCGTCTCCCTGCGGGACACCGAGGCCCGTCGCCGCACCGAGCGCAGCCACGCCGAGCTGATAGCGACGGTCGCCCATGAACTGCGCTCGCCCCTCACCTCCGTGAAGGGCTTCACCGCCACGCTCCTCGCCAAGTGGGCACGCTTCACCGACGACCAGAAACGGCTGATGCTGGAGACCGTCGACGCCGACGCCGACCGGGTCACCCGGCTCATCGCCGAGCTGCTCGACATCTCGCGGATCGACTCCGGGCGCCTGGAGGTGCGCCGGCAGCCCGTCGACATCGGGGCCGCCGTCTCCCGGCACATCCAGGCCTACGTCGCCGCGGGCCAGCCCGCCGAGCGCTTCCTGCTGCGCATCGAACAGCCGCTGCCCGGCCTGTGGGCCGACCCCGACAAGATCGACCAGGTCCTGAGCAACCTCATCGAAAATGCCGTGCGGCACGGCGAGGGAACCGTCACCATTGACGTCATGCCCTGCGCATCCCCGCGCGAGGGCGAGGAAACCGGCACATCGGTCACGGTGAGCGACGAGGGGCCCGGCATCCCGGAGGAGTCCATGAACCGCGTCTTCACCCGCTTCTGGCGGGGCAGCAAGCGTGGCGGCACGGGCCTCGGGCTGTACATCGTCAAGGGCATCGTCGAGGCCCACGGCGGCACCATCACGGTCGGCCGCGCCCCCGGCGGCGGCGCCGAGTTCCGATTTACGTTGCCCGTGGCGGCCCCGGCGTATCTCGCCTGACGGCCCACGGGCTCTTCGTCCACCTCCACCCCGTTAGACTCGGCCTTTGGCACCTTTGTGTCCTTCACATGGCCCACCAGCGGTCGCGGGGACCATCCGCCAGCGAATCGGAAGACACGGGAAGAGATGTCGGCACCCAATAAGTCGTACGACCCTGTAGAGGTCGAGGCGTTGAAACCGGAAGAGATCGAGCGCATGCGGGACGAGGCGCTCGCCGCCTTCGCCGCCGCGGACTCCCTCGACGCGCTCCACGAGGCCAAGATCGCCCACACCGGCCCCGCCTCCCCGCTGGCCCTCGCCAACCGCGAGATCGGCGCCCTGCCCCCGCACGCCAAGGCCGAGGCCGGCAAGCGCGTCGGCATGGCCCGCAGCGCCGTGAACAAGGCCCTCGCCGCCCGCCAGGCCGAGCTGGAGGCCGAGCGCGACGCCCGCGTGCTGGTCGAGGAGGACGTCGACGTCACCCTGCCCCACGACCGCGTCCCGGCCGGCGCCCGCCACCCCCTCACCACGCTCTCCGAGCGCATCGAGGACGTCTTCGTGGCCATGGGCTACGAGGTCGCCGAGGGCCCGCAGGTCGAGGCGGAGTGGTTCAACTTCGACGCCCTCAACATCGGCCCGGACCACCCGGCCCGCGGCGAGGCCGACACCTTCTTCGTGCAGGGCCCGGACGGCGGCACCGAGTCCGGTGGGGTGCTGCGCACCCACACCTCGCCGGTGCAGATCCGCTCCCTGCTCGGCCGTGAGCTGCCGGTCTACGTGATCTGTCCCGGCCGCGTGTACCGCACCGACGAGCTGGACGCCACGCACACCCCGGTCTTCCACCAGGTCGAGCTGCTCGCCGTGGACGAGGGCCTGACCATGGCCGACCTCAAGGGCACCCTGGACCACATGGTCCAGTCGCTGTTCGGCGAGGGCATGAAGACGCGGCTGCGGCCGAACTTCTTCCCCTTCACCGAGCCGAGCGCCGAGATGGACATGCTCTGCTACGTCTGCAAGGGCGAGTCCGTCGGCAACCCGGACCGGCCCTGCCGTACCTGCTCCAGCGAGGGCTGGATCGAGCTGGGCGGCTGCGGCATGGTCAACCCGCGGGTGCTGGCCGCCTGCGGCGTCGACCCGGAGAAGTACAGCGGCTTCGCCTTCGGGTTCGGTATCGAGCGGATGCTGATGTTCCGCCACAACGTCGAAGACATGCGAGACATGGTCGAGGGTGACGTCCGGTTCACCCGGCCGTTCGGGATGGAGATCTGATGCGGGTCCCGCTTTCTTGGCTGCGGGAGTACGTCGACCTGCCGGCGACGGAAACCGGCCGCGACGTCCAGGAGAAGCTCGTCTCGGCGGGTCTGGAGGTCGAGACCGTCGAGCAGCTCGGCGCCGACCTCAAGGGCCCGCTGGTGGTCGGCCAGGTGCTGACCATCGAGGAGCTGGAGGGCTTCAAGAAGCCGATCCGCTTCTGCACCGTCGACGTCGGCCAGGCCAACGGCACCGGCGAGCCCCAGGAGATCGTCTGCGGCGCCCGGAACTTCGTGGTCGGCGACAAGGTCGTCGTGGTCCTCCCGGGCGCCACGCTCCCCGGCGGCTTCTCCATCGCCGCCCGCAAGACGTACGGCAAGACGTCCCACGGCATGATCTGCTCCACCGACGAGCTGGGCATGGGCGACGACGGCACCCACGGCATCATCGTGCTGCCGCCGGAGACCGAGGTCGGCAAGGACGCCATCGAGCTGCTGGAGCTGGTCGACGAGGTCCTGGACATCGCCGTCACCGCCAACCGCGGCGACTGCCTGTCCATCCGCGGCGTCGCCCGCGAGACCGCCGTCGCCTACGGCCTGCCGCTGCGCGACCCGGCCCTGATCGACGTACCGGCCCCGAACGCCTTCGGCTACCCGGTCCAGGTCTCCGACCCGTTCGGCTGCGACCGCTTCACCGCCCGCACCGTCACCGGCCTGCGCCCCGAGGCCCGCTCCCCGATCTGGCTCCAGCGCCGGCTGCAGAAGGTCGGCATGCGCCCGATCTCGCTCGCCGTCGACGTCACGAACTACGTGATGATGGAGCTGGGCCAGCCGCTGCACGCCTACGACCGGAACCTGGTCCAGGGCACCATCGGCGTGCGCCGCGCCCAGGAGGGCGAGAAGCTCGTCACCCTCGACGGCGTCGAGCGCAAGCTGCACGCCGAGGACCTGGTCATCACCGACGACCGCGGCCCGATCGGCCTCGCCGGTGTGATGGGCGGCGCCAACACCGAGATCGCCGACCACGAGGTCACCGAGAACGGCATGAACGGGACCACCGACGTGGTCATCGAGGCGGCCCACTTCGACGCCGTCGCGATCGCCCGTACGTCCCGCCGCCAGAAGCTGCTGTCCGAGGCGTCCCGCCGCTTCGAGCGCGGCGTCGACCCGCAGGCCGCCGCGGCCGCCGCGCAGCGCACCGTGGACCTGCTGGTGCTGCTCGCGGGCGGTACGGCGGAGGCCGGTGTCACCGAGGTCATCGCGCCCTCGGCTCCGCGCACCATCACCATCCCGGCCGACCACCCGGACAAGGTCGCGGGCGTCTTCTACGGCCGCGAGACGGTCGTCCGCCGCCTGCAGCAGGTCGGCTGCGACGTCTACGGGCAGGACGAGCTGATCGTCACCGTCCCGTCCTGGCGGCCCGACCTGGTCGACCCGAACGACCTCGCCGAGGAGGTCATCCGGCTCGAGGGCTACGAGAACCTGCCCTCCACGCTGCCCAAGCTGCCGTCGGGCCGTGGCCTGACCCACCGGCAGCGGCTGCACCGCCGGGTCGGCCGCGCGCTGGCCGGCGCGGGCTACGTCGAGGCGCCGAACTACCCCTTCGTCGGCGAGCAGGTCTTCGACCAGCTCGGCCTCGAGGCCGACGACCCGGCCCGCCGCGTCGTCAAGCTGGTCAACCCGCTCAGCGACGAGGAGCCCGCGCTCCGCACGACGCTGCTGCCCGGTCTGCTCGGTGCCCTGCGGCGCAACAACGGCCGGGGCGCGCACGACCTGGCGCTGTTCGAGACCGGGCTGGTCTTCCACCCCCGCGGGGAACAGCGCGTCGCGACGCACCTGCCCGTCGACCGGCGTCCCACCGACGAGGAGATCGCCGCGCTCAACGCCGCGCTGCCCGAGCAGCCGCGGCACGTGGCCGTCGTCCTCAGCGGCGCCCGCGAGCAGGCCGGCTGGTGGGGCGAGGGCCGTCCGGCCGGGTGGGCCGAGGCGATCGACGCCGCGCGTGCCGTTGCCCGTGAGGCCGGTGCGGAGCTGGTCGTGCGCAAGGGCCAGTACGGTCCGTGGCACCCCGGCCGCTGCGCCGAGCTCGTGATCGTCTCCGACGGTACGGAGCAGATCCTGGGCCACGCGGGAGAACTGCACCCGCGTGTCCTGAAGGCCCTGGGCCTGCCCGAGCGCACCTGCGCGATGGAGCTGAACCTGGACGCCCTGGAGGCGGTGGGTGACGGTGTCCCGCAGGCGCCGCGGATCTCCACGTTCCCGGTCGCCACGCAGGACGTCGCCCTCGTGGTCGACAAGCCGGTCCCCTCCGGGGAGGTCGAGGCGGCGCTGCGCGAGGGTGCGGGTGAACTCCTCGAGTCCATCCGGCTGTTCGACGTGTACGAGAACGCCGAGCAGCTGGGTGACGGGAAGAAGTCGCTGGCGTATGCGTTGCGCTTCCGCGCGGGGGACCGGACGCTGACGGTCGATGAGGCGTCGGCTGCTCGGGACGCCGCGGTTGCCCTTGCGGGCGAGCGGACCGGGGCGGTTCTGCGGGGCTAGGTCGGCTGCGCCTCTCCAGCCTGCATAAATGCAGGTTGGCTGCTGTGGTGTCACTCATTTGAGTGGCAACTGAAGGCGATCTGGTCCTTGCGGGCCATGCCGTCGACAGAATCGGACCGGCCTTTCGGGGTCGGTCCGTCTGCTCTGTCAGGGCCCACTTGGGGGACCAAAGGCATGATCCGCATCAAGGCACGGGCACCCACCGCGCGGGCAGCCGTACTGCCCATGGTCTGGGGAGCCGTGGCCGTCGTCTACAAGTTCGGGTGCCCGCTCGCCCAGGAGAACGGGCTGGGGGCGCGCATCGTCACCAGCGCCGTCTTCTTCGCGGTCGGCTCCGGGCTCATCTTCCATGTCCGCCATGCGCTGCTGCGTGAGCTGCGGCAGGCGCGCCGGGTGGCGCGGGCCGCGCAGAGCGTCGTACTGCGTCCGCCGCCGCCACGCCTCGACGGGCTGATCATCGCCGCCGCCCAGCTGTCCGCGGACCGGGGCGCGGCCGTCGGCGGCGACCTGTACGAGGCGATCGCCACCGAGCACGGGGTGCGGGTGGTGATGGGCGACGTACGCGGGCACGGTCTTGCCGCGCTCGGTACCGTCGCCGCCGTCCTCGGCAGTTTCCGCGAGGCGGTCCACGACGAGCCCGAACTCGGCGGCGTGCTACGCCGGCTGGAGCGTGCCCTGGCCCGGCATCTGCGCGAACGGGCCCGCGCCGAACACCCGGCGGGCGGCGGCCCGGACCCCGACCACCCGGTCGCCGAGGAGTTCGTCACCGTGCTGCTCCTGGAGATCGACCGCGTCGGCCGGCTGCGCGTCCTCAACTGCGGCCATCCATGGCCGTACCGGCTGAGCGGAACGAGGGTCGACCCGCTGACGCGCGTCGACCCGCTCCCGCCGTTGGGCCCCTTCCCGCTCCCGGCCGAGCTGGACATCCAGTCCTGTGGTCATCTGGTGCCGGGTGAGTCCCTGGTCCTCTTCACGGACGGTGTGGAGGACGCCCGGGACAGCCAGGGCCGGTTCTTCTCGCTGCCGAGGACGCTGAGCGAAGTCGTACGGGACCACCCCGTCTCTCCTCAGACGGTCCTGCGCACCCTTTTCACGGCGCTCCTGCACCACACGGGTGGCAAACCCACGGACGACATAGCCGTACTGGTCCTGCGGAACGATCGGAAATGGGGTTCGCTCAGGGGCGCGGCGAACTGCGCGACCAGCCACGGACAACCCGCGGCCGACAACGCGTCCTTAGCCGCACCCCCGTCATCACCCCCCGCGCCCGGCCAAGCCACCGCTTTTCGAGGGGGAGCCGGCGGCTTGGCCAGCCTCTTGCGAGGACTCCCAGTCAATCGGGTCCGCCACGCTGTGCGACAGTGTGCGTACGCTGCGGATGCGGGCACTCCGTTCACACCCCGTGCGAAGGCGGAGCCACTACGCTGAACGGCACCAGGCCACTCGGGGGGCACATCCCATGCAGCCCAACACTCTGCTCGACGCGATCCTGGACGAGGCGGGGATCTCGCACGCCGGTCTCGCCGCCCACGTCAACCAGGCGGGCCGGAAACGGGGCCTCGTGCTCCGGTACGAACACACCGCCGTGGCACGGTGGTTGAAGGGCCAGCGCCCGCGCGGCCAGGTGCCCGACCTGATCTGCGAAGTCCTCGCCGCCCGCCTCCACCGTCCGGTCACCCTCGACGACATCGGCCTGGGCGTGCCCGGCGAGCCCAGCACCCCGCACGTCGGCTCGCTGAACGGCTTCGTGGAGCGGGCGACCGCCCTGTGGCGTTCCGACGAGCAGCAGCGGCCGCATGTGCTGGGCGCCCCCGCCGTCACCGGCACCCCGGCCGTCATGCCGGTGTGGGAGTGGGAGAACCCGCCCGAGGACGTCGATGTCTCCCGCGGCGGCCGGCACCGGGTCACCCCGGCCGACATCGAGATGCTGCGAGCGGCGCGGACGCACTACGAGCAGATGTACAGGAAGGCCGGCGGTATCGCGACCCGCACCCGGATCGTCGGCTTCCTCAACGCCGAGGCGGCGCCGCTGCTGCGCGGCAGCTACACCGACGCCACGGGACGCCAACTGCACCGGGCCACGGGCGGGTTGGTGGCGATCGCGGGCATCTGTGCGTACGACTCCGATGCGCACGGTCTCGCGCAGCGCTACTTCCACCAGGCGCTCAGGCTGGCAAAGGCCAGCGGTGACCGGGGGCTTGGGGCGTATGTGATAGCGCTGCTGGTCAACCAGGCGCTGTTCATGCGGGAGTACCGGCAGGCCGTCGCCTTCGCCGAGGCCGCGCTGCGGGCCGCCGGCAAGCACATCACCCCGGCACTCGCCTCCGACCTCTACGCGATGCAGGCGAAGGCGTACGCCCATCTCGGCGACTCCGCCGGCGCCCTGTCCTGCATCCGGCGCGCGGAGACGGCCGCCGAGCGGATCCGGCGCGGGTACGAGCCCGACGAGACCGGCTATGTCCAGCCGGGCCTGGTCAACGTGCAGGTGGCCGAGGCACTGCTGAGCCTCGGTGAGCTGGCCGCCGCCGGGGAGCATGCCGCGGCCGCGGTCGACAATCCCGCCCACGACCGGGGGCGGGTGCACCGGCTCGCCATGCTGAGCACGATCGAGCTGCGCCAGGGGAACGCGGACAAGGCGGTGGCCACCGCCGTGCAGATGGCCGAGCAGGCCCGGGGAATGGAGTCCCAGCGGCTGCGCGACAGACTCCGCGCGGTACGCGAACACCTCGTGCGCTGCGGCTCGGCCGGGACCGCCGAGGCCGCGGAACTCATCGACGGGGCACTGCGCGTACCGCTGTAGGGCCTCTGTAGGTGCACCGTCCCTGCTGCGATATTGCCACTTACTCGGCGGAAGGTGGCAGAACCGTGCAGTGGACGAAACAGAACGAACAAACTGTGTATGCAAACCGCTGGTTCAGCGTCAATCTCGCTGATGTCGAGCTGCCGGACGGCCGGCACCTCGACCACTTCCTGATCCGGCTGCGGCCCGTGGCCGTGGCCACCGTGGTCAACGGGGCGAACGAGGTGCTGCTGCTGTGGCGGCACCGGTTCATCACGGACAGCTGGGGCTGGGAACTGGCCGCGGGTGTCGTCGAGGACGGCGAGGACATAGCGAGCGCGGCCGCCAGGGAACTGGAGGAGGAGACCGGCTGGCGGCCGGGGCCCCTGCACCACCTCATGAGCGTGGAGCCGTCCAACGGCCTCACCGACGCCCGGCACCACATCTACTGGTCCGACCGGGGCGAGTACATCGGGCATCCCGTGGACGACTTCGAGTCGGACCGCCGGGAATGGGTCCCCCTCAAACTCGTTCCCGACCTGATCGCCCGTGGGGAGGTCCCGGCCGCCAACATGGCGGCCGCGTTACTCCTGCTGCACCACCTCAGGCTCGCCGAGGGCTAGCGGGCCAGCGCCTGCCAGACCGTGACGACGAGGGCCCCGAGGGCCGTGAGCGCGGCGACCGACGGCAGTGGCCAGCGCGCGTGTTCCAGGGAGATCATCCGGGAGTTCAGCTCGTCCACTTCCTTGGCGGTCTCCTTGGAGCGGTGAGTGAGCAGCGCCAGCCCTCCCTCGACGCGGGCATACGCGACGTCGAGGCGGCGACGTAACTCTGCGAGTTCCTCCTGGACCACGGAATGATCGGAATCGGTGGTCACTTTTCATTCCTCTCTGTGGCCGAATGTGGTCTCGCCACATTCGTTGCATGGGCATGAAGAGTGAACTCGCCTGGTGGGCGCGTGGGGAGCGTGTGCGAGGGGCATATGCGTGCCCGGCGCGCACACGGTGTGTGAAACGGACGGGCCCGGCACCGAGTGCGGTGCCGGGCCCGTAAGGCGTAGCTCTGTGTGATCAGGCGTAGGTGTAGAAGCCCGAACCGGTCTTCCGGCCCAGCCGCCCCGCCTCGACCATGCGCTGGAGCAGCGGGGGAGCGGCGTACAGCGGCTCCTTGTACTCGGCGTACATGGAGTTGGCGATGGAGACGATGGTGTCCAGGCCGATCAGGTCGGACAGCTTCAGCGGGCCCATCGGGTGGGCGCAGCCCATCTCCATGCCGTTGTCGATGTCCTCGCGGCTCGCGATGCCCGACTCGAACATCCGGATCGCGGACAGCAGATAGGGCACGAGCAGCGCGTTGACGACGAAGCCGGAGCGGTCCTGGGCGCGGATGGCGTGCTTGCCGAGCACCTTCTCGGCGAACACCTGGGCACGGCTGAGGGTGCCCTCGGAGGTGGTGAGCGCCGGGATCAACTCGACCAGCTTCTGCACCGGGGCCGGGTTGAAGAAGTGGATGCCGACGACATGGTCCGGGCGGGAGGTGGCGACCGCCAGCTTCACCAGCGGGATCGAGGAGGTGTTGGAGGCGAGGATCGCGTCCGGGCGGGTCACCACCTGGTCGAGCACCTGGAAGATCTCGGTCTTCACCGCCTCGCTCTCCACGACGGCCTCGATCACCAGGTCGCGGTCGGCGAACTCGCCGAGGTCCGTGGTGAAGCTCAGCAGCGCCTGCGTGGCGTCCCGCTCGTCCTCGGTGATCTTCCCGCGCTCGGCGGCCTTGGCCAGGGAGTTGAACAGCCGGGTACGGCCGATCTCCAGGGCCTCGCCGGTGGTCTCGGCGACCTTCACGTCCAGCCCCGCGCGGGCACACACCTCGGCGATGCCCGCGCCCATCTGGCCGCAGCCCACGATTCCGACGCGCGCAATATCTCCCGATGGGAAGCCTGTCACATCGACCCCTTCGCTGGTTCTCCGGCTCGCTGGCAGGACCCCCGGGTTCGGTGCCTGCTCCGATCGTGCACGTTACCGCCAAGTATCGATGATCGATCGCCCGGGTGGGTGCATCCTGGGGCGCGAAACGATCCGTGACGGAGCGGATCCGGAGCGTATGGGGGTGTGCGGATGGGGCTGTCACGGCGGGCCTTCACCCTGGCGGCGCTGTCGACGCTGGCGGCGGCACCGGACGCGGCGGCAGAGGGCGGTCATCGGCCCCGGCCCCGTACGGCCGCCGAGATGCGGGGTATGTGGCTCGTCACCGTGTCCAACCGGGACTGGCCGTCGCGGCCCGGGCTCACGGCCGCCGCGCAGCGCAGGGAACTGATCGCCCACCTCGACAAGGCGGCCCGCGACCGGCTCAACACGGTGATCCTCCAGGTGCGGCCCACCGCCGACGCCCTGTGGCCCTCACCGTACGAGCCCTGGTCCGCCTACCTCACCGGCACCCAGGGCCGCAGCCCCGGCTGGGACCCGCTGGGCACCGCGGTGACCGAGGCCCACGCCCGGGGCCTGCGCCTGCACGCCTGGTTCAACCCGTACCGGATCGCGAACCACACGCACCTCGGCCGGCTCGCCCCCTCACACCCGGCCCGCAGGCACCCCCACTGGGTGGTGCCCTACGGCGGGAGGCTCTACTACAACCCCGGCCTGCCCAGGGTCCGCGCCTTCGTCCAGCGGGCGATCCTCGACGCGGTCGCGAAATACCCCGTCGACGCCGTCCACTTCGACGACTACTTCTACCCGTATCCGGTCGCCGGACAGACCTTCGACGACGACGACGCCTACGACCGCTACGGCGGCGACTACCCCGGCCGGGCCGCGTGGCGGCGGGACAACATCAACAAGCTGGTGCGGGAGACGGCCGCCGGCATCAAGCGGGTCCGGCCCGGCACCCGGTTCGGGATCAGCCCCTTCGGGGTGTGGCGCAACGCCTCGACCGACCCGCGCGGCTCGGACACGCGGGCGGGAGTGCAGACGTATGACGACCTGTACGCGGACACCCGTACCTGGGTGCGCAAGCACTGGATCGACTACATCGTCCCGCAGCTGTACTGGCACATCGGCTTCGGCGCCGCCGACTACGCGAGGCTGGTCGACTGGTGGGCGGCCGTCGCGAAGGGCACCAGGACACACCTGTACATCGGCGAGGCCCTGTACAAGGCGGGGGCCGCCGGTCAGCCCTTGGCCTGGCAGGACCCGGTCGAGCTGTCCCGGCACCTCACCCTCGCCGCCCGTCACCCGCAGGTCCGCGGGCATGTGTTCTTCGCCGCCAAGGACGTGGCGGCCGATCCGATCGGGGCGATGTCACGCGTGATCGCCGACCACTACGGGCGGTCGGCGAAGCCGCCCCGCTGATCCCTCTCGTTCGGGTGCTTGACCTGGCAGTCGGGTCCGGGGGACATGATCGCCTCGTGTCCGTCCTTGAACTTGACGCGGTAAGGCGGGCTGCCCTCGGCGCCCAGTACCTCGACTACTTCCGATTCCTGGTCGTGCTGGCCCACCACCCTGCCGTGCTGGACAAGCTTGTCGCCCTTCGACGCGCGCATCTGCAGGCCCTCCTCATGATCACGACCGTTGTGTGACGGCGATGCACACGAGCACGGCCACGGCGGTCAGGGGAGCGGCCGCCGTGAAGTGTTCGCCCAGCAACAGCGCCGACCACACCAGTGTGAGCAGCGGCTGAGCCAACTGCAACTGGCTGGCCCGGGGGACGCCGATCGCCGCCATCCCCCGGTACCAGACGACCAGACCGAGGAACTGCGAGCCCAGCGCCACCCACAGCAGGCCGGCGATGCCGTGCCAGGCGAGGTGAACGGGCTCGTACGACAGCGCCACCGCGGCGGCGGGCACGCTCAGCGGCAGGCACAGCACCAGCGCCCAGCCGATGACCTGCCAGCCCGGCATGACCCGGGCCAGCCGGCCGCCCTCGGTGTAGCCGGCCGCGCACACCAGCAGCGCCGCGAACAGATAGCCGTCGGCGGCCGTGAGCGCGCCCCCGCTCTGGGCGACGGTGAAGGCGCCCACGGCCGCGGCCCCCGCCAGCGCCGCCAGCCAGAACCGGCGCGAGGGGCGGCTGCCGGTGCGCAGGGCCGACAGCACGGCGGTGGTCAGCGGCAGCAGCCCCACCACGACGGCGGCGTGCGCGGTGGTGGAGGTCTGCAGCGCGAGCGTGGTCAGCATCGGGAAGCCGAGCACGACACCGGCGGCGACGACCGCGAGTCCCGGCAGATGCCGGTGCTCGGGCAGCGCCACGCGCAGGGCAACGAGACAGCCCCCCGCCACCAGCGCGGCGAGGACGCTGCGCACGGCCACCAGCGACCAGGGGCCGAAGCCCTCCAGACCCCAGGCGGTGGCCGGGAAGGTGAGGGAGAAGGAGGCGACACCGAGGGCGGCGAAGCCGGTGCCGAGGCCGCGGCGCTCACCGCCGGAGGTGACCGCTATCGGGCTCGGGGCAGTAGCGCTACTCTGTGTTCTCATGCACCAGCGTAGCAGCGTCAGTGAACTGGCAGAACAGCTGAGGCAGGATCTCGACCGCTACTCTCCAGGTGGAAAGCTCCCGTCGAGCAGGGCGCTGGTCGAGCGGTTCCGCGTGAGTCCGGTGACCGTCTCGCGCGCCCTGGCCCAGCTGGCCGCCGAGGGGCTGGTGGTCACCCGGCCCGGAGCCGGTGCCTTCCGGGCCCGGCCGCGCGCGACGCAGGCCCCGGCCGGGGACACCTCCTGGCAGGAGGTCGCGCTGAGCGCCGACGGCGCCGCCGACCTCGTACCGCGCACGGTCGACGCCTCCGGGGTCACGGTCTCGCTGGCCGTTCCGCCGCCCGGCGTGCTGGAGTTCAGTGGTGGCTATCTGCATCCCTCGCTCCAGCCCGAGCGGGCCATGGCCGCGGCCCTCGCCCGGGCCGGTCGGCGGCCGGGCGCCTGGGGGAGGCCGCCGCTGGAGGGGCTGCCGGAGCTGCGGGAGTGGTTCGCGCGGTCCATCGGCGGGGCCGTCGACGCGGCCGAGGTGCTGATCGCGGCCGGGGGCCAGTCCGCGCTGGCCACCGCCCTGCGCGCGCTCGCCCAGCCCGGCGCCCCGGTCCTCGTCGAGTCGCCCACCTACCCCGGCATGCTGGCCCTCGCCCGCGCCGCCGGACTGCGTCCGGTCCCGGTGCCCGTCGACCCCGACGGCGTACGCCCCGAGCTGCTCGCCGAGGCCTTCCGGGCCAGCGGCGCCCGGGTGTTCGTCTGCCAGCCGCTGTTCCAGAACCCGACCGGCGCCGTGCTGGCCCCCGGCCGGCGCGCCGAGGTGCTGCGCATCGCCCGCGAGGCCGGCGCCTTCGTGATCGAGGACGATTTCGTACGGCGTCTGGTGCACGCGGACGCGGGCCCGTTGCCCCGCCCGCTGGCCGCCGACGACCCGGACGGCGTGGTCGTGCACGTCGGCTCGCTGACCAAGGCGACCTCGCCCAGCTTCCGGGTGAGCGCGCTGGCCGCGCGCGGTCCGGTGCTGGAACGCCTGCGCGCCATCCAGGTCGTGGACAGCTTCTTCGTCCCCCGGCCGCTGCAGGAGGCGGCTCTGGAACTGGTCGGCTCCCCGGCCTGGCCCCGCCATCTGCGGGCCCTGTCGGCCGAGTTGAAGGCCCGCCGTGACGCCATGACGGCCGCGCTCGCGACGCACCTGCCCGAACTGGCCCTGCCGCACATCCCCTGCGGCGGCTACCACCTCTGGCTGCGCCTCCCCGACGGCACCGAGGAGTCCGCCCTCACCGCGGCCGGCCTCCGCGCGGGCGTCGCCCTGACCCCCGGCCGCCCCTACTTCAGTGCCGAACCCCCCGCCGCCCACCTCCGCCTGAGCTTCGCCGCGGTCGCCGGCACCGGGGAGATCGCGGAAGGGGTACGGCGGCTGCGGGCGGCCTGTGACGAGGTGCTCTAAGGCGCCCGTACGAGGCCGCAGGTGAACTCCGGCGAGTCGGACAGCTCCGGCGCCAGACGGACGCCAGTGATCCGATCGGCGCCGGTGAACGCCGTGCGGCCCCGCCGGACAAATCGACTCGACGCCCGCGACGTCCACCTGTGAGGATCCGGGCCATGAGCGATACACCAGCCCTCCCCGACGGCTACGAGTTCTCCGCCGACACCGCCCGCGTGGACGTGGAGCGCGTCCACGGCTGGCTGTCGTCCGACGCCTACTGGGCCATCGGCCGGCCCCGCGAGAAGCACGAGCGCGCGATGGCGTCCTCGATCAACTTCGGGGTGTACGACACGGCCTCGGGCGAGCAGGTGGCGTACGCGAGGGTGGTCACCGACCGGGCCCTGTTCGCCTGGCTCGCCGATGTGTACGTCGACCCCTCGGTGCGCGGCAAGGGCCTCGGCACCGCCTTCGTCGGCCGCATCCGCGACCACCTGGAGCCGTACGGGCTGCGCCGCGTCCTGCTCGCCACGCAGGACGCGCACGCCGTGTACGAGAGGGTGGGCTTCCGGCCACTGGACCGCCCGGACCAGTGGATGGTCCACCCCTTCGAGTAAGCGCTCGCTCACCCCGGGTAGCTCACAGGCAACAGCTCTTGACCTGCGCACACGATCGTCACACCATCACCGCATGCCACTCAGGGTCACGTTCGTCGCCGCCGCACGCAGGGCCCCGCTGCTCGCGGAGCGCTTCGAGGACGACCGGCCGCTGGACCAGGCCGGCTGGGACGAGGTGCAACGCGTCGCCGGGGACCTGCTGCCGCTCGCGGCCGCCGAACTGCGGTACTGCTCGCCGACCCCGCGCAGCCGGGCCACCGGCGACGCGCTGGGGTACGCCCCGCTGGCCCAACTGGCGCTGCGGGACTGCGACATGGGCCGCTGGCGCGGGATGACCCTGGGTGAGGCGATGGCCCGCGAGCCGGAGGCCGTGGACGCCTGGCTCGCCGACCCCCGCGCCACCCCGCACGGCGGAGAGTCCCTGCTGGCCTTCATCTCCCGGGTCGGCGGCTGGCTGGACACCCGGCCGGTGGAGGACGGCGGCCGGATCGTCGCCGTCGCCGAGCCTGCCGTGATCCGCGCGGCCCTGGTCTACGCCCTGAAGGCGCCGCCCGCGACCTACTGGAACATCGATGTGCGCCCGCTGTCCGCCTCCACCGTCACCGGTCGCGCGGGCCGCTGGAACCTGCGCCTTGACGGCGTTCCGGCTCAGTCCTCGCGCACATAGTCCGTGGTCAGCACCAGATCCTTCGCCGGACCGCCGACCCGCCACACGGTGCGCCAGTGGTCGGCGTCCTGGACGGTGAACTCGCCCCGGTAGAGGTCGGCTGCACACGGGTGCTCGGCGACGTACCGTCCCGAGGCGAGGTCCAGCTCGTGGAAGGGCCGCCCGTCCGTGAACCGCACGTCCGCGGTGCCCGGCGTGGGCCCCGGCGCGAACCTCAGCGTCCGGGTGGCGGGCCGCGCCACGCCCTTCCAGGTGAACGTGCCGGACTCCTCGTGCAGCAGGCCTCCGGCCGCCAGTGCGGTGAAGACGGTCACCCCTGAGAAGTGCCCCTCATTGCCGCTCACCAGATCCCGCACGGTGCGCTGGACGCGCCAGCGCCCGGCGAGGTGCTCCAGCACATCGGGCACCGGCCAGTAGCGGTCGCCCATCGTCACCCCTTCCCGGAAACGCCCGCCCCATTGACGTGCTCTTACCCCTTCCCTATCTTGCCGTTCGAAGTGCTGACCCTTGTCTGATATTTCGAACATCCTGTCCCTGGGACACCTCAGAGCCGCGGAGTATCCATGTCACGCACCGCCCGCTGGAGACTCGGCCTGGGCGCGAGCGCCGTTCTGCTCGCCATCGCCGGTCTTCCCGCCCCCGCCCAGGCCGAGGACGCCACCGACTACTCGATCACCGTCGATCCCTCGGCCGAGGGGCCCGCGATCGACAGGACGATGTACGGCGTCTTCTTCGAGGACATCAACCGCGCCGCCGACGGCGGTCTGTACGCCGAGCTGGTGCAGAACCGGTCCTTCGAGTACTCCACCGACGACAACGAGGCGTACACACCGCTGACCGCCTGGACGGTCTCCGGCACCGCGCAGGTCGTCGACGACTCCGGCCGCCTCGACGAGCGGAACCGCGACTACCTCTCCCTGGGCGCCGGTTCGTCGGTCACCAACTCCGGCTACAACACCGGAATCGCCGTCCAGGACGGCAAGAAGTACGACTTCTCGGTCTGGGCCCGCGCGGCGGCCGGCGCCACGCTCACCGTGACCCTCCAGGACTCCGGCGGCACCCTGGCGACCGCCCACCGGATCGCCGTGAAGAAGAACGGCTGGGCCAAGTACAAGGCCGCCTTCACCGCGACCCGCACTAGCACCACCGGCCGGCTCACCGTCGCCTCCGCCGCCGCCGCGGCCCTCGACATGGTGTCCCTCTTCCCCCGCGACACCTACAAGCACGAGCCCAACGGCCTGCGCAAGGACCTCGCCGAGAAGGTCGCCGCCCTGCACCCGGGCTTCCTCCGCTTCCCCGGCGGCTGCCTGGTCAACACCGGCTCCATGCAGGACTACAGCGAGGCCTCCGGCTGGCAGCGCAAGCGCGCCTACCAGTGGAAGGACACCATAGGCCCGGTCGAGCAGCGCGCGACCAACGCCAACTTCTGGGGCTACAACCAGAGTTACGGCCTCGGCTACTACGAGTACTTCCGCTTCGCCGAGGACATCGGCGCCATGCCCCTGCCCGTCGTACCGGCACTGGTGACCGGCTGCGGCCAGAACAAGGCCGTGGACGACGACGCCCTGCTCAAGCGGCACATCCAGGACACCCTGGACCTCATCGAGTTCGCCAACGGCCCGGCGACCTCGACCTGGGGCAGGGTGCGCGCCGGGATGGGCCACCCCAGGCCCTTCCACCTGACCCACATCGAGGTCGGCAACGAGGAGAACCTGCCGGGCGAGTTCTTCGCCCGGTTCACCCGGTTCCGCGCGGCCATCCAGGCCGAGTACCCGTACATGCAGGTGATCTCCAACGCCGGCCCGGACGACTCGGGCACGACCTTCGACACCGCCTGGAAGCTCAACCGGGACGCCGAGGTCGACATGGTCGACGAGCACTACTACAACAGCCCGCAGTGGTTCCTGCAGAACAACGACCGCTACGACTCCTACGACAGGAGCGGGCCCAAGGTCTTCCTCGGCGAGTACGCCTCGGGAGGCAACGCCTTCAAGAACGGCCTCGCCGAGGCGGCCTACATGACCGGCCTGGAACGCAACGCGGACGTCGTGAAGCTCGCGTCCTACGCCCCGCTGTTCGCGGGCGAGGACTCTGTGCAGTGGCGCCCCGACCTGGTGTGGTTCAACAACCACGCCTCCTGGGGCTCAGCCGACTACGAGGTCCAGAAGCTGTTCATGAACAACGTGGGTGACCGGGTGGTGCCGAGCAGGGCCACCACGACCCCGAACGTGAGCGGCCCCATCACCGGTGCCGTCGGCCTGTCCACCTGGAACACCAGCGCCGCCTACGACGACGTGTCGGTCACCGCCGCCGACGGATCGACCCTGCTCGGCGACGACTTCTCCGGCGACGCCTCGAAGTGGACCCACACCGGCACCGGCAGCTGGAGCGTCCAGGACGGTCGGTACGTCCAGAGCGACACCGCCGCCCAGAACACCATGGTCTCCGCCGGCGACCCGTCCTGGCACGACTACGACCTGCATGTGAAGGCCACCAAGAAGGCGGGGCAGGAAGGCTTCCTCGTCGCCTTCGGCGTCAAGGACACCGGCACCTACTACTGGTGGAACATCGGTGGCTGGAACAACACCCAGACCGCGGTCGAACAGGCCGTGGACGGCGGCAAGTCCACACTGATCGCCAAGCCCGGCTCGGTCGACACCGGCCGCGCCTACGACATCGACATCAAGGTGCGCGGCCGTCAGGTCACCCTCTACCTCGACGGGCAGCAGTGGGGCGGCTTCACCGACGACAAGCCGGCCGAGCCGTTCCGCCAGGTCGTGACGCGCGACGCGAAGACCGGTGAGCTGATCGTCAAGGTCGTCAACGCCCAGGCGACGGCGGCCCGTACGGCGATCGACCTCGGTGGTCCGAAGGTCGCGTCCAGGGCGAAGGTGACCACGCTGGCCGCCGCGCCGGACGCGGTCAACAGCGAGACGTCGACGGCGGTCGCCCCGCAGACGTCCACCTTCAGCGGAGTCACCGACCGGTTCACCTACACCTTCCCGGCGAACTCCGTCACGTTCCTGAGGATCAAACAGAGGTGATCAAACAGAGGTGATCAAGCAGAGGTAGCCGGGTCCCCGCCCGCGGGCTGCTGTCCGACCGGCAGCAGCCCGCGCCCGGCCCGGCCCGGTCCGGGCGCCGAGGTCTTCACACCCCGAAGTACTTCTGCGCCGCCCGCACGCCCTCCACCAGCGCGTCCACCTCGGCCGGCGTGTTGTAGACGTAGAAGCTCGCCCGGGTCGTCGCCGGGATGCCGTACCGCTTCACGATCGGGCGCGCGCAGTGATGGCCGACGCGGACGGCCACGCCCCGCTCGTCCAGCACCTGGCCCACGTCGTGCGGATGGACGCCGTCGACCGTGAAGGAGACGGCCGAGCCCCGGTCCGTCGGCTCGGCGGGGCCCACGATCCGGACGCCCGGCACCTCGGAGAGCAGCTCCAGGGCGCGGGCGGTGAGTGTGTCCTCGTACGCCGCCACCTCCGCCATGCCGAGCCGCTCCAGGTACTCCACCGCCGCCGCGAGGCCCACGGCCTGCGAGGTCATCGGCACGCCCGCCTCGAAGCGCTGCGGCGGCGGCAGGAAGGTGGTGCGGTCCATCTCGACGATCTCGATCATCGAGCCGCCGGTGAGGAACGGCGGCAGCCCGGCGAGCAGCTCCGCGCGGCCCCACAGCACGCCGACGCCGTTCGGGCCGAGCATCTTGTGCCCGGAGAACGCGAGGAAGTCCGCGCCCAGTTCCGTCACGTCGACCGGGCGGTGCGGTACGGACTGGGCGCCGTCCACGACCACCAGGGTGCCGAAGGCGTGCGCCCGGTCGGCGAGTTCACGCACCGGGTTGAGGGTGCCGAGCACATTGGACTGGTGGGTGAGGGCGACCACCTTGGTGCGCTCGTCCAGCAGCTCCTCCACCCGGGACAGGTCGAGCCGGCCGTCGTCGGTGAGCCCGAACCAGTCGAGCCGGGCCCCGGTGCGCTCGGCCAGCTGCTGCCAGGGGACGAGGTTGGCGTGGTGCTCCATCTCCGTGACCACGATCCGGTCGCCGGGGCCGAGCCGGCCGGCGTTGCCCAGCGCGTAGGCGACGAGGTTGATGCCCTCGGTGGTGTTCCGGGTGAAGACCACCTCGTCGGCCGCGGCGCCGATGAACCGGGCGACGGTGTGCCGTGCCTGCTCGTACGCCTCCGTCGCCTCGCCCGCCAACTGGTGCGCGCCACGGTGCACCGCCGCGTTGTGGTGCAGGTAGAAGTCCCGCTCCGCGTCGAGGACCTGGAGGGGTTTCTGGGTGGTGGCGCCGGAGTCCAGGTAGACGAGCGGGACGCCGCCGTCCAGGGTCCGCTCCAGGATCGGGAAGTCCTTGCGCAGCAGGTCCACGTCGAAGGCCACGGCTTGCCACCTCTCACGCCTTTGTCATCAGTTCTCCGTGAGGCACGCTAAGCCCTCCTCATGGAGAACCGCAAGGATTACCATGAGAGCCGTGGATCACGAGGCCCCCGTCTATCTGCACCAGCTCCCGGTTCCGGGCGAGGACCGGTACGTCTCGCTGGCGCTGGTCAACACACGCTTCACCGTCAGCCACGGCCGGGTCGACCTGCTCGACGACACCGAGGCCGCACACCTCTGGCTCGTCCGGCACGAGCTGCTGCCCGACCGGGTGGAGATCAACGGCAGACAGTCCGGCCGGCTGCGCGCCCTGCGCGAGGCCCTGCGCGCCCTCTTCGAGGCCCGGGTCGCCGCGGTGCACCCGCCCGCCGACGCCCTCGACACCCTCAACACCGCCCTCGCCGCCGCGCCCGCCACCCCCCGGCTCGTCTGGACCGCCGACGGCCCCCGCCGTGCCGATCTCCCCGACACCGGCAACCCGGCCGCCGCCGCGCTCTCGCAGCTGGCCGAGGACGCGACCGACCTGCTCACCGGTGCCGACGCCGGACAGCTCACCGAGTGCGCCGCCCAGGGCTGCGCCCGCTGGTTCCTGCGCTCCCACGGCGCCCGCCGCTGGTGCACGACCAAGTGCGGCAACCGGGTCCGGGCCGCCCGGGCCTATGCCGCCCGCAAGGCCGGTTCACCTTGAAAAACGCCTCCTTGATGCGGATGCCGCCGCGGAGCGGGTGCATAGGATCGCCGGCATGGCACTGCGACCTGTTCACGTGATCATCAAGGCTCTCGACGCCCCGGCGGTCGGCCGGTTCTGGGCGCAGGTGCTCGGCTGGAGTGCTTACAGCCCCGGCGTGAGCACCTACGTCGGACCGGCCGGCGGACTCGTGTGGCCGGACCCGGTCGCCGTCGGCATTGATGTCGTTCCGGTCCCGGAACCCAGGACGACGACAAAGAACCGTGTGCACCTGGATCTCGCCACCACCTCTGCGGCCCATCAGGCGGAGCTGGTCGCGCGCCTGAAGGCTCTCGGTGCGACGCCCGCCGACGTGGGCCAGGGCGACGTCCCGTGGACGGTCATGGCCGACCCGGAGGGCAACGAGTTCTGCGTGCTGGAGCCTCGGGAGACCTACCGGGACACCGGGCCGATCGCCGCGGTGGTGGTCGACTGCGCGGATCCGCGGGCCATGGCCCGGTTCTGGGGCGAGGCGATGGACTGGACCCTGCACGAGGTGACCGACGATCACGCGGTGTTCCGCTCCGCCAAGGGCGCCGGCCCGTATCTCGAGTTCCTCCGCACGCCCGGCGTGCGGACCGGGCCGGACCGCGTCCATCTCGACCTGCTGCCGTACCCCGGCGACGACAAGGCCGCGGAGGTGGCCCGGCTGCGGGTTCTCGGCGCCACCGACCTCGACGTCGGCCAGGGCGACGTCCCGTGGACGTGCCTGACCGATCCGGAGGGCCACGAGTTCTGCGTCCTCGCCCCGTCCTGACGTGGAGCAACCGATTGCATAAACGATTGCATAAAACTGCGAGGCTACGTATAGTCATGCCATCTAAGGAGGATGGACATGGCGGTACGTGCGGCGGTGGCCGGAGCGAGCGGATACGCGGGCGGTGAGGCCCTGCGTCTGCTCCTCGCACACCCCGAGGTCGAGATCGGTGCCCTGACCGGGAACTCCAACGCCGGCCAGCGCCTGGGCGCGCTCCAGCCGCACCTGCTGCCGCTGGCCGACCGCGTGCTGGAGGAGACCACGGCCGAGGCGCTCGCCGGGCACGACGTCGTTTTCCTCGCGCTGCCGCACGGACAGTCCGCCGCCGTCGCCGAGCAGCTCGGCCCGGACGTCCTCGTGGTCGACATGGGCGCCGACTTCCGGCTGAAGGACCCGGCCGACTGGGAGCGGTTCTACGGCTCCGAGCACGCCGGCACCTGGCCCTACGGCCTCCCCGAACTTCCGGGTGCCCGCGCCGCGCTGGAGGGGTCCAAGCGCATCGCGGTGCCCGGTTGCTACCCCACCGCCGTCACCCTCGCCCTGTTCCCGGCCTACGCCGCCGGGATCGCCGAGCCCGAGGCGGTGATCGTCGCCGCGTCCGGCACCTCCGGCGCGGGCAAGGCACCCAAGCCACATCTGCTCGGCAGCGAGGTCATGGGCTCCATGTCGCCGTACGGCGTCGGGGGCGGCCACCGGCACACCCCCGAGATGATCCAGAACCTCAGCGGGGTGGCCGGGGAGCGGATCTCCGTCTCCTTCACGCCGACGCTCGCGCCGATGCCCCGCGGCATCCTCGCCACCTGCAGCGCGTCCGCCCGGGACGGGGTGACTGGCGAGTCCGTCCGCGCCGCCTACGAGAAGGCCTACGCCGACGAGCCCTTCGTCCACCTGCTCCCCGAGGGCCAGTGGCCCGCGACGGCGTCCGTCTACGGTTCCAACGCCGTTCAGGTGCAGGTCGCGTACGACGAGGCCGCGGGCCGCATCATCGCGATCAGCGCCATCGACAACCTGACCAAGGGCACCGCAGGCGGTGCCGTCCAGAGCATGAACATCGCCCTGGGTCTCGACGAGACCACGGGTCTTTCCACGATCGGAGTCGCACCGTGAGTGTCACGGCAGCCAAGGGATTCACGGCGGCGGGCATCGCCGCCGGGATCAAGGAGAACGGCAACCCCGACCTGGCCCTCGTGGTCAACAACGGGCCGCGCCGTGCCGCCGCGGGCGTCTTCACCTCCAACCGTGTGAAGGCCGCGCCGGTGCTGTGGTCCGAGCAGGTCCTCAAGGGCGGCCAGGTCTCCGCGGTCGTCCTCAACTCGGGCGGCGCCAACGCCTGCACGGGCCCGAAGGGCTTCCAGGACGCCCACGCCACCGCCGAGAAGGTGGCCGAGGTGCTCGGCCGGGGCGCCATCGAGGTCGCCGTCTGCTCCACCGGCCTCATCGGCGTCCTGCTGCCCATGGACAAGCTCCTCAAGGGAGTCGAGACGGCGGCCGGGTCCCTGAGCGAGCACGGCGGCGAGAAGGCCGCCATCGCCATCAAGACCACCGACACCGTCCACAAGACCTCGGTCGTCAGCAAGGACGGCTGGACCGTGGGCGGCATGGCCAAGGGCGCGGGCATGCTCGCCCCCGGCCTCGCCACCATGCTCGTCGTCCTCACCACCGACGCCGACCTCGACAGCGAGGTGCTGGACAACGCCCTGCGCGCCGCCACCAAGGTCACCTTCGACCGCGTCGACTCCGACGGCTGCCTGTCCACCAACGACACCGTGCTGCTGCTCGCCTCCGGCGCCTCCGGCATCACCCCCGACCACGACGCGTTCGCCGAGGCCGTACGGCAGGTCTGCGACGACCTGGGCCGGCAGCTCATCGGTGACGCCGAGGGCGCCAGCAAGGACATCAAGGTCGAGGTGATCAACGCCGCGAGCGAGGAGGACGCCGTGGAGGTGGGCCGCTCCATCGCCCGTAACAACCTCCTCAAGTGCGCGATCCACGGCGAGGACCCCAACTGGGGCCGTGTCCTCTCCGCGATCGGCACCACCGAGGCCGCCTTCGCACCGGACCAGCTCAACGTCGCGATCAACGGCGTGTGGGTGTGCAAGAACGGTTCGGTCGGCGAGGACCGCGAGCTGGTCGACATGCGCTACCGCGAGGTGCACATCATCGCCGACCTGGCCGCGGGCACCGAGACCGCGACGATCTGGACCAACGACCTGACCGCCGACTACGTCCACGAGAACAGCGCCTACTCCTCATGAGCACCACGCGTAAACACACCGCACTGCCCAAGGCCCAGATCCTCATCGAGGCGCTGCCCTGGCTGGTCAAGCACAACGGCAAGACCGTCGTCATCAAGTTCGGCGGCAACGCCATGATCGACGAGGAGCTGAAGGCCGCCTTCGCCCAGGACGTCGTGTTCCTGCACCACGCCGGCCTCAGGCCGGTCGTCGTGCACGGCGGCGGCCCGCAGATCAGCGCCGCCCTCGACAAGCACGGCATCGTCAGCGAGTTCAAGGCCGGCCTGCGCGTCACCACCGAGGACGCCATGGACGTCGTACGGATGGTGCTCGCCGGGCAGGTGCAGCGTGAGCTGGTCGGGCTGCTCAACCAGCACGGGCCGCTCGCCGTCGGCCTCACCGGCGAGGACGCGCACACCATCACCGCCACCAGGCACCAGCCCGAGATCGACGGCGAACTGGTCGACATCGGGCGGGTCGGCGAGATCACCGAGATCGACACGGGCGCGATCGAGGCGCTGCTCGCGGACGGCCGTATCCCGGTCGTCTCGTCGATCGCCCGCAGCCAGGACGATGGGCACGTCTACAACGTCAACGCCGACACGGCCGCCGCGGCCCTCGCCGCGGCACTCGGCGCCGAGACCCTCATGGTCCTCACCGACGTCGAGGGCCTCTACGAGGACTGGCCGAACTCCGACGAGGTGATCAGCCGCCTCACCGCTTCCCAACTGGAGAAGCTGCTCCCGGAGTTGAGCTCCGGCATGGTGCCGAAGATGGAGGGCTGCCTGCACGCCGTGCGAGGCGGTGTGACGACCGCCCGCGTCATCGACGGCCGGGTCCAGCACTCGATCCTGCTGGAGATCTTCACCGACGAAGGCATCGGCACGATGGTCGTGCCCGACGAACAGGGGGAGTCATGAGCAACCAGGAGCTGACCCAGCGCTGGCAGGGCGCGCTCATGAACAACTACGGCACCCCGCGCCTGCCCCTCGTACGCGGCGAGGGCGTGCGGGTGTGGGACGCCGAGGGCCGCGCGTACCACGACTTCGTCGGCGGTATCGCCACCAACGCCCTCGGTCACGCCCACCCGGCGATCGTCGAGGCCGTCAGCCGGCAGATCGGCCGGCTCGGCCACATCTCCAACTTCTTCATGGCCGAGCCCACCGTCGCCCTCGCCGAACGGCTGCTGCAGCTCTTCGGCCGCGAAGGCCGGGTCTTCTTCTGCAACTCCGGCGCCGAGGCCAACGAGGCCGCCTTCAAGATCGGCCGGCTCACCGGGCGCACCCACATGGTCGCCACGGACGGCGGCTTCCACGGCCGCACGATGGGCGCCCTCGCGCTCACCGGCCAGGCCGCCAAGCAGGACCCGTTCCGGCCGCTGCCCGGCGACGTCACCCACGTGCCCTACGGCGACGCGCAGGCCCTGGCGGCGGCGGTCACCGAGGAGACGGCCCTCGTCGTCATCGAGCCGATCCAGGGCGAGAACGGGGTGGTGGTGCCGCCGGCCGGCTATCTGAAGGCCGCCCGGGCGATCACCGCCGCCGCCGGCGCGCTGCTGGTCCTGGACGAGGTGCAGACCGGCATCGGACGCACCGGGACCTGGTTCGAGTACCAGGCCCACGAAGGTGTCCTGCCCGACGTCGTCACCCTCGCCAAGCAGCTCGGCGGCGGACTGCCGCTCGGCGCCACCGTGGCCTTCGGCCGGGCCGCCGAACTGCTCCACCCCGGCCACCACGGGACCACCTTCGGCGGCAACCCGGTCGCCTGCGCCGCCGGGCTCGCCGTGCTCGACACCATCGCGGGCGAAGGTCTGCTGGAGAACGTCAAGCGGCAGAGCGAGAAGCTGCGCGAGGGAATCGAGGGCCTGGGCCACCCGCTGATCGATTATGTACGGGGTGCCGGCCTGCTCCTGGGTATCGTGCTCACCGGGCCGCACGCACCTCGGGTGCAGCAGGCGGCCCAGGAGGCCGGGTTCCTGGTGAACGCGCCCGCCCCCGGCGTCGTACGGCTCATGCCGCCGCTGAACATCTCCGACGCCGAGGTGGGTGCCTTCCTCCAGGCGCTGCCCGGCATCCTCGACGCAGCTCACCCAGGGGGCAACCCAGCGGATGGGGAAGGACGATCCGGAGAATGAGACGACGATGAGCCAGGCGCAGGAGCACGAGCAGGCGGCGGGTGCCGGACCCGCGGTGCCGCAGACCCGTACCGCGCGGCACCGCCGGATCGTGGACATCCTCAACCGGCAGCCGGTGCGGTCGCAGAGCCAGCTGGCCAAGCTGCTCGCCGACGACGGGCTGAGCGTCACCCAGGCGACGCTCTCCCGGGACCTCGACGAGCTGAACGCGGTGAAGATCCGCAACACGGACGGTGAGCTGATCTACGCGGTGCCGAGCGAGGGCGGTTTCCGCACGCCGCGTGCTCCGCTGGGGGAGTCGGCGAAGGAGGAGCGCATGCGGCGCCTCTCCCAGGAATTGCTGATCTCGGCGGAGGCCTCCGCCAACCTCGTGGTCCTGCGCACCCCGCCCGGTGCGGCCCAGTTCCTGGCCTCGGCCATCGACCAGGCCGAGCTGCACGACATCCTGGGCACGATCGCCGGTGACGACACCCTGCTGCTGATCAGCCGGGAGCCGAGCGGGGGCCAGGCCCTGGCGGATCACCTGCTCCGGCTGGCGCAGAACGGCCACTGAGCCCGCATGCGGCGCCCCGTCCGTCGGCGGAGAATGGGAATGTGATCTTCCGCGGCGGGCGGGCAGGCGGGCGGGCAATCCCCTGGCGGCCGTCGACCGTATACAGGGGTGTGTCGGGTTTCCGGTTCCCCGTGGGCCGCCTCCCGGACGAGGCCCTGCTGTCCGGGCTGGCCACCGGTGATCCGGAACTCGCGGTGATCTTCGTACGCAGGTTCCAGCACCGGGTCTTCGGGGTTGCCATGGCCGTCACCGGGGACGAGCAACTCGCCGAGGACGTCGCACAGTTGACGTTCGAGCGCGCATGGCGGCACGCCCAGGTCTACGACTCGCGCCGCGGCTCGGTCAGCACCTGGCTGACGACCATCGCGCACAACCTCGCCGTCGACGCCGTCCGGGCCCGGCGGACCGAGCCGATGGCACCGGAGGACCTCGACGCCGTCATCGGCGTGGTCACCGAGACCCCCGAGCAGTGGGCGCTGGCCGACGAGACCTCCTCCCAGCTGCGGGCGGCCGTGGCGCGGCTGCCCCGGGAACAGGCCAGGGCCCTGGTGATGGCGGGTATCTACGGAATGACGGCCCGGCAGATCGCCGACACGGAAGGGGTCCCGCTGGGCACCGCCAAGACGCGGATCAGGGCCGCCATGGCGAAACTGCGCACCACACTCGCGTCTTCGAAGCGAGGCGACCATGTCCAGTGACGCGAACTGCGACCGGCTGCGGGAGATCGGCGCCGAGCTGGCGCTGGGCGTGCTGCCCGGCCGGGAGCGCGCCGAGGCGGTCGCCCACCTGGACCGGTGCGCGGACTGCCGGGAGTACGTCCGCCAGCTCACCCTGGTCGGCGACCGGCTGATCGGCCTGCTGCCGGGCAGCGAGCCCCCGGCCGCGCCGGGCTGGTTGCCGTCCTCGTCGCGGCAGTACTCCGGGCGGCGTTCGCGGACCGTGGTGACGATCGCGGAGACCTCGCCGTCTCGCAGTCGC